>CAZYTQ010000132.1:0-8407 GCA_964650135.1 uncultured Anaerolineaceae bacterium | reverse complement strand
CTACGAGCTGTCCGGCGGCATGCAGCAGCGGGCGGCGATCGCCCGGGCGCTCGCGGCGCGCCCCCGGGTGCTGCTCATGGACGAGCCTTTCTCGGCGCTCGATGCCCTGACCCGCGAGCGGCTCCAGGACGAGCTCATCGCCATCTGGCGACGGACCAGCGTGACCATCCTGTTCGTGACCCACAGCGTGGATGAGGCGGTCTACCTGAGCGACCGGATCGTCGTGCTGAGCGCCCATCCCGGACGCGTGCTCGTCGACCGGCCCGTGGCGTTCTCATCGGGCGATGGATACGAGCACAGTCGCGGGCGAGCCGAGTTCGCGGAGGTGCGCGATGAGCTCGGCAGGATCCTGCGGACGACCGCGTTCGAGCCTGCGAGCGCCCAGGGGCAGGTGGCCATCCCGCCACTCGACGGCACCTGAGAGGGATGGCTGGCCTCGTGGGTCGTACGCCACGAGGGCACCCGCCTTCGCCGCGAGCTCCGTCCGCCGGTGATCATGGGTCAGCCGCGGTCGGTCGCTGGATCCGCCGATGGCTTCAGGACGCTGTACTCGCCGTGGCACCCATCGCCACTTCCTCCTCCGGGGCACCGCCACCAACGGGACGGATGGTCGCAGAACGACGTCCGTCGAGGAAGCGGGGAGCGCGACCGCGCGTTGCCGTCGTCAGCCGGCTGGGGGCCAGTCGATGGCGGCGGCGAGGTCGGTGGACGTGATGCCCAGGATGGTGCTGCCGTCGGCGGGCTCAAAGGCATCCGTGCCGCGGATGAGCCACTCGACGCTGCGATGGTCCGGGTCCACGAAGAGGACCTCCTCGACGCCCGCGCGCAGGTAGAAGCCGAGCTTCCGCCTGGATTCGTCGCCCGGCGAGACGATCTCCACCACGATGACGGCGGTGGGGTTCCAGACGTCCAGCCCGCCCTCGCGGACGTACGCCTGGTCGGGGACTCGATAGTCGGTCGGGCTGCCGATGTTGCACGCGGTGCGCCCGCTCAGACCCACTCGCCCGGCGCGCTGGCCGAGGACCTGGACGAGCTGGAAGTCGATGGCAGCGCGTCTGCCGCGGGGTCCTGGTGACACGTGGTACTCGCCCTCCCAGACCTCGTCGAAGCGGTCCTGGCCCAGGGCGCGTCGGCGCGCGAGCCAGTCCTCGACCGGTGGTGGCGGGTCGGTCACGAACAGCGTTCGCATGAGGGCATGCTAGCGCGCGAGGCGTACGCGGCCCTGACCGCATCTGTACCGGGTCCGGTTGGGCCGCCCTGACACGTCATCGGACGGTGGGACCCTGCGAACAGCACGTCGCCGCTGTGACGATCGAGCTGTCACACGGGGCGCTCAGGATGCCCATGGATGGCCACGAGGAGCCGGTCGATGTGATCGCCCAGCAGCCCGGCGCACGATCGCGTCCCAGTCGCGCTCGTGTCCACACCAGGTCGACCTCAAGGAGGAAGCATGCGCGCCTTCATCGTCTCACTCGTCATCGCGTCACTGGTGATGCTCCCTGCCGCGCCAGCGAGCGCCGCTGGGTGCGTCAGCCGAGCGGAGTACCGATCGGCGAAGGGCAACATGACCAAGGCCCGGGTGCATCGCATCTTCGGCACATCGGGCCGTCGCCTGTCCCATGCCTCCTATGGCGGGTACGCCGCGCAGGTCCGCACCTACCGTGGCTGCGGCTCGCGATACGACGTCGTCTCCGTCCTGTTCGACAAGAAGCCCGGCGGCAGGTGGCGGCTGGACACGAAGGCCGCGGTCTGGTTCGGATGAGGTGGATGGAGATGGCGGAGGTCGACCGTGACGGTTCCCGCTGGAGCGGTTGCTAGGCGCGGGCAGGATCATCGAGCTCGAGTCGCTGCGGCCGGACTCGCCACACTGGGCCGAGCGCGACAGCAGGCTGAGCGAACCAGACGCCACACGCGAGGACGATGCGGGTACGGCGGCGCCATGACCGCGTGTCATCCGAGGTGGCACAGGTCAGCGGTACGGTGAGGGCATGACTGAGCTCGACGCGCCGTCCATGCCCCTCCCCTCGCGGCTCGCTGGGGCTGTCTGGGGCCACCTCGTCGGGGATGCGCTGGGCGTGCCGTACGAGTTCCTCGCGGCGAGCCAGATCACCACGATCGACTGGGGCGCCACCGGGACCCACCACCAGCCCTCGGGCACCTGGAGCGACGACGGCGCCCTGATGCTCGCGCTGCTCGATTCGCTGCTGACGGTGGGCTTCGACACGGACGACCAGGGCCGTCGGGCGGTCGGCTGGAGACAGAAGGGCCGATACGCGCCGGGCGGGCGCGTGTTCGACATCGGCGGCACCACCAGCGCCGCGCTGACGGCGATCCAGCAGGGCACACCGGCGATCGATGCGGGACCGACGGGCGATCACGCGTCGGGCAACGGCTCGCTCATGCGCATCCTGCCGCTCGCGCTCGTGGAGCGGGCCGTGCCGGACGAGCGACTGGTGGAGCTGGCCCATCTCGCGTCGCGGGTCACCCATGGCCATCCGCGCTGCCAGGTCGCGTGCGCGCTGTACAGCCTCCTCGTGCGAGGCGTGCTCGCGGGCACGCGCGACCGGGCGGGCCTCCTCGCGGACGCACGGGCGACGCTCCGGGCGACCTACGAGCACGAGCGCATGACCGATCACCTGGCAGCGCTCGACGAGCTGGAGACGTGGACAGGCCGCTCGGGACGCGGGCATGTGATCGACAGCTTCTGGTCCGCGTGGGATGCGTTCGCCGGAGCGGACTCCTATGTCGATACGGTCACGCGGGCGATCCGATACGGGCGGGACACCGATACCACCGCGGCCATCGCGGGTGGCCTCGCGGGCGCATGGTTCGGGCTCGACGCCATCCCTGCCGCGTGGCGTGCGGGCCTGCGGGAGCCGGGCATCGTCCGGCCACTGGTGGACCGCCTCATCGAGATGGATGCATCAGGTATGATGATTCCTGATGCGCACGACGTTGAACCTCGATGATGATGTCGCCGCCGCGATCACGGACGCGGCGCGATCACATGGGCGATCGCTCTCGCGGGTCGCGAACGACCTGATCCGGCGTGGCCTCGCGCAGGACGCACGGCGCGAGCTTGCCCCGTACGAGCCACCGGTGTTCGACACCGGGACGCCACTGGTGGATGTCACGGACATCGCTGCCGCGCTCGAGGTCCTGGATGGCTCCGGCGGCGCCTGACGCTCGGACCGCCACGGGCTCGACGCCGACGATCAGCAGCTCGGATGCGGTCCTCATCGACGCCAACCTGCTCATCTGGGCACATCACCGGCAGTTCCCGCATCACGAGCAGGCACGGCGCTGGCTCGCCCAGACGCTGAGCGCCACGCCGATCGTCGGCATCCCGTGGCCGTCGATGCTGGCCTTCCTCCGGATCTCGTCGCATCCTCGTGCGCTGGAGCGCCCGCTGGCGGTCGAGACGGCATGGGAGGTGGCGAACGGATGGCTCGCGCGTCCGAACGTCCGGATCCCGGTGCCGACGGAACGCCATCGGGACGTGTTCGATCGCATGTTGCTGGGTGGACGAGCGACCGCGGACCACACGACCGATGCACACCTGGCAGCACTCGCGATCGAGTGGGGCATGGAGCTCCAGAGCGCGGACCGCGATTTCGCGCGCTACCCGGGCCTGCGTTGGGTGGACCCGCTCGCGTCCGTCGCCTGACCGGGACGGTCGCGGCAGCGGTCCGCGCTCATGTCCCACCACTCCCGGGGACGCCACTCTCGACGCCTCGGTCGACGTAGGACCGCAGCTTGCGCCGGGACTCGATCGCCGGGCGAGCGGGCGCGGCGTACGTGGCCCGTCCGCGCCATGACCGGCGATCCTCGGGCGTGTGACAGACAAGCTGGCACGAGGGCATGCGCAAGATGCGTGTGACTCGCCGCTGATGCGGCCGGGCCAGCCACCGATCCATCGAGGTCAAGGACGTCGCCAACGTGAGTCTCCAGGTCGCCGAACCGCCCACCCGCGTGGGGCACCGCCCCGCGGAGCTTCCGGCTGTGCGCGACCCGCAGGCCATCGCGCGCGTCATCCGGCGGCTGTACCCGCGGCCGGTCGAGGTCGTCGACCGACACGGCGACCTTCGGTTCCACGCGGTCTACACGGATGACGGCGTCCGAGTGACGGACGCGCACGGCGACCGGATGATCGAGGGCCGCTACGTCGTGGGGGGATGGCACCGCCGAACGGACGGCAGCCCGCCCCCTCCGGCTCCGGAGCCCGGGTCGTTCGCGCACTATCTCGGCATCTTCCTGGATGACGTCGCGCGACGCCTGCCGAGACCATCGCCCGGCTACGCCAGGACCGGAGCACGCCAGGAGACGGACGACACGCAGGTCACACCCGCGGAGGTGCCCGTACCCGCCGAGGCACCCCCGCCCACGGAGGTGCCCGTCCCTGCCGAGGCGTCCACAGCCACGGAGGTGCCGGTGTCCGCCGAGGCGCCGGTGCCCATCGACGGCGACGACCAGGTCGTACCCGATGCCCATGAGAGCCACCCCGACCACGACACACCACGCGTCGATGGCACCGACTGGGACCAGGCGTTCTCGGAGGCGGTCCGCGAGACGCTCGCGCGCGATGCGCTCGTTCGAGCCGCACGACGGCCGACCACACCCGCCGACTCCGTGAGCCCTGCGCCCCCGCCAGCCACGGGACCCGTCGATCCGCCGCCTGCTGGCCCTGGGATCGCCTTCCGGCGGATCCCGAACGGCCGGGTCCGCTTCGAGCACCAGCCCGTGAGCGAGGTCGACCCGGTCACCGGCCACACACACGAGCCCGGCGAACCGATCGTGGTCTGTGCCCGGTGCGACACGGCCTACGAACCCGACACCGTCGACGGCCTGCGCCGGGAGACGAACCGCTGCGTCGCCTGCGGCTACAGCTTCCGGTCCCGCCGCCCGGTCCGGACCACGTTCACGCTGACCTCGGGCGCGCCGGCGGCACCCACGGGGTCCATCGCCACGACGACCGGTGACGCAGCGACGAGCCGCTCGACCCCCGCGACCCGCGGAACCCGGTCGCAGAAGAAGCTGCTCTTCCGGCGGATCGCCGAAGGCACCGTCGACCCGCTCACCGGGGCGACGCCCAAGGCAGGAGAGCCGACCCAGCGGTGTGCGTCCTGTGGCGCCACGTACGCACTCGCATCGGTGCGTGCGATCCGCCTCGAGGGTGGCGACTGCATCGTCTGTGAACGCAGGCTCCGGGTCACCTCGGCCCTGCCAGGAGTCTCCGAGCCGAAGCTCGGACGTCCCGTCCCGGATGCGCTGGCCATGGGGGGTCCGTTCGGATGACCGCGCAGATGGACACGCGCCGGATCGCGTGGCAGGCGGAGGACCGGTACGCACGCCAGGCGGCGGCCGGCTGGTCGCAGCGGACCCTCGCGGATGCACGGGTGCTGGTCGTGGGCGCCGGCGCGATCGGCAACGAGGTCGTCAAGGGCCTGGCCCTGGTCGGTGTGGGGCAGGTGGTCGTGGTGGACATGGACGTCGTGGCGCCCTCCAATCTCACCCGCAGCGTCCTGTTCCGGGCCTCGGACGTCGGGCGCCCCAAGGCGGAGGTCGTCTGCGAACGCGCCTCCGAGCTCAACCCGGATGGTCGCGTCCGGGCGGTCGTCGGTGACATCGAATGGACGCTCTCGGACGCCGACTTCGCGGCGGCGGACGTCGTCGTCGGCTGCCTCGACAACGCGTACGCACGATCGGTGCTCAACCGCCGGACCCGGCTGGTGGAGCGGCCCTGGTTCGACGGCGCGATCTCGGTGGATGGCGTGCAGGTGTCCGCCTTCCTCCACCCTGGCCCGTGCTGGGAGTGCTCGATCGGTGCCCGGACGCTGGAGCAGCTGCGTGCGCGCTTCTCGTGCACCGGCTTCCGTCGCGAGCCGAGCGATGCGGCGGTCCCGACCACCGCGGTCACCGCGTCGGTCTCGGGTGCCCTGCTGCTCGCCCGCATCGTCGACCACCTGCACGGTGACGCCGTCCGGTTCGGCACCCGCGAGTCGCTCGCCATCCGGTCGTCGCACTGGACCACCAGCGAGATCGGCCGTCGATCGGACTGCCCCCACCACGAGGACGGCGTCGTGCGCACCCGGCGCTCCACACGCCTGACCGCTGATGCGACGTGGGCGGAGGTCATCGAGGACCTGGGGCTCTCGCCATCAGCCGTCCTCCACCTGCCATATGCGCTGGCGACGGCCCTCACCTGCTCGGTGTGTGGTCGTGCCCGCACGCACCTCGGCCCACTCGCCCGGATCGCCCTGGCACAGGGGATCTGCGGGTCATGCGGTGGCGTGGAGGTGCCCACGCTGCAGCGTGACATCCAGGCGACCGATCCGGCGGGCGTCGTGCCCCTGACCACGCTCGGTCGCAGATCCGGTGACCGACTCCTGGTGGAGTCCGGCACCGAGCACATCACCGTCGAGACGTCAGGCGGATCCGTCTGGCCACGACGAAAGGAGGGTCGATAGCGATGGAGCTCACCGTCCGCACCGCGGATCGGGTCCAGCAGGGCGTGCTGGACATCCCGGACGAGCTACGTTCGTCCACCACCGTCGGACAGCTGCTGGATACGCTCCAGGATGAGTTCAAGCTGCCCAAGGACTTCGACTACTTCCTCCGATCGGAGGGTCAGGGTCGCCAGCTGGATCCCACCGCCACCCTCGCGGAGGCGAGCATCGAGTCGGGCGAGGTCCTGGAGGTCACCCCGATCCTCCAGGCGGGCAGCCGATGAACACCGAGCGGCTCCGGAGCGACCACCAGCGACTCACCTCGCTCGCGGCACGGTCGGTGGGCGTCCTGTCCATCGACCGCACCGTCGGCAGCCCGCCGCGCGAGTACTACCTGACGCTGCGCTGTCGCGGGCTCGCCGGGATGACGGCGGCGGGGCCCCGGTTCATCGACGAGCATCGGGTCCAGATCACCCTCGCCGGGCGCTACCCGTTCGACGAGCCCACGGTGCGGTTCATCACACCCATCCTGCATCCGCATATCTGGGCACACGAGAACCGGGTGTGCCTCGGTACGTGGCGGTCGACCGAGTTCCTCGATGCGCTCGTGGAGCGCCTGTTCGGCATCGTCCAGTACGACCCGGAGCTGCTCGACCCGTCGAGCCCAGCCAACATGGTGGCCCAGCGGTTCCTCAGCGACGGCGACATCCGGCCCCCGCTGGGCACGGTCGTGCCCGGTCGCACGGTCGCCGCCGTGGCCGAGGTGCCGGCCAGGCGCACCATCACCTTCACCAGGACGCGGTAGCGCCGAGCCATGCTCCGCTTCACCCGCCTGGACGCGCCCCGTCGACCTCCGCCGACGCGGGAGGTCATGCCCTGGCTCGCCGGGCTGGCCGACGACCAGGAGCCCTGCTACCTGTGGTCCCCTGCCGCCAGGCGGGCGATGGAGCGACACGCGCGGAGCTCCCGGCAGGAGGTCGCGGGGCTGCTCTGCGGACGCGTCTGGACCGACGACCGCGACCGGGCCCTCGTGGCCATCGACCACGCCATCCCGGCGACGGAGCACGTCGAGACCAGCGGCGTCCATGTCTCGTTCCGCGCGGAGGCATGGGACAGCCTGTCGTCGTCCATCAGCGCGCTGGAGGGCGGGGTGCTCCTCGTGGGCTGGTTCCACACCCATCCCGGGCTCGGTGCGTTCTTCTCCGGCACGGACCTGCGGACCCAGCGGGGGGCGTTCCGGGAGCCCTGGCAGCTGGGCCTGGTGATGGACCCCATCCGCGGGGAGGTCCAGGCATTCCGCGGCCCCGATGCCATACCGGTCGACCCGACGCGGTTCCGATCCGGGGTCATCCCGTTCCTGCCGGCCATCGACCCGGCGGTCGGCCCCGATGCGCTGGCGCTCGCCGCCGACGTACCGGCGCCCATGCAGTCCGGCCGGACGGCCGACGAGGGCACCCGGCCACGCCCGACCCCGATGCATCCGGTCGACGACGCACCACCCGTCCGGCCATGGTGGCTGGACCCGCCGACACCCCGTGCGAGGCTCCGACCGCCGACGGACCCGCCGATCACGCGGGGGCCGCTCATGGAGGCGCACGCCGCCGCGCGAGCTCGACGCGAGGCCGTCCCGCTCGGGTCGGATGCGTTCATGGTCGCGTGCGAGGAGATCGCCAACCTGGAGGTCATGATCGCCCAGCTGGAGCGTGGACTGGTGGGCACCTGCTGAGACGAGACGCCACGGCCAGCGGCCCGGGCGGGACCTGCTGGTTACGCGGGCCAGTCGATCGCGACGGCCAGCTCGGCGGCGGTGATGCCCAGGAGCGTGCTGCCATCGGCCGGCTCGAAGGCATGTGCGCCGCGGGCGAACCACTCCACGGTGTGCGCGTCCGGGTCCACGATGAGGACCTCCTCGACATCGACCCGGTGGTAGTAGCCAAGCTTCGCGCGGCTCTCGTCGCCCG
>CAZYTQ010000131.1:0-8453 GCA_964650135.1 uncultured Anaerolineaceae bacterium | reverse complement strand
GCCCGATTCCTCGCAGGCATCGCGACCATCCCCGCGGTCCGTACCTGGGGCATCACCGACCCGGATCGCCTCACCGACCGGACGCCCACCTTCGCCATCGGTGTCGATGGGGTCGCGCCCCGTCACATCGCCGAGCGCCTGGGCGCCGCCGGCATCCTGGCCTGGGACGGACATTTCTATGCCCAGGGTCTCATCGAACGATTGGGCCTGGCCGAGCAGGGGGGCGTGGTGCGTCTGGGGTTCGTGCACTACACGACCGCCGACGAGGTCGACCGGACCCTGGATGAGCTGGAGGCCATCCTCGCTCGCTGAGCATCTTGGGGGTTGGGTGCCGGGAGGCGCCGGCCTCAGGCAGCCCGGTGACCATCGGCCGTGCCGATCCGCCGGCCGAGCCGAGCGAGTCGTCGCGCGAGGTCCCGCTCCACGTGTGGCTGGGGCTCTCCCAGGAACCGCAGACGCGCAGCGATCGCCTCCGCTCGCCGCGCTGCGCGGCGGGCGGCGTGGGCATCACGATCGGCGTGCTCCAGCCACTTCGCGACCTGGATCCAGGCTCTCGCCGCGTGGCGGCCACCCTCCAGCGCCACCGCCTCCCACGCCGATCGCGCCTCGGATCGCCGGCCGAGACGCGCCAGCATGCGTGCTCGCTCCATGCCCAGGGTCGCCTGGAGCTCCCGTTCCTGCCATGGATACGCGAGTCGCTCGAGCGCCGTCTCGAAACAGCCGAGGGCATCGTCGGCGCGGTGTCGCCGAGCGTACATCCGGCCGAGACCCAGCAGGTCACGGGGTGTCACGGGTCCGGGTGACGCACCCGCGATGCGCGCCGGCATCACATCGCGGGCCAGGATACGCATCAGCAGCGCCAGCGACACCACGTCCTGGTCGTTGTGGGCGATGACCTCCCGGAAGACCTCCGGTGTGCCGTCCCGCAGCCAGCGGAAGTAGCGTTCCGGGATGAGCGCCCCCGGCAGGTCGCCGTGCCGCCGGACCCCAGCGATGCCGGCCTCCACGCTTGACAGCCGCGCGTCGGGCAGCCGATGACGCCACAGGCCCCGGGCGATGGTCAGCAGGTCCAGATGGGCCCCCAGACGCGGCGGTGTGCGTCCATGGAGCCGGTAGCGGCCGCAGATGAGTGGCCAGTCGAACGTGCGTCCGTTGTAGGTGACGAGCACCACGCCGGGAGGCAGATGACGCGCCAGCAGGTCGAGCAGGGCTGGCTCGTCCGGATGGTCCGGCAGCAGCAGCTGGCGGACCACGAGGTCCGCGCCCTGCCAGCGCGCCAGGGCGACCAGGAAGGGCAGGGTCCCCGCGGCCGTGCCCAGCCCGGTCGTCTCGGTGTCCAGGAACACGATGGGCTGGTCGGGGTCGATGGGTTCTGGCAGGTCCACGAGTGGTCCCAGGTCCACGGGCAATGCCATCCGTCGCTCCACGATCACGACGCGTCCGCCCGCGGTCGTGGCCACGTGGCCACGCAACGTCCGCGCGAGCCGGACGGCCATGTCGCCACCCGACGCCATCCCCGGCACCCCATCGGCATCGGCCACCGTGACGTGGTCCACGCCATCCCCGATGACGTGGTCCGGGGCCGTCATCGAGCCACGGAGCCGCTCCAGGCGCCGGGCACGGATGGCGGTCATCGAGCCGCTCATGAGCGCGCGTGCGAGTGTCCGGCACACGCGATCGGGGGCACGTGATGCGGCGTCATCGCGCCACCCTGCCGGTGTCCTGTGCCAGCTCGTGCGTCACGCGGCGACACGCTGCATGCCCTGGAGCTGCCGAAGCAGCCGGGTCACGGCGCCACGAGTGTCGGCGGGGCCGCTGACCGGACCCACGCAGCCCGGGCAGCCCCGGTCGCAGTCACACGCTTCCACGAGGTGTGACGCACCCGCGAGCACCTCGCTCGTGCGCTGGAACAGACGCGCCGAGAGGCCCACACCACCGGGCACCGTCTCCCACAGGTAGATGACCGGGCAGCCAAGGTGTGGCGAGCGCACCTGGGCGACCATGCCCAGGTCGCGTGGGTCGCTCATGAGCGACATGCAGGCGACGGTGTGGATGGCCCGGGCGGCTCCGACGAGCGCCCGGTCGAGCTCATCGCGCGTCCAGCCGGCCGACGCGTCCGGTCCCAGGGTCAACCACCAGGCCGTGCTGTGGAGCTCCGTCTCGGGCAGATGGATCCGGCCCCAGCCGAGGTTCTCGTGGGTGTCCAGCTTGAGCTTCTTGTAGACGGTCGCGAGCGACGAGACCATGACCTCACCGTGCGCGACCCGGGCGTCCTGTGGCTGGCCGCCGGGCAGCGCCGCCACGGCGGTCTCGTCGAACACATCGAGCGGCTTGAGCGTGACCGCCATGTCCGCCCGGGTGTAGTGATCGACATCCACGGCCCGCACATAGGCCTTGTGCTCGTGCCAGTCGAGCCGGTCGACGTGGAACTGGCGCGACTCGTGGAGATAGATGGCGCCCTCGTGGACGATGGTGGGCGCCGAGAACAGGTCGACCTCCCCGATGACCCGGGTGCCTGCCGGCCCGGTGTCGATGATGAGCACGTTCTCGGGTGCGGCGACCCGCAGGCTGATCTCGGATGCCGGGAAGTTCTCGCTCGTCCAGTACCAGCGCCCGTCGGGCGCCTGCCGGACATGGCCATCCTCGCCCAGGAAGGCCAGCAGGTCATCGGCGGGGGAGGGACCGAACCGCTCGCCTGGCTCGAAGGGCAGCTCGAACGTGGCGGCGCGGATGTGGGCCAACAGGACATGGATGTTGTCCGGATCGAGACGCGCCTCCTCCGGCGACCCCTCGAACAGGTACTCGGGCGTGGTCGCCACGAAGCGATCCATGGGACCGCCGCCCGTGACCAGGATCGCGACGCTCACCTCCTGGCGTCGGCCCGCGCGACCCATCTGCTGCCACGTGGCGGAGATGGTCCCCGGATAGCCGGCCAGGACCGCGACGTCGAGCCGCCCGATGTCGATGCCCAGCTCGAGTGCGTTCGTGGACACGACGCCCAGCACGTCCCCGGTCCGCAGCCCGGCCTCGATGGCGCGTCGCTCCGAGGGCAGATAGCCGCCCCGATAGCCACGCACCCGGGCGGATGGCCCATGACCATCCCGGAGACCTTCGCGCAGCGACGTGAGCAGCAGCTCGACCTGGACACGCGAGCGACCGAACACGATGGTCTGGCGTCCCGCACGCAGGAACGACAGGGCCGTCCGCCGCGCCAGGCCCGACGCGCCCGGCCGCGCGCCGGTGCGCGTGTCCCGCACCGGCGGGTCGAGCACGACGATGTGCTTCTCGCCGGTGGGTGCGCCGCTCCGGTCGATGACCCGGACGGGCCGTCCGGTGAGCGTCCCGCCGAGATCCTCGGGCGATCCGATGGTCGCCGAGCAGCACACGATGCGCGGCCGGGAGCCGTAGTGGGCGCAGATGCGGGCCAGCCGGCGGAGCACGTTGGCGACATGGCTGCCGAAGATGCCCCGATAGCTGTGGGCCTCGTCCACGACCACGTAGCGCAGCTGCTCGAACAGCTGGAACCACGAGGTGTGGTGAGGCAGGATCGCGGCATGGAGCATGTCCGGGTTGGTGACCACGACCTGGCCGGCGGACCGGATGCGGCTCCGCTGGGGCGCGGGTGTGTCGCCGTCATAGACATCGGCATGCAGTGGCAGCCCCGCGAGCCCGGCGAGGTCGCGCAGCTCGACGAGCTGGTCACGCCCGAGCGCCTTGGTGGGGAACAGGTAGAGCGCGCGCGCGGCAGGATCCTCGGCCACGGCCTGGAGCACCGGCAGGTGATAGCACAGCGACTTGCCTGACGCGGTCGGCGTGGCGACCAGGATGTCCTGTCCGTCGCGGAGCGCCGTGATGGCCTCCGCCTGGTGCCGATACAGCCCATCGATGCCTCGCGCGCGGAGGGCGGTCCCCAGCCGCTCGTCCACGAAGTCCGGCATGGCCACCACGTCGGCGGGATGGGCAGGCAGCACGCGATGCGCCACCACCGCGCCGGCCACGTCGGGCAGGTCCAGCAGCTGGTCGAGGACGGCGGTCGTGGACATCGGCTGGTGGATGCGCATCGGTCGGTCCTTTCATGGGGAGCGCTGGCGTGCTAGCATACCGACCATCCGTTCGATATGTGGCGTCGGGTGGAGCGAGGTGGGGGCCTCGGCGCCACGTTCGCGGAGTCCATGACCGGAGAGGTCTGGCCAGGTTTGACATGCCCGTCTGCCGCAGCTACGCTGCGTGGCCATGCCGCGTCTTCCTGGCCGTCGCACACGCACGCGTCCCGTCGATCCGACGGACGTCGCGACGACCACCTCCTGGCGGGCTGTCGACCGCCCCGCGACCACCACGTCGTGGCGAGGCACGGACCGGGCGGGGAACCTGCTCATCGCGACCCAGCAGAGCGACGTCGATGCGCCGCAGCCGCCCAGTGGCGTGACCCTCAGCCCGGCGCCGGCAGCCGACCCGTCGCGTCAGGCCATCCGCGTCCGCCTGCCCCGGCGGCCACGGGCCATGGAGCGTCGGGCGATGTTCATGGCTGGCGCCCTGCTCCTGGGTGTGTTCGCCTCGGCGGCGGTCGCACGTTCCATCTCGGACGTGTTCGTGGCTCGTGACCAGGTCGCCGCCGCGCGCGCCCTCAACGCGGACATCCGTGCCGAGCTCGATGCCAGCCGCGCGGAGACGTCATTCGCGGCCACGCCGACCTATCTCCGGTTCGCGGCGCGTGGCCTGGGGTATGGCTCCGGCAAGGAGCGGGCGTTCGCGCTCCGTGCGGGCGCTCCGCCGGCGCCCTCGATCGTGCCCCTGGGCGGCGATCTGGACCGCGCACCCGCGGAGGATGTCCTCGGGGGGATCGTGGGGTCGTTGCTCGAGCCCTGAGGCGTCAGACCGGCGGCGGCTCCACGACCAGCTGCCACGCGTCGCGCCGGACCCGCAGGTCCAGGTAGACCACACCCGTCACCACGCCGCCGATGGGCGACAGCAGGAGCGAGACGACGCTCGCCAGCAGCACGTCGCTGAGCACAGCCAGGCCCATGGGCGCCGCGACCGTGTCCGTGACGAGCGCACCGAGCAGCTGGACGATGGTGGATCCGACGAGCGCCACCACGACGGTCACGAGCAGCAGGATGCCGAAGGTGCGCCAGGTGTGCTGTCCGGTGAGGTGCCAGCTGCGCCTGATGGCACCGATGGGCCCTCCGGCCTCGCCCGCGATGATGGCGCTGGTGAGCACCAGGCGCGTGAGCAGCGTCACGGCGCACACGACCGTGGCGACCCCCACCACGAGAGCGAGGAACACGCCCAGGCCGCCTCCGCCATCACCGGGCAGGAACGCGATCGAGGCCATCCCGAGCGCGACGCCGCCCACGATGACCGCGAGCACGGCAAGGGTGGCGAGACACGCCGCCGCCATCGCGGGGATGGCCCGCGACAGTGTCGCCCGGAGGAGCATCCCGGTATCCACGCGTCGACCGTGGTAGTCAGCGAGGACGGCGGTCGCGTTGCCCAGGCCCGCCAGGGCACCCATCAACATGCCCACGAGGGACGCACCTGCCACGAGGGCCAGGCCACCGATGATGACCTGCCATTGGTCGGCCGTCGGTTCGCGGAACGTGGGGGTCGTCTCGTCGAGGCCGGACATCACGGGCAGCAGCGACTCGCCCAGGCGTTGCTGCGCGGCGGCGTCGATGAGCAGGGCCGGCAGCTGGATGATGGCCGCGAGGATCAGCAGTGGCAGCAGGTGGCGACGCACGACGCGCATCGAGACCTCGAGCACACCACTCATCGGGAGGGGTGCCAGCCGCGTGGGGCCTGGCTGTGTGGGTGGCTCCGGAGGCAGGGAGGGCCAGCCCCGCGGGCCGCTCACCGGGGCGATGGACCCGTCGGGTCCTGGTCCTCGTCCTCGAGGTCGCGGAGCACCTGACGCACCACGCCATACCCGATCGCACCGCCGATGCCGCCCAGGACCAGCACGACCGAGAACAGGGTCCGAGCGCGTAGACGCAGGCCCGTCATCCCCATGCCGAGCCGGAAGCGCAGGATGCCGTACAGGTGACCCATGGCACCAGTCTGACAGGTCGCGGTCCGTTCGCGACCAGGTGCCGGGTGTGCCGGGGCCGCCGGCGCGCCCCATACGGCGGCGGCGGCATCGTCCCGGTGGCCTGCGGTACCATCGTGCGACGCTGGATCGGCAGTCGCTGCTGCCATCCTTCGTCCCGGGTGGCCGAGGGAGGCCGCCGGCGGACACGGCGGCGGAGTAGCTCAGTGGTAGAGCAGGGGACTCATAAGCCCTTGGTCGGTGGTTCGAATCCGCCCTCCGCTACCACCCCTGATCCAGGAGGACCCCGTGGCTTCGGACGCATCGTCATCGGGTTCGGGCGGCTGGGGCTCCGGCACCCCGAGTGGCACCCCCGGCTGGGGACAGACCCCACAGCCCGGCCAGACCCCCCAGGGCGGCTGGCCCGCGCCGGCCCCGTCGAGTGGCTGGGCCCAGCAGGGCACCCAGGGAACCCAGGGCTGGGGCCAGCAACCGGGACAGCCCCCGCAGTCAGGCTGGGGCCAGCAGCCGGGGCAGACGCCCCAGGGCACCCAGGCGCCCGGCCAGACCCCGCAGTCAGGCTGGGGCCAGCAGCCGGGGCAGACGCCCCAGGGCACCCAGGCGCCCGGCCAGCCCCCGCAGTCAGGCTGGGGCCAGCAGCCGGGGCAGACGCCCCAGGGGACCCAGGGCTGGAACCAGCCACCCGGCCAGTCGGGCTGGGGCCAGCCCGCCGGCTGGGGCCAGTCACCTGACCAAGGCTGGGGCGCGAGCCCGGGACAGGGCAGCCAGTGGGCACCCAGCCTGCCGACCAGTGGCTGGGACACCCCGGAGCCGTGGGCCGACGCCGGCTACCCGGTGGACGTGCGTTATACGCCGGAAGGGCGGATCGGCCGCTTCTGGGGCATCCCCATCATCGGCCAGATCGTGCGTGGCATCTGCATCATCCCCCACGCCATCGTGCTCGTGCTCCTGGCCATCCTCGTGTACCTCTCGAACCTCGTGACCTGGATCGGGGTGCTCGTGAACGGTCGATACCCGCAGTGGGCCTACAGCCTCGTGGGTGGCTATCTGCGCTGGGGCATCAGGGTCCAGACCTGGGTCGCGCTGCTCTCGGGCACCTACCCGCCGTTCACGGGCGCTGACGACGCCACCCAGCATGTGCGGGTGCGTATCGACCGCGACCAGCGTATCAATCGCTTCTGGGGCATCCCGCTGGTGGGCTTCCTGGTGCGGCTCGTGATCTGCATCCCGCATGTCCTGGTGCTCATGGTCCTGGGCCTCGTCGCGATGGTGCTGGCCTGGTTCGCGTGGGTCCCGGTGCTGTTCCGTGGTCGCCAGGCGGACCTCATCTACGACCTGTACGGCGGGTATGTGCGGTACGCGACGCGTGTGGGCGCGTACCTGCTGCTGATGTCAGGGCCGTACCCGCCGTTCCGGCTCGACTGACCTACGTGGCGCCGCTGGCGCGCCTGGGCACCGGCTCACTGACGGCGTAAGGCTCCCCGAGGGGTCGGCTCGCCCGCCGGTGCTATGATCGGGCCCCCGGCCTGGACGACATGCCGGGTTCCCTGACCCCGGAGGCTTCCCCCCGTTGAACAGCCGGTTCCTGCGTAACGGCCTCGTGACGCTCGTGCTCGTGGTGGGCACGGCGGCACTGCTGTACATGTTCCTGTTCCAGGGTCCGACGACCCAGGACATCCCCTACAGCGGCTCCTCCCAGCCGCCCCAGGCTGACAGTCTCGAGCAGCGCGTGAAGGCGGGTGACGTGGTCACCATCACCCAGCGCGGCGAGATCCTCGAGGTCACCACCACCGCGGTGGACGCGGCGAGCAAGCCCGTGAAGGTGTCGAGCCGCGTGCCCAGCGCCCTGACCCAGGTCAGCCAGGACCTCACGGCGTGGTGTGCGGTGGGCACCCAGTGCACCTTCGTCCCCTCGCTCGTGCCCGAGGCGGCCAACGACGGCGCATGGCTGGGCATCCTCATCTCGGCGCTCTTGCCGGTGCTCCTCATCGGCGCGTTCCTGTACTTCATGTTCCGCCAGGCGCAGGGGACCAACAACCAGGCGATGTCCTTCGGCAAGAGCCGGGCGCGCATGTTCCTGGGCAACAAGACGGTCGTCACGTTCTCGGACGTGGCGGGTGTGGATGAGGCCAAGATGGAGCTCCAGGAGGTCGTGGAGTTCCTCAAGTACCCCGAGAAGTTCAACTCCCTGGGCGCCCGCATCCCGCGGGGCGTGCTGCTCGTGGGCCCTCCGGGCACCGGCAAGACGCTCCTGGCGCGTGCCGTCGCAGGCGAGGCGGGCGTGCCCTTCTTCAGCATCTCCGGCTCCGAGTTCGTGGAGATGTTCGTGGGCGTGGGTGCCAGCCGCGTGCGTGACCTGTTCGACCAGGCCAAGCGCAACAGCCCGTGCATCGTGTTCGTGGACGAGATC
>CAZYTQ010000130.1:8113-8467 GCA_964650135.1 uncultured Anaerolineaceae bacterium | reverse complement strand
CGAAGGTGGGTGGCACCGTCGAGGAACAGGAATCCCTCCGGTGGATCGTCTACGCCCAGGTACATGATGGCGCTCCCGACGGGGACCGCCTTGAGAATGCCCTGCTCGATGTTGTTGAGCTTGTCGGCACTCAGCGCCGACGCTCCGCTGATCCAATCGTGAGGCTCGTACCGGGTGCTCATCGTTGGGGCTCCTCCGCAGGCAGCACGACGTCGTCCCCGATCACGACGGGCAACTTGAGTCCCCGGCCATCAGCGACGATCGGTTGCACCTTGTGCTTGCGCCTGGTGGGTTCCTGGAACTTGGGGTTGTCCTTCGGCTTCATGCGTGGCCTCCGTTGCCTTCGGTGGGCAC
>CAZYTQ010000130.1:0-8103 GCA_964650135.1 uncultured Anaerolineaceae bacterium | reverse complement strand
TTCCCGCTGAGCTTGGACCCTGGCGGCAGGCTCAGCATCACGGCCAGGTGCCGGCAGTTCTTCATCTCTGCGAAGCGGTGCTGCGGGATGCCGACCATGTGCCACCGACCGTCGTGCGGAACTCGAACGCCGGAACGCTCCACGTCTCGACCTTCAACGGGATGGATGTTCTTCACAAATACTGTGACCATGTGATGTCTCCTTTGGGCGGTGGCCGGCCACCGGGAGCAAGGAGAACCCAGGGGACAACTGGGCCGATGACAACTCCCGGTGACCGGCAATACCTCGGCTGGCAGGCTTCCCGGTGAGGGTCGGTGGTTCACCATCCACATGCCAGCCGAAGCCTTCAGTTCTCGCTGGCCTCCTCTGCGCCGACGAACACGTGGACGTAGCGGAGCCTCCTCTTGTCCGAGGGTCCGTATGAGTGGTAGAACGGCGGAGCGTCGCTACGGACGCACCCGGGAGGGCTCGTCGGGCAGTCGGTGATGAACTGCTCGCCCGGCTTGAGGACCGTGTCGGCAATCCTGGCGATGGCAGCGTTGTTGGCGTCGTCCTTCATCCGCTGCTGCTCGGCGGGTGTGAGAGCTGGTGCAGCCCAGGGCATCATGGTGTGTCCTCCAATCCTGTGGCGATCTCCAGGTATGCCTGTTCTGCACCCGCCAAGAGCAGCGCCCTGGTGGCCTGGCGGATGGCCTCGATCTGGTCGGCCGAGACGCCGAACTCGACCCGCAGCTTGTCCTCGTAGACGGTGCAGAGGCTGTGGGCGAGGCTGTGGTCGGCCACACGCTGTCGTGCCGTTGGGGTTGCGATCTGGTCGAGCAGGGCGTTGGGTTGTGGAGCGGTGGACGGCGACGCTGCCAGTGCCGCTTCGAGATGGGCGATCTCGAAATGCCGGGTGACCTCCGCCTCGACGTCGGCCAGGAGCTCGTCCAGTTCCTCCCGGCTCACCACGCCGTGCTCAACGAGCATTCCCTCGAAGAGGACGCGGAGGAACCTGTCCAGCGTGTCCTCGATCACCAACTGGCGAGCCGTGGCATCACGAGGCACCGGCACCTTGCGCTTGGCACCCTTCATGCCGACCGCAACCTTCGGCCGAAGGCGTCCCTGTGGGCGCTCTTGGTGGCCGGCTCGGTGTCGTAGTTGGAGACCTGCTGGCTGCCGGTTGTGGCCTTGTTGAGAGCCTTGGTGGCGTCCTCAGCCTTGGTGAGCGCATCGGCCACGTCCTTGGCGTTGAGGAGCGCCTCTTCCAGCGCCGTCTCCAGCGCCACGATTCGATCCTCCAGCTCCACGAGCTTGGCGCCGACGACCTCGTCCGCCGCTTCCTTGATGACTCGCTTGATGTCCTCGATGTTCATGTATGTGCTCTCCTTGATGTGGGTGGGGTTCGTCGGTTGATCAGGCTTCGCTGATGGCGGCGACCTTGTCGTGGATGCCGGCCAGGGCGGTGGTGAGGTTGGTCTTGGGGAACTTGATGGGCGTCGTGTGGGTCGGCACCTGGAGTCCCAAGTTGGTCGCCACGGTCACGGTCGCTTGCAGTTGCTCGATTGCCTCGATGGCATCGGTCTTGGCGGTCATATGTCGGTCTCCTTGTCAGTTGCGTCCGGGTCGCTTTCGACCCATGAGATCGCGGTCTGGATGGCTGACCCTGGTGCGTGACTTGACGACGTCGTCAACGACACCGGCCAGCTCGTCGTGGAACTTGGTGAGGACCTCCTTGGCGGCTGCCCGAATCTCGGCGGGCATGGCGTCCATCTGCAGGCCGAGGAGGCTCTCCACGAGCGCCTCCTTCTCGGTGATGGAGATGTCGGCCAGCTCGCCTCTGGAGATGGTCGAGATGCCCTTGAGCGCCGAGCGCAACGCCACGGCTGCCTTCGACTTCTCCACCAGCTCACCGGGTGGCACCCGGTACACCGCAGACAGCCTTCGGGCGAAGTCCGGCGTGAGCGGAACGTCGCCCAACTCCACGGCGGATACGTCCGGCTGGCGCTTCCCGACACGCTCAGCAACCTCGGTTTGGTTCAGCCCGAGGTCCTGTCGCAGTTGTCGCAATGTAGTCATTGAACCTCCTCAGAGATAGCCAGTAGGTCCGTATAGCGAGTACTACGATAACGGCAGTTACGGCGAGTCCCGATTTCTCGTAGGGCGCAAATAGGAGCAAGGAGGAAGCACAATGTTCACGATTGAGCATGGAGATAGGACATATCTCACAACGAAGTATCAAGGAGAATGGCTCAAGCCGCTGTTGGCACCGCTGCCCGATGAGGTCGTGGAGGACCCGAGGCTTCCAGCGCTGTGGTCGGAGTTGGACCGCTGCAAGACAGAGACCAACCATGGAATGGCGGGAGTGTGGGGTCTGATCCGTGAGGGCAAGGTCGGCCTGGCGCTCGGGAAGTTCCGCAAGCTCGCCAAGGTCGCAGGCTTCGAGACTGAGCTATAGCACGCTATACCTGGAGCGTCCCGACAGCGATACGAGCAGGGAAGGGAGGAGCTATACTTCTTGGCACAGACAGGATGGTTTGAGCTCCGCCCTGTTTCTCAGCAGAGATGGCTCCGCTCCGGTGGGGCCATCTCTGTATCTCCGATGGATTGCACCGAGGCCGGTATAATGCCCGCAGTTCGGTTCGGAGGTTGCCGACAAATACAAATGCTGATTGGCACTGTTGATCAGCCTGAGAGAAGCAAGGAGCTCGCCTTGTCTAGTTCAACTGACCTCCGACCCCATGACCAGCCAGGGCACCCGCCCGACTGGTCCGAGTACGTCAACGACCGAGCCTCCTCCCAGGTGAGCTATGAGGAGTGGCGCACCGGCGCAGACGTCCTCACGCTCACCCGGTGCCCCAACGTGCGGATGCAGGGATACGACGAACACCAAGCCTTCATCAACATGCAGACGTTGGCGTTTCGCTGTGCCCGGTGCACTGGCGGCGAGTGGGTGGGCGTTGAGGAAGCTCCGCTGACGGGTCTCGACGGCGATGTGCTGGAAGAAGTGTTGAGCCTCCTTGACCAGCGCGACAGGGTCGAGCCGTGGCGCACCGCCCAGGAGCAGCAAGAGGCCACCGGGCTGATGGCCGGGCTGTCGTTCAGGGACTTGGACCTCCCGCCCGGGATCGACTCGGAGGTTGCCCGCCAGACGTACAGCCGTCGTGTGACCGAGCTGGCCTTCGGTCGAGCCATGGCCAGCGCCAGCTTCTCGGTGCCCGACGAGGACTACCACACCTTGACCGACTTCTTGGCGGCACCGAGAGAGTCGCCCAACCCGGTGGTGGAGGGACTGTTGTTTGAGGGCAGCAACGCCACCCTGGCGGCGCAGTTCAAGGCGGGCAAGACCACCTGGGCTCTCAACCTGGTGAAGTCGTATGCCGACAACGAGCACTTCCTGCGCACCTATCTGGTCCACCCGCTCGACGGTCGCATTGCTTGGTGGAACTACGAGCTCGACACATCGGACGCCCACGAGTGGCTGTCCGACCTGCGCATCAAGAACACGGACGCCGTGTCCGTGTACAACCTGCGAGGCACCAGCATGAAGCTCGCCAGCCCGAGGGTGCAGGAGCACGCCATTGGGTGGTTGAGCGACCGGGATGTGAAGGTCTGGATCATCGACCCGCTGTTCCGAGCCTACGAGGACGAGGAGAACAGCAACCTCAAGGCGCTGGAGTTCACCAACGCCATCGACTACATCAAGGAGCAAGCTGGGGTGTCGGTGGTGCTGCTGCCGGGCCACACCGGGCGAGCGGCAGAGGGTCAGGACGTCAAGGAGCACAAGGAGCGCATGCGAGGGCCGACCCGCTTTGACGACTGGCCAGACGAGCGCTTCGTGATGGTGAAGTCTGGCAGCAATCGGTACTTCAAGGTGGGCGACTCACGCCACGCCATCCCCCACGATGAGCGGCTGCTCGACTTCGATGCGGCGACCCGGCGGTTGTGGGTGGCGGGTGGTACTCGTCGTGAGGAGCAGCTCGAGCAGAACATCGTCACGATGCTGGGTGTACTGATGGAGGGTCCCATCCAGAGCGCCGGTGATGTGCGAAAGGTGCCCGGCATGATCGGTGGCAACGCCAACGAGCGTGCGGACGACGCTATCCGAGCCTGCGAGGCTCGTGGGTTGGTGGCGGTTGATCGAGAAAGCCGATCAAACGTCTACATGATCACAGATGCTGGGAAGCGTTGGCTAGATCCGTCCAAGCTGAAGCTCTCCGGGAATGGGTGAGCAGTCCGCCCTGGGTGTGGAAGGGCGGAGAAGGGCGGATGAGGCGATGCGAGGGGCGATTCTTGTTGCAGGGCAACGGTTTCTTCGTGGAAGAGGCGGAAGGGCGGATAGGCATTCCGGACCAACGTTCGGCGGTGGCTCCGCCCTTGTCCCGCCCTTCATTGTGGTAGGTGTCGAAATGCTTGGTACGCAACACGATCCGGCGTTTCCCGCCCTTCCCGCCCTTCTCCGCCCTTCTGGTACAAGGGCGACCCCGCCCTTCCGCCTATATATAGAGGGCGGAAGGACTGGACAGTGAGACAGAACGGTGGACAAGGGCGGAACAGGTAGCGTTCCCGATATGAACACGAAGGTCATGGTCAAACGACAGAAGCGGAAGACAATCGAAGGACAGCGGAGCCAAGGTGTCGTTGATGGTGGGAGCCTGTTGGGAGAGGACGATGTGGGGGAACGTGTTCTGAGCGGAGCACTGCGGTGCAAGGCGATGAAGACCGACGGGTCCGCACGCTGTAAGAACCCAGCCGTCAAGGGCACAACTGTTTGTCGCAAGCACGGTGGCAATCTGCCGCAGGTCCGAGCCAAGGCCAAACGGCGTGAACAGGAGCAGGAGCTCCAGAAGGTTGTGGACAGTCTGGACCTCAACGACCTGCCTTACACGTCGCCGGAGTTGGCGCTCATGAACGAGGTGTCCCGCTGCGCCAAGATGGTTGAGTTCCTCTCCGATCAGATCGCCAACCTGGAGCGGGACAAGCTGACCGGGATGATGGTCACCCGGATCACCGACAAGGACGGCACCGAGCGCACCGTCACTCAGCACGTGTTGGTGAAGGCATTGGGCGAGTGGAGCGACCGCCTGACCAGAACGTCCAAGGCCACCATCGACGCCGACATAGCCGAGCGCACGCTGCGCATTGCCGAGAAGGATGCGGAGATCCTCCAGGCGGTCATCACCGCCACCTTGTCCGACTTCAACCTGGACGTCGGTGATGAGCAGGTCGGCAAGGTGGTGGCCGGCCACATCCGGATGCTGACTTCAGGCGGACACCCGGTTTCCGAGACCGGGAAGGAACCCTTGCGGCTCAAGCGGATCGAGCGCTGAGCCACCCGATCACCCGGGCGGCTGGACCCTGAAACCCACTCGACAACCCGTAGGATGGTCGAGTTCAGCGGCAGAGATGCCGGTCCAGTACCTAGTGCCTCCCAGGCCGGTAGCTCTGGTCCTCTGTGGTTCTCCACGGCCTCCTGGGACGTAGCCCACAGCCAGCCTTCGCTCCGGAGGCGACTGCCGTGGCCCGGCTCCCGGCTGGCAGGTGCGGCAGCCCGCTAGCCCACACCTAACGACCGCATCCCGAGCGGCCAGCGCCTAGCCCAGCACCCGGTGGTAGCTCTGGGCCTCGACCAGCCGGTGGGCCTCTGGTGTCGGTCCCGGACGCAGAAGCACCCGCTCATCCCGGTGGCGAGCCGGAAGGCGGGTGCTCCTGGGCGGTGGGGTCGTGGCTAGGCGGTGACGGGCTCCACCTCAGCCAGCAGCTTCTCCGCCAGCGGCCATGCGGCGTCCATGTCAACCATGGCGGTCGCGCTGATGGCTCCAGCGACGAAGGCGGTTGCCTCGTCCTCCTCCAACTCGTCCACCCGGCTCAACGCGAGCTGCATCGCCTGAAGGTCGCCGGTGCCGACCCGGCGCATGTACTCGCTCAACTCGAATGCATCGGTGAGCACCTGCCAGATTGTCTCGTCGTTCATGGTCACAACGCTCCCATTCCCATGGCACGCTTCAGCATGCGCTCCCGCTCTTCACGAACAACCACCTGCGCCACCAACTCCTGTGCCGAGTCCAGCAGTGCGTCGGCATGGTGCGGCTTGACCGCATGGCTGCCGTCCACAACTGCCTTCAACACTGCGTGCTGGTAGGTGATCTGCGCCACCGTGGCGGCGATGTCGAAGTCGACCTCGATCAGCTTCTCATTGGCCCAGTTGATGAGCCGGTCCTTGGGGTCGTCCAGGTTCAACGCGACAACCTCGCCCATCACCTCAGCGCTCACACGGTCACTCATGCGGGCACCGCCTCTTCCAACTCAGCCATCAGGCGCTGCGCCTGCTTGATCATGTCGATGGCGTGCTGCCGGCGCAGTGCGTACTCACGCAACCGCTCCGAGCCAGAGCCCAAAGGGTTGGCGGTCAGGTGGAGCCCTGCGTCGATGCCGTCAATGACACGCTGGGCGTCTGCCTGCACCTGGCGGGCAACTTCCTTCATGGTCTGGTTGGTGCTGTTGTAGTAGTTCACCGCCGAGATCAGGTTGCGGTGGAACACGTTGCCTCGGTCCAACTCGACTTCCTCATCGAACACGTTGATGGTGATGCGGTCACTCATGCCGCTTCCTCCTCGCTGTCGTTGTCGGTCCCCAGCACAGTTGCGACGTCGTCGTCCATCTCTCCAATGAGCGCATCGATGGTGTCCTCGAACAGATGTGCGTACACCTTCAACGTGATGGCCGCATCGGCGTGGCCCAACTGCCTGCTCACCGCCAGCACCGAAGCGCCACGATTGATCAGCATCGACGCTGCGGTGTGGCGCAGGTCGTACGCTCTCAGCCCATGCAGCCAATCGGGCAGCGCATCCTTTTTGGCCGCTGCCCAGGCACGGTTGAACGTCGCCGGGTTGATGTGCCGGTTGTTGCCCGAGGCGAACAGCAGTGCGTTGGGCGGTGGGGTCCGCTTGTACCTCGCCTCCACCTCAACCTTGACCGCATCCAGTAGCGCAGGCGGCACGCACACCACCCGCTCCACGCCGGTCTTGGTGTTGCCCACGGTGGAGGTCTGGCCCTTGGTGCGCTTGACCGCTCGGCTCACCCGCACCCGCTGCCCGTTGAGGATGTCTCCGTAACGGAGCTCCTTGGCCTCACCAGGACGCACGCCCACGGTGGCCATGAACGTCACGTACAGCCGGAACTCCGCCGGCAGCGCCCGGACCAGCTTGCGCAGCGTCTTGGCGTCCTCCAGCCACAACCGCTGGCTCACGGTCTGGCGCTTGGGCAGGACGATGCCGCCCTTCGACTTGCCGACGGTGATGGGCCTCCCGCCGAAGCGCAGGATCGGCAGCAGCACGTTGACCCGGTTGCGGACGGTCTGGGGTGCCAGCTTGGCTGACCACTCCGTCACCAGCGCCTGAACCTCGTCCTGGGAGATGGTCCGCAGCACCCTCTCACCCAGCACTGGGCTGAGCACCCGCCGCACCACGTCGGCATAGTCCTCGCAGGTGCGTGTCTCGATGTCCAGGGCGGTGATCTCCAGCCACCGTTCCGCCACCGCAGCGAACACGTCGTCGCTGGGTGCGTCGGTTGGTTGGTGCCGTGCCTCCGAGACCAGGTCGGCCAGGAAGCGCTCGGCGTCGGTCATCCGGTCGAACCACCGCTCCACCCGCTTGCCGTTGGGCATGCGCTTCCGCACCGAGAACCTGTCCGGGTGCGAGCAGTTGACCCGGCAGATGCGTGGGCCGGTTGTGCCCTCCCGGCAGCGCCCACACTTGCAGTGGACCTTGGTGATGCCCTGCTTGGCGGTGCGACCGCCCAGCTTCGCAGTAGCCATCGTTCCTCCTCTTGCTCTGAGCTAGCACCTTGCTAACTCCTGCAAGCGGAACTATAGCTGGGAATATCTGCCAGCCACCCGTCAGCCGCCCGACAACGTGAAGATCGTGGGTGGCCCGGTGCGGCCCGAACCTCAGCGGGGAACAGGTGTTCCCTGGCGAGTTGGGCACGCAGGAGAGCAGGAGAGTTGGCTCAAACCGTTGTGTAGCAACAACTTCGAGCCGGGAAAGCGTTGCAGGGAATGAGGTTTCGAAGGGTGGTCAGGGGCGGGATCGAACCGCCGACCTCCGGTTTTTCAGACCGGCGCTC
>CAZYTQ010000129.1:0-8745 GCA_964650135.1 uncultured Anaerolineaceae bacterium | reverse complement strand
GCCGCCGCGGAGCCATCCACGGACACGGGCTCGGCCGCCTGGTCGCAGCCGCTGTCCGAGTGGCCCGAGCCGACCACGGATGCGTCCCAGTCGTCCGACCCGGGTCACTGGTCCGCCGCCTCCACGCCGGAGAGCAGCGCGCCGGATGCCGCGTCCGCGTGGGCATCGAGCACGACGCCAGCCGAGGCGCCCGCCGCCGAGACACCTGCCGCGGACCCATGGGCCGCGCCAGCCGCGCCTCCTGCCGCCGAGTCCGACCCGTGGGCACCACCCGCCGCGGCTGCGGCAGCGGCGATCGCCGCGAGCACGCCCCAGACCGGCCAGTGGGCAGCCCCTCCCCCACCACCCGCCGCGTCAGCACCCGTCGCACCCGCGGGACCCGTCGCACCGCCACCACCGTCACCCCCGGCCTACCCGCCCCAGGCCGGCTACCAGCCAGCGCCACAGCCACCCGTACCGCCAGCGGCCGCCTATCAGCAGCCGGCCGCACCGCAGGGATATCCGCCCCAGGCGGCGAGCCAGCCCGGGGCATATGGCCAGGCGGCCCAGGGCTATCCGCAGCAGCCGACCCAGCAGGCCCCTGCGTCTCCCGCCTACCAGCAGCCCGCGGCAGCATCTCCGGTCTACCAGCAGCCGGCGGCATCGGGTGCCTACCAGCAGCCGGCGGCGCCAGGCGCCTACCAGCAGCCGGCGGCGCCAGGCGCCGGCCAGCCGGGCGCC
Organism: uncultured Anaerolineaceae bacterium; assembly: GCA_964650135.1. Lineage (GTDB taxonomy): Bacteria > Chloroflexota > Limnocylindria > Limnocylindrales > CSP1-4 > JAFMJV01. The sequence goes on along the minus strand of CAZYTQ010000129.1, from coordinate 8,025 downwards.
CAGGGCTACCCACCGCAGGCCGCGACGCCGGGGACCCAGGGCTGGCAGCAGCCGGCAGGGCAGCAGCCGGCAGGGCAGCAGCAGGCAGGACAGCAGCCGGCCGCACGCGCCCCCTACCCTGGTCAGCCCGGTCAGGCCCAGCCCGGCTACCAGCAGCAGACCTGGCAGCGACCACCCGCCGGATACCCCCAGCAGGGCGCCGCTCAGCAGGCATATGGCCAGCAGGGCTACGCCCAGTACGCCCAGCCCCAGCAGGGGTACGCCCAGGGTCAGGCCCCCCGTTCGACCGGCTACGGGCAGCCGGGATACGGTCAGGGCCAGGGCTACAGCCAGGGGCAACAGGGCTGGAGTGGCTACCAGCAGGGTCCTGCGTATCCCCAGGGCTACCAACAGCCCTATGGCCAGGGCTATCAGCAGGGCTACGGCCAGCAGGCCGCGTGGGGTGGCGCTGCCGCGAGCTACTGGAACCAGGAGGAGCCCGAGTACCGCAGGGGCCGGTCGTTCGTGGCCTTGTTCGCGGGCTTCCTGCTGCTCGTGGCGGGCGTCCTCGCGCTCGCCGCTGGCGCTGGCCTCGTCGCCATCTCGGGTCTCGTGGACGAGATCCAGTTCCAGCAGGGCTTCGACGCCAGCCTGGTGGACCTCATCCGCTCATCCGTCGTCGCCTTCGGCGTCATCGCCATGGTCATCGGCGTGCTGGAGCTGCTGAGCGCGCTGGGCATCTTCGGCCATCGTGGCTGGGGTCGCGCGCTGGGGCTGCTCATCAGCCTCATCGCGATCCTCGTGAGCATCGCGGGTATCGTCGCGGCCATCTCCAGCCCGACCCTCACCGTGGTCATCAACGGCACGGCAGCGAGCGTCATCACCCAGGCCGAGAAGGCTTCGGTGCCCGCGGTGCCGCTCGTGTTCTACGGCATCATCTTCCTGGGTCTCCTCTTCGGGGGTGGCCACTTCCGTCTCAAGGAGGTCCCCCGGGACTCCTGACCCTCAGGATCCGGAGGTCGTATCGGGCGTGCTCCGCTTCCGCGGCGCGCGCTCGAGCTGCCCCGGCTTGTCCGGCCACTCGTAGCCGGCCCACGGGTCGTAGTCGACCTCGAGCGGCCCCTGCGTCGGTCGGTCGGCCACCGGTACGTGGATGAGGTTGACACGCACCCGGTACCACGCCGTGGAGCGACCGCGCATCGCGTCCACGAGGACGTCCGGCGGCTCCAGGTGGGGCACCACCTCGGGGTGACGCGCCTTCCAGCGCTCGAGGCCGGCGAGGGCCTCCTCCTTCGTCTCGGCGCGTGAGATCTCGACCACCGGGATCGATGTCTTCCGGCGGCCCGTGGGCGTCGGCTTCGACCCGGTCCGGGTCGATGGGTCGCTCATGGGAGGTGGGACGTCGGCGGCGGGCCCTTCCCCCGGGCCCGGCGGCGCGGAACCCGCCGCGACCGCCGCCGCGAGGCTCACCGCATCCGAGGGGCCGTAGGCCGTGCTGGGCCGCCGCTGCCTCGACGGCTGGACCCGCGGGGGCTCGCCCTCGGGCTTCGCGTAGTGGGGCGGCCAGGGGGCGTCGCCTTCGCCATCCGCCTCGTGTCGGACGGACAGCTCCAGCAGCGCGTCGAGCGAGCCCACCGCCTCGTCGATACCGCTCGACCGATCACCTCGCTCGGCGACGAGGGCGGGCACGGTCCGGATCGTGAACGCCTCCATCTCGACGTGCGGCACCTCATCCCAGGTGAGCGGCATGGACACCCGGGCGTCGGGCGTCGGGCGCACCGAGTACGCGGACGCCACGGTCCGGTCCTTGGCGTTCTGGTTGTAGTCGATGAACACGCCGTGCCGCTCCTCCTTCCACCAGCGACTGGTGGCGAGCGCCGGTGCGCGCCGCTCCACATCCCGGGCGAGCGCGAGCGCCGCTCGACGTACCTGGGGGAAGGTCCAGCGGGGCTCGATGCGGACGTTGACGTGGATCCCCCGCGAGCCCGATGTCTTGGGCCAGCCCACGAGGCCGTGGTCGGCGAGTGACTCGCGCACCACCAGGGCCACCTGGCGCACCTGGTCCCAGGGCACGCCGGGGATGGGGTCGAGGTCCACCCGCAGCTCATCGGGATGGTCGAGGTCCTCGGCACGCACCGGGTGCGGATTGAGGTCGATGCAGCCGAGGTTGACGATCCAGGCGAGCTGGGCGGCGTGCCGGACGACGACCTCGTCGGCGGTGCGACCGGACGGGAACGAGAGCTCGACCGTCTCGATCCAGTCGGGTCGGTTGGCGGGTGCCCGCTTCTGGAAGAACGGCTGGCCCGTGATGCCGTCCACGAACCGCTTGAGCGCCATGGGCCGACCCGCGATGCCCCGCAGGGCGCCATCGGCGACCGCGAGGTAGTACCGGACGAGCTCCCCCTTGGTGACCCCGATCTCCGGGAAGTAGACCTTCGTCGGGTTCGTGACCGTCACCGTGCGACCGGCGACCTCGAACACCTCCGAGGGTGTCGCCATCAGCCGCGATCCGTGTCCGCCGCCAGCAGAGGGTCCGCTGCTGGCACCGCGCGTGCCTGGAACGTCTCGCGGTCCGCGATGAGCACCTCGCGGGCCCGATCGGCATCGTGCCAGCCGATCACCTCGACCGTCTTGTCCTCCAGCAGCTTGTAGGTCTGGAAGAAGTTCTCGATCTCGACCAGCCGATGCGGACGCACCTGGCTGAGCCGCTTCACGTGGGCCTGGTGCGGGTCGCCGACGGCCACGCACAGGACCTTGAAGTCACCACCCTGCTCGTCGCGCATCTCGAGCAGGCCGACCGGCCGGGCCCAGACGTGACAGCCCGTGAACGTGGGCTCGTCGATGAGCAACAGGGTGTCCGTGGGGTCGCCGTCATCGGCCAGGGTATCGGGCACGAAGCCGTAGTCGAAGTTGTAGAACACCGCCGACGACAGGACGCGGTCGAGCCGGAAGACATTCGCCGTCGGATCCCATTCGTACTTGTTGCGGCTGCCCCGCGGGATCTCGACCACGACCTCGATGATGCCGGGATAGGGGCCCGGCGCCTTGATGGGAGGAGTCACCCGACCACGATACCCCGGGCCACCTAGACTCGACGACCATGCAGACCCTCGATGCCATCGGGCGCCAGCGCGTCGTGCGCGCCTTCACGGCCGACCCCATCCCCGACGACGCCCTGTCCACGATCCTCCACGCCGGACGACGGGCCGGCTCGTCCAAGAACCTCCAGCGCTGGGCGTTCATCACGATCACCGACCGCGAGGCACTCCGACGCCTGTCCGGGGTCGGTCCGTGGTGTGGCCATCTGGCGGGCGCCACGATGGCCATCGCGCTCGTGACACCGGACCCGCGTGCGGAGGGCGCTCCCCTGTCGGTCATGTGGGACCTGGGTCGCGCGGCGCAGAACATGACCCTCGCGGCGTGGGACCTGGGCATCGGCTCGTGCCCCGCCACGGTCTACGAGCAGGCCGACTGCCGGAGCATCCTGCGCTATCCCGATGATCACCACTGCGAGTACATCCTGAGCTTCGGCTACCCGGTCGACCCGACCGACCTCACCCGTCCGCCACGAGCCGGTGGTCGCCTCGACCTCGCCTCGATGCTCCACGAGGAGCGCTGGTAGCTCAGGCTGGATGCGGCGTGGTCGTGGCCGCGGGGTCGGAGTCGGCCGCGGGGTCGGAGTCGGCCCTCGATGGCATCAGCTCGATGACGAACGGTCCCCATGGACGGCCGTGGGGCAGCAACCGACCCGGTCGGCCCGCGCCCGTGGGCCGTGCTGCCGGACCCGGATGCCGGCCCGCGTCCAGGTACAGCGCCACGATGCCCTCCCCCCGCCGTGCGAGGGCGGCCGCGAGACGACCTTCCGTCGAGGGTTCGAGGACGACCAGGACGACGGCACCGACGGCGACGCGCCACGCGAACGCGCCCAGGAGGTCGTCCGTGCCTGGTCCATCGATCGTGCCCGTCGCCAGGCCGAGACCATCGAGCGTGCGCTCGTGGTCGACCGTGGCCCAGCCCACCGCGACGAGACGTGGCGGTACGGGCGCGGTGCCAAGCGCGCCCAGGGCCACCAGGAGCTGTGCCGCGTCCGTCAGGCGAGCACCTGGAGCGCAAGCAGGCTCGTGATGACCGCGAACGCGACGCTGGCGAGCGTGCCCAGCAGGTAGTACTCGGCGAACACCCGGTCGTCCAGCTGTCTGAATCGGGCGAGCGTCTTGGCCGCGACCACCAGCCCGATGGTGGCGACCCCGCCGGCCAGCACGAGCGCGGCGATGAGCAGCCGCTCGATGACCCCGATGGTCGCCCCGATGCGCGCCACGGACGGCCCGTCAGCGGTCCGCACGTCGTCCATGACCGGTGGTCGTGGCGCTCGCACGAGGGTGCCCACGAACAGGTTGCCGGCACGCACGTTGGCGATGACCAGGGCAGCGATGACGATGCACAGCAGGATCGCGCGGCCGGTCAGCGCCCCGTCGTCACGCAGCTCGATCCGTTCGACGAGGTCCTGCCACCAGGCGAGCGGCGTCGCGGAGGCCAGCAGCAGCGCCCAGGCCACCACCAGGACCGCGAGGTGGGCGACCTGGTCGAGCAGGAACCAGACGCCCGGCATCGGGGACCAGCCAGCCACGAGCTCGGTCGCCGCGTCCGGATCGGTGGTCGCACCCTCGGTCGGGATGCCGGAGGGGTCAGGAGGCGTCGCGACGATGGTTCGGGAGGGCTCCATGCGCAACGTGAGCTCGACCTTGGCGCGATCGATGATCAGATGGGTGATCCCGGTCACCAGCACGTAGCCGACGCCCGGCAGGCCGTACACCAGCACGATGGACGCTGCGATGCCACTCACGATGAGCACATGGACACCCAGCGCCCGCCACGCCGCGGGCCCGCGCCCGAACTTGCGCGTGGCCACCCAGCCAGGCTGGAACACGAAGTCCGCGAGCAGATGACACAGCACCAGCCATGACAGGACGAGCATGCCGCCGCTGACCGGGTCGGGGGTCATGGAGCGCTCGAACCGTCCGTGGGCGCCATCGCGCCGATGCCCGTGGCCAGCAGCAGGCGGACGGCCTCAGCGAGTCGCGCCACGTCCCGTGCACCGGCTCGCGACAGGTGCCCCGACACGGCCGACTGCGAGATGCCCAGTCGCGCGGCGATGCCCTCCTGCGTGAGACCCTCGATGGACCGCAGGTGGAGGGCCTCGCGTTGTCGATCGGTCATGCGCTCGATGATGGACCCCAGGACGGGTGCCACGCCAGCCAGGAGCCGGTCGGTCGGCCGGTCACCGGTCGCGCAGGCGAGCACATCGCGGTCGTGATGGATCCGCGTCATGAGCCCGCGGGCGACCAGGAACGCGTCGCCCGTCCGCTGTGTGGTCGGTCCGTGACCTGGGTCCACACCGCCGATCGCGAGCACCCAGCGCATCCTGGGGATCCCGCTCGGCCCGGCGTGTGGCCGGAGCGCGGCGTCGAGGACCAGCCGGAGCGCGTCAGCGTCGACCGGCAGAAGGCCCTGGATCTCATCGCCCTGGGTGAACTCGAAGGGCGCCAGGCGCTCGGGGCACATCGACTCCCATCGATCACGCAGCCTGGTCAACCACTCGGTCGCCGCGAGCGCACCTCGACGCGAACCCACGACGTCGCCGACGAGACAGATCGCGATCGGTGCCGGGGCCATCTGCGCGAGCGTATCAGCGTTCGATATGATCCGCAAGAGCGATATCTGGACGATATGATGCGTCAACGTCATATCAACCATGGGGTCGGACGCGCGCTCGCGGGCCACCCCCGAAGCGACACGGTGCCTCGACCACGCGGGGCCACCCCGCGGGATCACCGGTGAGCGTGGTGGCGCAGCCGCACTGCCCGGGCAGCGCATTGGTAGCATGGGCCTCGAACGTCCGCAGCCACATGGAGGCAGGGAGATGTCGGAGGTCCTGGGGAAGCCCGAGCCGGAGCCGCCGGTCACACCCCCGCCAGCCACGGGACCCACCACGGCGCCCGCTGCGCCACCGGCGGTGCCTGCGGCCGGGCAGGTCACCTCCAGCCCCGAAGAGGAGATCCTCTCGGGGGCAGCGCGCATGGTGGACCAGAACGCACCCTGGAAGAAGGGCGCACGCTGGGAGATGGTGCTCATCCAGGGCATCGTGCTGGGCGTCGTGGGGCTCATCATCTGGCTCGCACCCGGGTTCGGGACGGCGGCCATCCTGCAGCTCGTCGCGCTGCTGTTGCTGGTGAGCGCGGGCATGTCGGTGTGGCGCCTGGCGCGTCACCGGGTCGCGCCCGCTCGCGTCGCGACGGTCGCGTTCCGGGCCGGCGTCGGAGCCTCCGTGGGCCTGCTGACGCTCCTGGGCGCGTTCATCGTGGAGGACCGCAACGTCGGTACGGTCGCGCTCGCCATCATCCTGGGCGTGGGACTCGTGCTCTACGGGCTCTCGGCGCTCGTGACCACGGTCGTCGGCCGCGAGAAGGGATCCGGGCTGCCGGTCATCGCGATCATCGTGGCAGCGCTCACCATCGTGGTGGGCATCCTGCTCATCGTGAACGGCCGCAACGGCATCGAGTCGCTCCAGGGCACGTTCGTGCTGCTGGGCATCCTCATCGCGCTCGCGGGCCTCGGGTTCATCGGCTACGCATTCATGTTGCGCAGCTCACAGGCCACTGCCCCCGACCTCGACGACTGACCGTCAGGTCAGCCGTCCCGGCCAGGGTGGCGGGCACACATCGACGCCGGCGTCCCTGGAGGGCGCCGGCGTCTCGTCGTGTGGTGGAGGGTCGTCGGTCGTCGGTCGTCGGTCGTCGGGCGCTGGCGCGCCAGCGGACCGAGCGATCGGGCTAGCGGTTGCGGGCCAGGAAGTCCATCACGTCATCGAGCCGGAACCGACGGTCCCCGCGCTTGCAGACGCGATAGAAGGGAAGCTCGCCTCGGTCACCGAGACGCTTCACGGTGTTGACGTGGAGATGGAGCATGTCCGCCACCTCGCTGGCGGTGAGCATGGGTCCGAGATCGTTGGCAGCGGCAGCGGTGGGCGCCATCGTGGTGTCGTTCCTCATTCGTTGCGTGGTGCTCTCTGGACGGCTGCTCGGAGTACCACGGCGCGCTCGGAGGACGCCGCAGGCGATCGTTGCCGGTCCACTGCGGACGGGTCCGCTGTGGTGGGGCCGGGTGATGTGACGGATGGTGCCCTTCGGTCGGGCCTACGCCAAGCCGTACTCTCGTCCGGTGCGCGCGGTACCGAGGGTGTTGCGCGGACGCACGATCCGCGGTCGTCAGCCCTCCGGCGCGCTGAAGAACGCGGGCAGCTCGGCGCCCGGCTGGTACACGAACAGCGGCTCCAGGTCCACGCCCCGGATGGTGCCATCCGAGTGGTAGGCGAGACCCCACTCGTCGATCATCGAGCCATCCGGGAACACGCACATCGCGATGACCTGATCGTCGGGGTCGTCCAGGTCCACCCAGCCACCACCCGCCGCACCGTTGCCAAAGCTCGCCGACCCGCCGAGGTCGGCGCAGTAGGCCGTGGCGGGGTTGCCGCGAGCCGGGTCGTACTCCGCCATGGGGAGCGCGCTGACGTAGGCCACCGCGGCGAGGGTCGGCGTGTCGAGCGCCAGGGTGATCGTGTCCACGTAGATGCGCGAGCCGTCCTCGGCCTGCCAGCGGCAGAGCTCCACGTTCCGTCCCAGGTCCACCCAGCTCGACTGGTCGCCGTTGGTGCCGAACGTCGCACGGCGCGACTGGACCGTGCCGCCCTTCTCCTCGCACACGCTGCGCGCGGCGGAGAAGTCAGGTTGCGGGGGTAGCGTCGGCGCGGCCGGCGACTGTGCCGCGACCGCGGTCGGGACCAGGAGCAGCAGGCCGGCGAGGGCGGCCAGGCGGGTGGTGCGCATCGTGGGTGCCTCCAATGTCATGGCGCGTCGCCGGACGTACGGTCTCATGGCGCCCCCGGCAGGGATCGAACCTGCGACCGGCCGCTTAGAAGGCGGCTGCTCTATCCACTGAGCTACGGAGGCGTGGGGTCATGGTACCGCCGCGCTCCGGCTGTCCTCGTGG
>CAZYTQ010000128.1:0-8772 GCA_964650135.1 uncultured Anaerolineaceae bacterium | reverse complement strand
CACGATGCGTCGGGCGGCATCGAGATAGGCCTCCAGGTCCCATCCCAGGTCACGCAGCTGCGCGACCAGGACGACGAGCACCACGACCGCGCCGGCCGCCGCGAGCGCGAGGGGGCCTGAAGAACGAGGCCGCAACGCGGTCATCGGTGACGATGCCCCACCAACCGGCGGACAGCCTGCTCGCGATTCAGTCCGGACCTCATCGGGCGACTGGCGAGGCCGGTCCGGGTCATCGGGTGATCACTTCGACCCATGGCCAATGACAGCGCGGTGGGTCACCGTACCGGAGTGCTCCAGCCCAGACGCGCCGAGTCCCTCGACATCCTGCGCATCGTTGCCGCCGCCGCTGTGTTCCTCTTCCACGCGAGAGCCCCCCTCCAGCTGGAGCTGGGTCCGTTCGATTCGATCGTCGCGTCGCTCGACCTCGGGGTCTTCGTATTCTTCGCGCTGTCAGGGTTCCTTGTCTTCAGCAGCACACGTAGCGGGCGCTTCGCGGTCCGCGACCACCTGGTACTACGCACGGTCCGCATCTTCCCGGCGTACCTCGTGGCCTTGGTGTTCACGCTCGGCGTCATGTCGCCCACAGCCTATCCCGGCAACGAGCCGATGTATCTGCTGATGCTCCATCCCATGGACACCTCGCTGTCCGCGAAGGCGATGCCCGTGGCATGGTCGCTGCACGTGGAGATGGCGTTCTACCTCGCACTGCCGGCCGTGGCCTGGCTATGTGGTGCGGCAACGGTCCGGCTGACGCGGCCGATCGTCGTCATCGCGTCCCTCGGCGCGCTCTCGCTCGCGGCCCGACTCGCCTACCCCGACCTGGGTGACGCCGCGGCGCGGGTCGCACTCGCGCCGATGCTCGCCTGGGCGTTCGTGCCCGGCATGCTCGTGGCCGTGGCGCTGGCCGGTCCACCATCGTTTGCCCGCCAGCTCGGCCGCCGATGGGTGTTCGTCGCTGGTGCGCTGCTCATCGTGCTGCCGCTGGTGTCCCTGCCCAATGACCATGGGTACGTCGAACTTTCGAGGATGATCATGGTCTCCACCGGCACCGCGCTCATGATCCCGCGCCTGCTGCACCTGCGGGTGTCGTGGCGTCCGGGGGTCGCGCTGGCCCACGCCGGTCGGACGCTCTCGTACCCGTTCTATCTCTGGCACCTGACCCTGCTGCTCGTCATCGCCAACATGGGTGGACGCGGATGGACAGCGCTCGCCCTCTGTGGGTCCGTGGCCCTCGTGGTGAGCGCAGTCTCGTGGCGATCCGTGGAGCGACCGACCTCGGATCTGGCCCGACGGCTCCTCCGGCGCACGACAGCCGTCGAGGAGCGACCCGTGGCCATACCCAGCGGAGCACCGGCGGGCTGAGCGAGGCGCGGGTGGCCTTGTCGCTCACTCCAGTCGCCACGCGACTGGCCGGGCCCATACGCTGTACACCGCGCGGGCATACACTTCGGTCACCCCATGACGACACCTACCGCCCCATGTCCCGCGCCGGCCCAGACCGGCGAGCTGTCCACGCGCCGCGCAACGTTCGATGACATCCCCCGCGCGACCTGGGATCGCCTGCTTGCACGTACCGCGTGTCCCAGTCCGTTCTCGCGCTGGACGGTGCACCGGGCGTGGTGGGATGCGTACGCCAGCACCGCGCACGCCCAGTACCTGCTCGTGGCACCGGTCGGATCGGACCATGCATCCACCGATGAGACGGTGGCGATCGTACCGCTCATGCACCGTCATCCCGAGCGTGGCCGCGATCGGGATTCCGCGACCCACCTTCGGCGTCCGGCCGAGGATGGCCCGGTCATCCCCGACGCCCCCACGGTGTTCATGGCGGCGAGCTACCACGCCGACTACGCGACCTTCCTGTGCGACCCGGCCGATCTGGCTGCCGTGTGCGAGGCGGTCGTGCGCAGCCTCGCGGCGGATGCACGCGGACCGTGGGCCTGGGAGTCCGTCGACCTGCGACGGCTGCGTGCCACCGATCCGGTGGTGGATGCGGCCACCGCTGCGTTCCGAGCCGGCCCGCCGGACTGGCGGGTGGACGTCACCCAGGAGGACGTCTGCCCCGTGGCGCAGCTGCCCGAGAGCCGCGACTGGGACGAGTACCTCGGCACGCTCGGCAAGTCGGCCCGCCACGAGATCCGACGCAAGCTCCGCCGTGCCGAGGCGGTGGGCGAGGTGCGATACCGACCCATGCCGCTCGATGCCGCATCCGTGGACGCCTTCATCGACCTCCACCAGGCTCGCTGGGGCGAGGATGGCCTGTTCCCCGCGACCGAGGGCGGCGACCGCAGCCGGCGGTTCCTCCACCGACTGACCGAGCTGGAGGCGGCCGAAGGACCCTGTGCCCAGCTCCAGCTGGGGCAGGTGACGGTGGGTGACCGGGTCGTGTTCGCCGGAGTCGGGTTCGACGATGGCACGACCTGCTACTTCTACAACGCGGGGATCGACCCGACCGCCCGGGAGCTGTCACCGGGTGTCACCGGGACCGCGGCGTATATCCGCGATCGGATGGATGCCGGCCGCACCCGCTTCGATTTCCTGCGTGGGGACGAGTCCTACAAGTACGAGTGGGGCGCCATGGACGAGCCCGTGATGCGCATCGTGGTCACGCGCCCGGCCTCGTGAACGCGCTCGGGACACGCGACCCGTGTCTCGACCCGCCCGAACGGGTGACGGCGGCGGTGGGCGAGCGGGTCCGTGTCGCGGAGCTGGTCGCGACCGGGACCAATGGCGGTGCCCAGGAGCATGTCGCGTCGCTGCTGTCTCGCATCGACCGGACGCGCTTCGACGTCCGGGTCATCAGCCTGTCGGACGGCAGCTCCGTGCGCCGCTGGCGGGCGCTCGGCGTCCACGTCGAGGTGATCGAGGAGCCGGACGACATGCGGGCCGCATCGCTCGTGGCGTCGACCCTGGAGGCGTGGGCCGCCCAGGTCGTCCATGCGCACATGTACCGCGCCGAGGTCGTGGGTGTGCTCGCTGCGCGCCACCTCGCCGAGGGCGGTGCACCTCGGCCGTTCCTGGTCGCCACGGTCCACTCGTCGCGGGTGCGATCGGTGGAGGAGCGGCAGCTCCTGGCGGGCCTCACGCCCGAGATCGACCGGCTGGTCGCGGTGAGCGCCTCGATCGTGGACAAGCTCCAGCGCGAGGGACGCACGTCACGCACGCGCGTCGAGCTCATCCACAACGGCGTGGACCTCGACCGCTACGACCACACCGAGGCGTGCTGCACGCTCCCCGAGGAGTACGGCCTGCCCGAGGGGTCGCAGCTGGTCGGCGTCGTGGCACGCCTGGAGCCGGAGAAGGGGCATGCGACGCTCCTGGACGCGTGGCCGTCGGTGCTGGCACGGGTGCCCGCCGCGCGACTCATCATCGTCGGCGAAGGGTCCCAGGCGGATGCCCTCAGGGCCCATGCGGCACGGCTCGGGCTCCTCGGTGAGCCGGCGCGCGTCGGGTCATCGGACGGCGGGCATGGTGTGGCGCCGGGTGCTTCGGTCGTGTTCACGGGCCGCCGGGAGGACGTCCCATCGGTCACCGCGGCCTTCGACGTGGCGGTCCTGCCCTCCTATCGCGAAGCACAGGGCCTCGTCATCCTCGAGGCGATGGCGCTCGCTCGACCCGTCGTGGCGAGCGACGTCGGGGGTATCCCGGAGATGATCGAGGATGGCGTGACGGGACTGCTCGTGCCACCCCATGACGGCGCCGCGCTCGCGGATGCGATCGTGCGGCTGCTCACCGACCACCCGCTCGCGGACACGATCGGGCGAGCCGGCCATCGATCGGTCCACGAGCGGTTCTGCATCCAGCGCACGGTGGCCGCGGTGGAAGCGCTCTACGGCGAGGGACGGGCAGCGTGGGCCGAGCACGCGTCGACTCGTCCATGACCAGCCCCAGCGTGGCGCGGCACCGTGCTGGTGCTCGACCTGGTCGCGCCCGGCTCGCACCGGCCGCCGCCTGACGTAGCATCGGGGACGCGTCGCCACAGGCCCGGATCGACGCGTCCATCGACCGCTTTGGGGGACCCAGGGGATGCGCCCACACGCCATCAGCATGCTCGGCACCGGACTCATCGGCGACTTCTACACCCAGACGCTCCACGGCCAGCGGGGCATGGACCGGGTCCGGGTCGTGTACTCCCGCAGCGAGTCGCGTGGCCAGGCGTTCCGGGATCGATGGGACATCCCGGAGCACACGACCGACCTGGAGGCGGCCATCCGTCACCCGGAGACGGATGTGGTGGTGGTCGCTCTGCCCAACCACCTCCACGAGCAGGCGGTGTCGCTCGCCGCTGCGGCCGGCAAGGCGGTGCTGTGCACCAAGCCGCTCGGTCGGACCGCTGAGGAGGCCCAGCGGATGCTCGGCGCCGTGGAGGCCGCGGGGGTCTTCGGGGGATACCTCGAGGACCTGTGCTACACACCCAAGACCCTCAAGGCCGTCGCATCGGTGGAGGCCGGGGCGCTCGGCGATGTGACCTGGGTCCGCTCGCGTGAGACCCATCCTGGGCCACACTCGGCGTGGTTCTGGGACGGCCGGCTGACGGGCGGCGGCGCCATCATCGACCTGGGCTGTCACTGCATCGAGATCATCCGCAACTTCGTTGGCAAGGGCAACAGACCGGTCGAGGTGCTGTGCCACACGGACACGCTGGTGCATCCCATCGCGGACGAGGACAACGCCATCGCGCTCATCCGCTTCGAGTCGGGGGCCATCGGCCAGTTCGAGGTCTCGTGGACGTTCCGGGGTGGCATGGACCTGCGGGACGAGGTCGCGGGCACGCACGGCACCATCTGGCTCGACCATTTCCTGCGCACCGGCTTCCAGATGTTCACTGCGGGCGGCAGCTCGGGCTACGTCGCGGAGAAGGCCGAGACCGCGGCAGGCTGGCTGTTCCCGGTGGGTGACGAGGTCTCCGAGCTGGGCTACGTGGACATGTTCACGGACATGTTCCGGTCCATCGACGTGGGCGGCTCGCCGCGCGAGACCTTCTATGACGGCTACGTGGTCAACGCGATCATGGACGCCGCCTACCGCTCCGCGAAGGCCCACGCGTGGGAGCCGGTGACCCTCGACTGGCGAGGCGGCGCCACGCCACGCATCAGCAACACCCCCGATACGTACGAAGGCCATGTCGTCATCAAGCGCGAGCTACTGCCCGATGGCCGCACCAAGCTCATCCTCAAGGATCCGGTGACGGGCGACTTCAGCGACCGGGTGGTCGATGGCGCCTGAGCTCGTCCCGCTCAGCGTCGAGGCCTGGGCTCCCGCGGTCGCCGAACGCCTCCTGGGGGTCGTGGGCCGCACACCCGCCGCACGTATCGTGCTGCCCACGGGAGCCACGCCCCGTCCGGTCTACCGGCACCTCGTCGAGCGACCCGACGCCGGCGCCGCGTTCGCGAGCGCCACCATCATCCTGCTCGACGAGTGGCTCGGGCTGGCGCCCGGTGACCCCGCCCGCTGCGACGTCCGGCTCCGCGAGGACCTGCTGGATGGCCTGGCGCCGAGCCCACGTTCCGTGCTCATCGATGTGGACACAGCCGACCCTGCGGCCGCCGCCGTGGCGCACGACGCGGTCGTCGCGTCGGGGATCCGGCTCGCCCTCCTGGGACTGGGCGGCAACGGCCACGTGGGCTTCAACGAGCCGGGTTCGGGGCCGGCCAGTCCGACACGGGTGGTCGATCTCGCGCCCAGCAGCCGGGACGCTGCCCGGACCCGCTATGGCGCGGGCAGCGTGCCCGATCGGGGCATCACCCTGGGCATGGACCGATTGCTCGCGGCCGATGAGCTGTGGCTGCTGGTGACCGGCGCGCACAAGGCCGACATCCTGGCCCGGGCGCTCGATGGACCGGAGACCACCGAGCTGCCGGCGAGCTATCTGCGGCGGCACCCACGACTGGTGGTGCTCGCCGACACGCTCGCCGCCAGCCAGCTCGGTCGCGCCCGCTGACGACGCGTCGTCGGTCGGGTTACGTCCGGCGAAGGGCGGACTTTTGCGGTTGACAAGCAGAAGTACCATGGTGGGTGTCGGATCGGTGACGCGAGGGTGACGCGAGTGGGATCGGTGGATGGGATCGGCGCTGCGGTCATCGGCTCCGGATTCATCGGCACGGTGCATGTCGAGGCGCTGCGACGTCTGGGCGTCACGGTCCATGGCATCCTCGGATCCTCGGCGGACCGCGCGAGCGCGGCCGCCAGCCGCCTGGGGGTCCCCCGGGCATACGCGAGCCTCGAGGAGCTGCTCGCCGACCCTCACGTGGACGTGGTCCACGTGACCTCCCCCAATCGCCTCCACCATCCACAGGTGCGCGCGATCATCGCGGCAGGCCGCCACGTGGTGTGCGAGAAGCCCCTCGCGGTGACATCGGCCGAATCGGCGGAGCTGGTGGGACTGGGTGCTCGGACGGACCGCATCTGTGCCGTCAACTACAACATCCGGTTCTATCCGCTCAACCAGCATCTGCACGCCGAGGTGGCCGCGGGGACGCTCGGAGACATCCGATTGCTGACCGGCCGCTACTTCCAGGACTGGCTGTTCCAGGACACCGACTGGAACTGGCGCCTCGACCCGGTCGAGGGTGGCCCGCTGCGGGCGTTCGGCGACATCGGGACGCACTGGGTGGACCTCGTGAGCTTCATCACGGGTTCCCGGGTGCGTTCGGTGATGGCCGAGCTGGTGACCGCCATCCCGACCCGCCAGCAGCCGACGGGTCCGGTCGAGACGTTCGCCACCGAGCGCTCGGGCGACACCATCCCACGCGTCATGTCGACCGACGACATCGCCTTGCTGCTGCTGCGCTTCGAGGACGGCGCCCGTGGATCGGTGGCCATCTCGCAGGTCAGTGCGGGTCGCAAGAACTCGCTCCAGTACGAGATCGATGGCAGCCGTGGGTCGGCGGCCTGGGACTCGGAGACGCCTGACCACCTGTGGCTGGGCCACCGCGAGCGACCGAACGAGATCCTCCAACGTGGCCCCGCGCTCATGAACGCGGTCGGGTCGTCCGCGGCGAGCCTGCCGGGTGGTCACGTCGAGGGGTTCGGCGACACCTTCCACGCCCTGTTCCGGGCCATCTACCAGGCGGTCGCGGCAGGCCGCATGCCCGCGCGGCCCACGTTCGCGACATTCGAGGACGGTCACCACGAGATGCTCCTCGGCGATGCGGTCCTGGCGTCCGCCCGGGAGGGCCGCTGGGTGGACGTCGCCTCGGTGGCTGCCTCGTCCCCCATCCCCCAGGGAGCACTCGCATGAAGCTCGGCCTGCTCACCGCCCCGTTCCCCGAGACATCGCTCAGCGAGGTCGCGCGCTGGACCGCGGACCAGGGCTTCGAGGCGCTGGAGATCGCCTGCTGGCCCCGCGCGACCGGCCCCACCCGGCGCTACGCGGGCACCTCCCACATCGACGTCGCGAACCTGTCCGACGCGCAGGCACGCGAGATCGTGGACGAGATCCACGGCCGTGGGCTGGGCATCTCGGGCCTCGGCTTCTATCCCAACCCGCTGCATCCCGACCCGGAGCATCGGGAGCGCGTGATCGGTCACCTGGAGCTGGTCATCGCCGCGGCCGCACGCATGGGCGTGCCGTTCGTGAACACGTTCATGGGCGGTGACGCCTCGAAGACCCAGGACCAGAACTGGGAGGACGCCCTCCGAGTGTGGCCGCGCATCGTGGCCGTGGCGAAGGACCACGGCGTGCGTCTGACCATCGAGAACTGTCCCATGATCTTCTCGGCCGATGAGTGGCCCGCCGGCCACAACATCGCGTGGAGCCCCTACATCTGGCGACGCATCCTCGAGCAGTGGGCGGGCACCATCGGGCTCAACTACGACCCGTCCCACCTGGTGTGGCTGATGATCGACCAGGGCCGGTTCATCCGCGAGTTCGGACCCCACATCCTGCATGTCCAGGCCAAGGACCTGATGATCGATCGGGACGGCCTGTACGAGCGGGGCACGCTGTCGGCGGGCATCGGCTGGCAGGTGCCACGCATCCCCGGCCTCGGGGACGTGGACTGGCGCGAGGTCTTCTCGGCGCTGTACCGTGCCGGCTACGACGGCGACATCATCATCGAGCACGAGGACCGCGTGTTCGAAGGCACCGACGAGAAGGTGAAGCGCGGCTTCCTCGTCGCGCGTGACACGCTCCGGCCCTTCATCAGGTGATCCCATGACCCTCGACATCGCCACCCTCGGCTACCGCGATGTGGCGAAGACCATCGACCATTCACTGCTCAGGCCCGAGCTGGACGACGCGTTCGTGCGCGCCGGATGCGAGCTGGCGGCGGCATACGACGTGGCATCGGTGTGCTGCCGCCCTGCGGACGTGGTGCGCGCACGGGACATCCTCGCGGGCACGGATGTGGCCGTGGGCACGACCATCGGCTTCCCGCACGGCAACCACCGCACGGCCATCAAGGTCGCGGAGGCGCACGCAGCCCTGGCAGACGGCGCCACGGAGCTGGACATGGTGCTGCTCATCGGCGCCCTCCGGTCGGGCCGCGACCAGGAGGTCCAGGACGACATCGCCGCCGTGGTCGAGGTCGCGCACGCGGCGGGCGCCATCGTCAAGGTCATCTTCGAGAACGCGTATCTGACCGATGACGAGAAGATCCGTGCCTGCCACCTGACCGAGGCGGCCGGCGGCGACTTCGTCAAGACCTCGACCGGCTTCGCGTCCAGTGGCGCGACCATCGATGACCTGAAGCTGATGCGCGCCAACACGTCGCCCCACGTCCAGGTCAAGGCCGCAGGCGGCGTGCGCACGCTCGACGCGTTGCTCGAGGT
>CAZYTQ010000127.1:0-9096 GCA_964650135.1 uncultured Anaerolineaceae bacterium | reverse complement strand
GATCCAGCGCACCGGGGTGGCGCTCAAGGGCCCGCTCGCCACGCCGATCGGGTTCGGCGAGAAGAGCGCGAACGTCACGCTCCGCAAGCTGTTCGAGACCTACGCCAACATCCGGCCCGCCCGCCAGCTGCCCGGCGTGCCCACCCGCTATGACGGCGAGGGCGTGGACTTCATCGTGGTCCGCGAGAACATCGAGGACCTCTACGCCGGCGTCGAGTACCTCGAGACGCGAGACGTCGCGGTCGCCCTCAAGATCATCAGCCGCAAGGGCTCCGAGAAGATCATCCGGTACGCCTTCGAGCTGGCCCGTCGCGAGGGTCGCACCAAGGTCACCGTGGCGACCAAGGCGAACATCCTCAAGCTGACGGAGGGGATGTTCAAGCGCATCGGTGAGGAGGTCGCCGCCGAGTACCCGGACATCACCCACCAGCATCTGATCATCGACAACGTCGCCCACCAGATGGCCAAGGACCCGGCCCAGTTCGACGTGATGGTGACCACGAACCTCGCCGGCGACATCGTGAGCGACCTGGCCTCGGGACTCGTCGGTGGTCTCGGGTTCGCGGCGTCGGGCAACTATGGCGATGACGTCGCGATCTTCGAGGCGGTCCACGGCTCCGCGCCCAAGTACGCGGGCAAGAACGTCATCAACCCCACGGCGCTCATCCTCAGCTCCGTGATGATGCTCCGCCACCTCGGTGAGCACGTGGCCGCCCAGCGGGTGGAGGATGCGGTGTCCGTGACCCTCGAGGAGGGTCAGGCAGTGACGCTCGATGTGGCCCGCCAGCAGGGGGACGTCGAGGAGGCGACCTCCACCAGCGGCTTCACGGACGCCATCATCGGCAACCTGGGGCGGGAACCCGTCCGCCGATACGGTCGTGATCGGCAGGTCCCCGCCCAGCCGCCAGCCCCTGTCGCGCGCTGGTCGTACGCACCCACCGAGCGCACCGTGCCGACCGAGGTGGTGGGGATCGATGTCTATCTCGAGACCAGCGAGACCGCGGACGTCATCGGGGCTCGCCTGGAAACCGCTGCAGGCGCCGAGTTCCGGCTCGCGGCCGTGACCACGCGCGGCACCCTCGCGTGGCCCGCCACATCGGCTCGCATCGACAGCGTCGACTGGTGGAGTGCCCGGTTCGTGCCCACCGCAGCCGACTGGTCCGTCACGGACGCCGCCATCCTGGCCCTCCTGGGCCGTATCTCGGAGCGGTACCGCTGGATGGATGTCCAGAAGCTGACGCGCTTCGGGGACGAGGAAGGGTTCACGCGCGCCCAGGGGCAGTGACCCCGGCGCCCTGCGTCCCCGGCGGCCCTCCTGTGGGGTCGCCGCCTACACTCGGACCGTGACCGACCACGACCCCGTCGCCGGGGCCCCCACGCTCGATCGCCAGGAGCGACCCATACGGCTCGACGTGCAGGGGAGGCCCATCGTCCCCAGCCGCGTGCCCGAGGAGCGGCCGACGCCCCTCCGCGACAGCTTCATCTTCGTGTCCATCGGGGCCCTCGTGTGTGGCGTCATCGCCATCGTGGCCCTCGAGCTGGGTACCCCACTGTCCTCATGGTGGGTGCGCCTGCCGGTGCTCGTCGGTGGCGTCCTCCTGCTGGCCGTGACCATCGACGCGATCGTGCGCATCGCGCGGTCGGCGAAGGCCTGGATGCCCGTCCATGCCCCCACCGGATGGTTCCGCGTGGTCTGGGTGGCGGTGCTCGTCGCTGCTGCCCTCGTCACGGTCGGGGTCATGGGCATCGTCCTGCTCGCATGACATCGGTCGGATGATGGACGAGCCGATCCGCTCGTTGTGGGACCCAGGCGCGGACGAGCCCCTCGAGGGCTTCGTGGACCGGGTGCCGGGCTGGGTCCGGAGCACGCTCGGCTACTGCTCGCGATGTGGTGCGCCGCTGGACCTGGTGCCGGTGCCGGGGGAGCACCGGGAACGCCTCGTGTGTGGTGCCTGTGGCTTCATCGCGTACGTCAACCCCCGTCTCGTGGTCACGACGTTGCCCCTCACGGTGACGGGGGAGCTGGTGCTGCTGCGGCGGGCGATCGAACCGGCCTACGGCACGTGGGCCCAGCCGGGGGGCTTCCTCGAGGCGGACGAGACGGCCATCCAGGGCGCGGTGCGCGAGACCCTCGAGGAGACCGGGCTCGTGGTGGCGCCGACGTCGATCGTGGGTCTCTACTCGCAGCCCCGGTCCGCGGTCGTCGTCGCCGTCTACGAGGCGACCATCGTGGGCGGTGAGGCGCATGCCACGGACGAGGCGCTCGAGGTCGCCACGTTCCGTCCGGACGCCCTGCCGTGGGCGTCGATCGGTCTTGACACGACCCGCTGGGCGCTGCGTGACTGGGTGCGCTCACGGGGGATCCCGCCACCCGACCCCGAACGCCCTTGACCCTCGGACCACCCGAGGGTACAGACTCCGTGGATGCAGGATCTGCCCATCGTCTGCGCGTGGCCTCGAGCCAGGGGCCAGCCGGAGGTCGGGGGTCAGCCTCGACGTCAGATGGTGATGACGTTCGAGACGCCGCCCACGATCCCCAGCACGATGCCCACTGTGAGCACGCTCGCTCCCACCAGGGGCCGCCGCGGGATGAGCAGCAGCGCCGCGAAGGCGAGGAAGATGACCGCGCCCGCCTTGACCACGGTGAGGCCGACCATGCCCACGTTCTGGTGGAGGGTCACCACGATAGGGTTGAGCTCCGCGGCCAGGCCGTGCTTCTCGATCATGACCATGAACGACAGGTAGTCGAACATCTGGGCCGACGCGAGCAGGACCAATGCCACGATGCGCATGAGACCCCCGATCCTGTTCCGAGTGAACGGGACCGGGCTCGCCATTGCTCCACGTGATCCACCGGCGACCGAGTGATCCGGATCACGCATCGACGCTTCCCGCATTCGCAGCTGCACGGAGGATAGGGTGCCACGGCCGTGGCCGTCGATGGTCCCGGCGGACCGGATGGTGCGCAGAAGCAACGGCCCCCCGACCGTCAGGGGAGCCTCGGGGGTCCCTGCGCCCAGGGTCGCAGGATGGGCCATCGGCCATCGAGCCAGCGGGTCATGCGTCCGATCGGGTCGGCTGGCCAGCGGACGCGCAGCTCGCTGGTCCCCAGCCAGTCGTCGAGGTGCCAGCACACCACGGGCGCGATGGCCGCGAGGTACGCGAACGTCGACCACCAGCCCAGGAACAGCGTGGCCAGGAACACGCCACAGCCCACGACCACGAACGAGCGACCGGTGCGCACCCAGCGCCAGCCCACGACCGCCACGATGGCACCCGCGGTATACCGTCCGACCGACCAGACCCACTCCGGTGGGCGGAGTGGGGCCGGCACCACCCAGGCCGCCGAGTAGTAGGGCTGGTCGTGGACCGACTCCGCGTGGCCGATGCTCGACAGGATCGGCGAGACGCCCCACGCGATGGCTGCCCAGCCCCATGTCAGCAGGCTGGCACCCGCGAACGCGACGAGTGGCAGGAGCGAGCCCGCGTACGCGAGCAGCGGCAGCAGCCAGGCGAGAGCGTAGGGCTTGAAGGCCACCGCGAACGCCAACAGCACCCCGCCCGTCATCGGCGATCGCTGGGCCGCGAGCAGTGCCAGCAGGATGAGCACACCGGCGCTGGTGTCATTGGAGCCATCGGTGGCGGTGACCAGGAGTGCCGGCAGGGTGGCGTAGATGGCGAGCCCGAGAGGGCGTCCGCGGAGTGCCAGGACACCGAGGAGTGCCAGCGACAGGCCCAGCTCCAGTCGACCCGGGCTGCCGATCGCGGGCAGATACCACAGCAGGGCCATGGGGCCGTACGCGAAGGGCGCTCCGGGCGGGATCGACTCGGCATAGCCCACGCCGTACGGGCCGCCCCCGTCCAGCATCCGGTGGAGCGCAGCGTCGGTGACGAGCATCACGTCCGACCAGCCGCCGCCCACGGCCCACACGCGGAGCATCACACCGACCCCCAGCAGCACCAGGATGGCGACTGGTGTGATGGACCAGCGCAGCGAGACCAGGAGCGTCCCCGCCATCACCAGGAGGCATGCGACGACCCCGACCGGCGGTGTGCCGGTCCACGTGAGCAGGAGCGTCGCGATGAGCAGCGCCAGCCAGGTCGGCCAGGCGGTGGCGGGCTCCGGACGGGACATCACGTGTCCCGGAGCGTCGCCTCGAGGATCGTGGATGCGGTCGACAGGACCTGGAGGTCAGCAGGGGGCAGGTCGGCCAGCCAATCGGCCAGGGTCGCCTCCCGCTGGTCACCCCGGGCCGCCAGGAGGGCCGACCCCGCAGCGGTGATGCGCACGTCCACCTGACGGCCGTCGGTGACGCTCGGCGAACGCTCGGCGAGCCCGTCGGCCTCGAGGGCATGCACGAGCCGGGTCATCGATGGCGGCGTCACGCGCTCCAGGCGCGCCAGCGTGCCGAGGGTGCACGGACCATGCGATGCGAGCGTGGCCAGCGCGGACAGGCGCGCGGGCCGCGTGCCGGACGCCGACTCCTCCCGCGCCAGGCGGCGCAGCAGGTGGAGCGAGACGGAGTTCAGACGCTGAGCGACGACGACGACGTCGACCGGCTCCGGGGCACCCTTGGACCGGCGCTTCGGGCGGGCTGGGACTCCTGCTGGTGACCTCTCGGGCCCCTGCGGCCGTTCGTCCGCCTCGGCGTGTCTGCGCCCGTCCTTCTTCTTCGACTTCTTGCCCATGCGGACAGTGTGTGTGCCCCGAGCAACGATGTCCAGTGGTACCAGCGGACGGACCTCAGGCCGCCGACCGTGGATCCGCCGGGCCACCCACGAAGCAGTCCGCGAGGTGGTCATCCACCATGCCCACGGACTGCATGAAGGCATGGATGATCACTGGCCCCACGAAGCGGAAGCCTCTGCGACGGAGGTCCTGGCTCAGGGAGCGTGATTCGTCGGTCTCCGTCGCGACCTGGTCGAAGGTGCGCGGTCGCGAGGCCCGACGGGCCGGCGCGAAGCCCCACAGGTAGGCGTCGAGGCTGCCCAGCTCCTGCTGGACGCGGAGCGTGGCACGGGCGTTGTCCCGGAACGCTCCCACCTTGGCCCGATTGCGGACGATGCGCGGGTCGACCAGCAGCCGTGCCTGGCGATCGTCGTCCCATGCGGCGATCCGCTCGGCATGGAACCCCTCGTACGCAGCCCTGTAGCCGTCACGCCGGACCAGGATGGTGTGCCATGCGAGCCCGGCCTGCGCGCCTTCCAGGCAGAGCATCTCGAACAGCCGACGGTCATCGTGGATCGGGCGACCCCACTCGGTGTCGTGGTACTCGACCATCCGCGGATCGGTGCCCGCCCACGGGCAGCGCACGAGGTCGGCGCGCGCGATCGTCATCGGTCCGCGATCAGTAGATGCGCCGGACGTCCTCGGGAAGATGCACCGCGAACGCCTCGTCGGGGATCACGGGGTCGATCTCCAGCGAGGTCACCTCGGCGTGCCGCGTCACGAGATCGCCGATGTGCTCCACGAGCAGCGTGATGATGCCCGTCTGGCGGTCCACGCCCAGCTCGACCCAGCGATCCGGGCGGTCCGTGAGGACATATGTCGATCGCGGGTGGTCGAGACGCAGCAGCAGCGTCTGGCGCCCGTGCAGCACCGCGCTGCCGGCGTGGCTCGTGACCCCGGTCATGGCCACGTTCCGGAGATAGCCCTGGGGATGGACGAAGGTGTCGGGCAGCGACTCGGCGGGCAGTCGCGTGAGTGGCGGACGCACCCGCGCGAACCGCGGCAGGTCGGTCGCGCTGGATCCCACGGGCGCCCGCTCGACCGGCCGCACGCTCGCTCGTCCGGCGGCGGCGTCATACGTGGTGACGGTCAGGCCATCCGTGGCCCACACGTCGTAGTCCCGCGACATCGGCTCCGGGGAGCGACGACGCGTGACCCGCGCTCGGCCCTCGTGCCGCACCAGCACCTCGGAGATGACGAGCGACTCACCACGAGCGGTCATGGTCCGCTCGGTGATCCGCATCCGGAGCGATTCGAACCGCAGCTCCGCGTCCGTCATGAACGCGAACAGCCGGGCGACCTGCGGCTCCTCGTCATCGAGGGCGATGGTGCCAGCGACGGTGGCGCGGGTGGGCTCGACGGGGACCGGCAGATGATCGGACATGGGCCCCCGGATCGTAGCAGACACGCCCGCCCGCGCGACGCTCGTAGACTGGTGGTCCGTACCGATCCAGCACATCCGGGGGACCCAGTGAGCCAGTCGTCGTCCGATCCCGCACACCCTGTCGCCGCCAGCCCGACCGCCACCCGCGTCGAGCGGGACCCGCTGGGTGAGCTCGAGGTGCCGGCCGATGCGTACTACGGCGTCCAGACCGCCCGGGCCATCCGCAACTTCCCCATCAGCGGCCGTCGGCCGGACATCGCGCTGGTCCGGGCGGCCGTCCAGGTCAAGAAGGCCGCGGCCCGCGCGAACCTCCGGACCGGTCGACTCCCGGAGCATCTTGCGGCCGCCGTCGTCAGGGCAGCGGATGAGGTCCTGGGCCTGGCCCCGGACAGCGCCACGCCCGCTGGCCAGGCACAGCAGGCGCTGCTCATCGATGCCTTCCGGGTGGATCCGTTCCAGGCGGGCGCGGGTGTCAGCCACAACATGAACACCAACGAGGTGCTCGCCAATCGGGCCATCGAGATCCTCGCGACCCAGGGCGTCGGCAGCGGTCGACGGGGTGACTACGCCGTGGTCAGCCCCAACGACCACGTGAACATGGCCCAGTCGACCAACGACACCTTTCCCACGGCGATGCGCGTGGCCACGCTCGACCGGGCACAGGAGACGCTCGCCTCGGTCGCGCAGCTCGCGGACGCGTTCGCGGAGCGAGGCGTCGCGCTGGACGGCGTGCTCAAGTCCGGGCGTACGCACATGCAGGATGCGGTGCCCATCCGCATGGGCCAGGAGTTCGCGGCATATGCCCTGACCATCCGTCGCGCGCATGCCCGGATGCTCGCTGCGGCCGAGGGCCTCGCGGAGCAGAACATCGGGGCGACCGCCGTGGGCACCGGGCTCAACGCGGAGCCCGAGTACATCGGCGCCGTCGTCGAGCTGCTGTCGGAGCAGACCGGCTTCCGACTGCGCACCGCGGAGCACCTGGTCCAGGCTACGCAATCGATGGCCCCGATGCTGGACATGTCGGCCGCCCTGCGGGGCCTGTCGGTCGACCTGGCCAAGGTCATGGAGGACCTGCTGCTCATGTCATCGGGGCCGCGCACGGGGTTCGCGGAGATCCGGCTGCCCGCGAAGCAGCCAGGATCCTCGATCATGCCCGGCAAGGTGAACCCGGTGATGGTCGAGAACCTGTCCATGATCTGCTATCACGTCATCGGCAACGACACCGCGGTCGCGTGGTGCGCGTCGCGCGGACAGCTGGAGCTGAACGTGATGATGCCCATGATCGCCCACGAGGTGCTGGAGGCGCTGAGCGTGCTCGCGACCGGCTGCCGCCAGTTCGCGGTCGAGTGCGTGGCGGGCATCGAGGCGGATGTCGAGCGCTGCCGGATGCTGCTCGAGCAGTCGAGCGCCATGGCCACGCCCCTCGCGCCGTACATCGGCTACGCCCTCGCGGCCGCCATCGCCAAGGAGGCGGTCGCCACAGGTCGCACCATCCGCGAGCTGGTGCTGGAGAAGGGGGTGTTCGGCCAGGAGGCGCTGGACGCGATCCTCGACCCCCACGAGCTGACCGAGCCTGGCGTGGCAGGTGGCTTCCGATATGAGCCGCGGATGCCCGAGGGATACGAGCGGCCGACGGGACCGGTCGGCTCCGGCGGCTGACCAGGCTCCCTCGGTCATTCCCCTCGGTGCTACGATCATCCGGACCCCGGTGCCTTGGGGTCGGAGGAGTCGTGAGGAGACACGCATGCATCGTCGTCATCTCGTGTCCGTCTTCGGGGCCGCGCTCGTCGCGAGCGCCCTCGCCCTGCCTGCGGTCGCCCAGTCGCCGTCCGCTGACGGCTCGGCTGCGCCGGGACGCGTCCCGGACAAGCTGGTCCTGGGGCTCGTGCCCTCGAGTGACGCGAACGCGCTGGTCACCAATGCCCAGCCGCTCGCGGACTACCTGTCCCAGGCCCTGGGCATCCCGGTCGAGAGCCTGGTCCCCACGGACTACACGGCGCTCGTGCTGGCCATGAAGACCGGCGGCGCGGACATCGGTGCGTTCGGCCCGTTCGCGCTCGTCCAGGCGGCTGACGAGGCCGGCGCGGACATCATCCTGCAGTCGGTGCGCAACGGGTCGACCACCTACCACTCCCAGTGGTTCACCAACAACCCCGAGCTGTACTGCGCGACCGAGGTCGTGACCACCGTGGAGCCCTCCCAGGAGGATACCCCTCAGGACGTGACGCTCGGCTTCTGCAACGGCGCGGACACCGCCACGACGGGGCCGCTCGCGGACGACGCGTTGGCCAAGATCCCGGCCGGCACCAACGTCGCGTTCGTGGAGCAGACCTCGGCGTCGGGCTACATCTATCCCGCCGTCCAGCTCCTGAACGCTGGGGTGGATCCGATGAGTGCCATCAACCCGATCTTCGCGGGCGGCCATGACGCAGCGGTCGCGGCCGTGTGCAAGGGCGATGCCGAGGTCGGTGTGAGCTTCAACGATGCGCGTCTGCTGGCTGCCTCGGTCGCCGCATGCGGCACCGACCAGTCCGGCAATGTCGTGTTCGCGCTCTCGCCCGAGATCCCCAATGATGGCGTGGCCGTCGCGGGTGACCTCGATGCAGCGCTCAAGCAGCAGATCGCGGACGCGCTGCTCGCCTATGGCCAGACCCCGGAGGGCTCTGCGGTCCTGACCTCGATCTACCGCATCAGCGAGTTCGCGCCCGCGGACCTCGCGACCCTCGCGGTCGTGCGCGACGCGGCCGAGAAGCTCGGCCTCCAGTAACCCCGGGCACCACCATCGCGAGCACCGAAGGGCCGGCTGCGAGCCGGCCCTTCTCCCATCCCAGAGGCATCCGCTTCGAGGGTGCGTCCGTCACCTACCGGGGTGGCGTGCGCGCA
Source organism: uncultured Anaerolineaceae bacterium (assembly GCA_964650135.1). Taxonomy (GTDB): domain Bacteria; phylum Chloroflexota; class Limnocylindria; order Limnocylindrales; family CSP1-4; genus JAFMJV01. The sequence goes on along the minus strand of CAZYTQ010000127.1, from coordinate 100 downwards.
CTTCGGGAGCTGACGCTCGACATCCCGGCCGGTCAGTTGATGGCCCGGATGAGCGTCGACTTGCCGGCGCCCGACAATCCGACGAGGACCACGAACTGAC
>CAZYTQ010000126.1:4678-9097 GCA_964650135.1 uncultured Anaerolineaceae bacterium | reverse complement strand
CTCGTCACGAGGTTCGCGATGACGCCGTCGGGCGTCGCGCCGTGGCCCGGAAGGGATCGCGTGTACCCTGACATCGATGAGCGCCTCCCGCGCCGAGGGTCCGTCCGGTCCTGCCGCGCTCCCCCATCCGCGCCGTGCGTTCGCCGAGCGGCTCGGTGCCCGGCCGCTGCTGCTCGACGGTGCCATGGGCACGCTCCTGTTCAGTCGGGGCATCCCCCAGCGGGCCTCGCTCGACGAGCTGGTGGAGTCGCATCCGGATGTCGTGGGTGCGATCCACCGGGAGTACGCGGTCGCGGGCGCGGACATCCTCGAGACGTGCACCTTCGGCGCGAACCGCCTGCGCCTGACCCCGTATGGCCTCGCCGACCGCGCGGGCCGGCTCAATCGACGTGCGGCGCAGCTCGCCCGCGAGGCGCGGGACGTGGCCGGCCGGGACGTGCTGGTGGCTGGTTCCATCGGACCGCTCGCGGCACCCATCCACGGCCCCGACCATCCCGACGAGCGGGCCCTGCGTGGCGCGATCCGGGAGCAGGTCGAAGGGCTGCTGGAGGGCGGGGTGGACCTGCTGCTCATCGAGACCGCCTCCGACCTGCATGACCTGCTGCTCGCCGTCGCCGAGGCGCGTGCCCTGTGCGACCTGCCGGTGGTGACCTCGATGACCTTCGGCGAGGATCTCGCGGCGATGGACGGCACGACCCCCGAGGTGGCGGCACGAGCGCTCGCGGCGGCAGGGGTGGATGCCCTGGGTGTCAACTGCGGCGTGGGCCCGGTCGCTTGTCTCGATGCGCTCGGCCAGATGGCGGGCGCGACCGATGTGCCCACGCTCATCATGCCCAACGCGGGTCTGCCGGCACGTGTCCAGGGCCAGTTCGTGTACGCCGCGGGTCCGGCCTACTTCGCCGACGCGGTGCCGGGCTTCCTGGCGGCCGGGGCGCGCCTCGTGGGTGGCTGCTGTGGCACCACACCCGAGCACATCGCGGCGATGCGCCAGGTGCTGGACAAGGAGATCGCCCGGGAACGTGGCACGGCCGGCATCGGGGAGCGGCCACGGCCGACGCTCGAGGCGGGTGCCTCGCCGCGCTCCACGCTCTCGGACCGCGTCCCGGGTGGCACGCACCTGGACGCACCGCCGCCCACGGGTCTCGCCCGGAAGCTGGGCGAGGGGCGCTTCGTCATCAGCGTCGAGATCGACCCTCCGCGCTCGGTGCGCATCGAGCGCACCATCGAGGCGGCACGTCTCCTCCAGGACGCGGGCGTGGACCTCGTGAACATCAGCGATTCCGCGATGGCGCGGGTGCGCATGGGGGCGATGGCGGTCGCCTTCGGCATCCAGCACGACCTGGACCTCGAATGCCTGGTCCACCTGACCACCCGCGACCGGAACCTGATGGCGCTCGAATCGGAGCTCCTGGGCGCGCATGCGCTGGGGGTCCGGGACATCCTCGCGCTCACGGGCGACCCACCACGGGTGGGCGACTATCCCACCGGCACGGGCATCTGGGACATCGATTCGACCGGCCTCATCGGCGTCATCCAGCGGCTCAACCGGGGCGAGGACCAGGCGGGCAAGCCGATCGGTGCGCCGGCAGGCTTCACGGTGGCCTGCGCGCTCGACCCCACCGCGGGCGACCTGGAGCATGAGCTCGATCGATTGACGGGCAAGATCGAGGCGGGCGCGGACCTCATCATGACCCAGCCCATCTACGCCCGACAGCAGTGGGACCGGCTCATGGAGCGCGCCTCGCGGCGTTGGGGTGACCAGCTGCCCCGTCCGGTGATGCTGGGCGTGTTGCCGCTCCACACCTCGCGCCACGCCGAGTTCCTGCACCACGAGGTGCCCGGCATCACCATCCCGGAGCGCGTCCGCGCGGCCATGGCCACGGCCGGTGATCGGGGCGCCGAGGTGGGTCTGGAGCTGGCAGCGGAGCTGCTCGCGGAGATGCGGCCGCTCGTCGGAGGCGTCTACATCATGCCCAGCTTCGGACGCTACGAGCAGAGCGCCGAGCTGGTGCGCCGGCTGCGCGCCTCGGAGCCGGTGCTGCCTCGTGACGCCACGGTCGCCGCAGGCGCCACGGGAGCGGCACGTCGGGTGCACGCCCCGCACCCTCGGTCGCCGGAGCCAGCCGGCTGACCGGCCACCCATGACACGTCGACGGCGGGACCCTCGGCACGGCGGGTCGTGGTCACGCGTCGTGGTCGCACTCCTGGCGGCCACCATCGCGTGGATCGCGCTCGTGCCGGCCATCGCCCTCGCGGTGGGTCCCCCGTATGGGGCCCGGACGGCGGGTGTCCACGTCGTCGACGATGCGGGGATCCTCAATCGCGCCCCGGAGGTGGGCATCGCGCAGGGCCTCCAGGCGTTCGAGGACAGCACCGGGGTCGATATCGTGGTCATGCTCCAGGTCAAGCCCCGGGTGACCACCGATGCCGACGCGGATGCGGATGCGGTCGCGCTGCTCGACGAGTGGGCCGTCGGTGGTGACGATGGCCGAGGCGTGGCGATGGTCTGGGACCTCGATCGGGACCTGACCCGGGCGGCCGTCGGGCTCGCATTCACCCCCGGTCTCGCCGCGGAGGTCGATGCCACGGCGCTGGCGGCCACCATCCGGTCCTCGATGGCCGGCGCGCTCGCCTCGGGTGACTGGGTCGAGGCCCTCAACCGGGGCGTGTTCTCGCTCACCGCCGGGCTGCCCGCGGCGATGCCGTCCCCGGAGCCGGTCGGTCCATCTGCCGCCCCCGGGTCCTCGCCCACGGCGGCTCCCACCGCCGATCCGCGACCGACGCCCGGCCCCATCGTGGCCGAGCTGCCGGACGCACCCGCCGGCCCGCCCTATCCCCCTCCGATCGCCGGGCTGTTCGTGTACGACCATGCGGCTGCGTTCCGACCCGAGACCCGGGCCCTGGCGGCCGCGACCATCGCGGGCATCCGCGAGCGGACCGGTGCCGAGGTCATCGTGTACACCCAGGTGAAGCCGGAGAGCGACACCCCGGCCAAGGCCGAGCGCGACGCCATCGCGCTCATCGACCAGTACGGGGTGGGTCGTGCGGGCTTCGATGACGGCCTCGCCATCCTGTTCGACCTCGATGAGGGCCTGTGCAACGGCCAGGTGCAGCTCTACGCCGCGCCCGGCTACCGCGCGTCGTACATCACCAACGAGGATCGACAGCGGATCTTCGAGCAGGACATGCTGCCGCGACTCCGGGCATGCGACCTGGACGGGGCGTTGACGGCGGCGCTCGATCGGGTGGACGCTGCCACGACGGCGGATCGGGCGCGTCAGCTCCAGCTGGCACGCCAGGTGGATGCCGCCACCGGCCTGGTGCTGGCGCCACTGGCGCTGCTGGCGCTCGTGGCGTGGGCGGGGTGGAGCTGGCTCCGGTATGGCCGCGACCCGCAGTACCTCGACGACCCCTCGATCCTGATGCCGGCCCCGCCCCAGGGCCTGACGCCGGCTGCTGCCACGGTCATCCTCGACGGCCGCGCGACCCGCCACGCGGTGACCACGGCGCTGGTCGACCTCGCTGGTCGGGGGGAGCTGCGCATCCGGCGTCCGGACACTGCCGATCGGACGACCATCGACCTGCTCGATCCGGACACCGCGGACCCGCGCGTGCTGCGGAACCGGAGCGTCCCGCTCGGAGGACCGGAGCGATCCCTGGCGGGACACCTGCGGACCCTTCGGAGCGGGGCGGGGCCCGTGAGCGCCGACCAGCTCGAGCGGCTGGTGCCGAGCCTGGGGGAGTTCGAGGCGCAGCTGGAGGATGCCGTGGTCGATGCCGGCTGGTTCCGCGAGGCTCCCGACCGATCCACCGACCGCTGGTCGTTCCGCGCCGGGATCGTGCTGATCCTGGGTGTGGTCGGCGCCATCGTGGCGTGGAACCTGCCCAGCAGCGGGTTGCTGCTGCTGAGCGGGGCCCTGGTGGCGGCGGGGATCGTGATGTTCGTGCTGGCCCGCGCGATGCCCCAGCGCACGATGGCCGGCGCGATGGTCCACGCATGGCTGGCGGCATATCGACGGACGCTCGAGCGGACGCTGGCCGGTGCACGGTCCATGGACGAGGTCGTGGCGGCGCACGCCCTGCCGTGGGTCGAGACGCCCGACCAGGTGGCGGTCTGGGGGTTCGCGCTGGGTCTCCACCATGAGGTGGAGGACGTGCTGGAGCGCTCGGTGGCGCTCGCCCGCGAGACCGGCACCAGTGGCGGTGGGCGCGGGCCCTGGATCCCCACCTGGTACGTGGTCTCGTCCGGGCGAGGTTCGAGCAGCGGGGCGCTGGGTGGTGGCGGGGGGCTCTTCTCGAGCTCGGCCATCCCTGACTTCGGTGCGATGACCGCGGCGTTGTCCACCATCGGCGCGTCGGAGTCGTCCAGCTCGTCCGGGTCGGGTGGTGGCGGCAGCTTCGGAGGCGGCTCGTCGGGTG
>CAZYTQ010000126.1:0-4668 GCA_964650135.1 uncultured Anaerolineaceae bacterium | reverse complement strand
GAGGCGCCGGTCGGCGGCCGCGCCGATGCCGGGGGGGGCGGGGTAGGGATCTGGCGGGGTAGACTGCCTGCCATGGGTGCTGTGGAAACGATGGAGGACTTCTTCGACCGCCTGAACTCGGGCGATCGGACCGGCGCGGTCAAGCTGTTCGATGAGCGCGCCGAGATGCGCGTCCACGTCCAGGGCAGCTCGCGCACGCTTCGAGGGATGGAGCAGGTGGGCGGCTGGTTCCTGCGCGCCGACCAGGGTCTGCGCATGATCCCGGGCGATGTCCGGGAGACGGGCAACACGTACGAGGCCGACCTGGTGGTGGTCCGACCGGGCGCACCCAGCCAGCATCTCGACGCCACGTTCCGGGTCGAGGCGGGACTCATCACGGCCATCAACCTCGCGCCTCGCTAGTCGCGCGGATGCCGCCGGCGACCAACGCTCCCGACCAGCCTGATCCGTCGAGCCCCGCAGCCGGGACGAACCCCGTCCAGCGACTGGTCATCCTCGCCGAGGGCGCCTTCGACGATCACGGTGCCAAGACGGCGTACGGCGTGCTGCGCTACGGCTCACGACCCGTGGTCGCGGTCATCGACTCCACGCTCGCTCCCGGACGGGTGGGCGACGTGCGGCGCATCCGAGGTCGCATGGACGTGCCCATCGTCGCCTCGCTCGACGAGGCGCTGGCCCTGCCCGATCCGCCGGACGCGCTGCTCATCGGCATCGCGCCGACCGGTGGCCGCCTCCCCGACGCGTGGCGACCCATCCTGCTGCACGCCATCGAGGCCGGTCTCGACCTGATCTCCGGCCTCCACACGTTCCTCGCCGACGACGCGGAGCTGCGCGAGGCGGCGGCCGCTGCGAACGTGACCCTGCACGACGTGCGTCGCCCGACCGGACCACGTACCACCGCCACCGGCCGTGGCCATCGACCCGGCTCGCGGGTGATCCTCGCGGTGGGTACCGACTGTGCCATCGGCAAGATGTCCGTGATGCTCGAGCTGCGAGAGGCCGCACGACGCGCGGGCGACGCAGCCGCCTTCGTGGCGACCGGCCAGACGGGCATCATGATCGAGGGCTGGGGCGCACCCGTGGACGCGGTGGCCTCCGACTTCGTCCAGGGGACGGTCGAGCGGATCGTGGAACAGGGCGAGGAGATGGCCGACTGGGTGCTGGTGGAGGGCCAGGGCTCGCTCGACCACCCCGCCTACTCCTCGGTGACGCTCGGGCTCATCCATGGCGCCACGCCCCACGCGATGATCATGGCCCACAAGGCCGGGCTCACCGAGCACGACTTCGACCACCTGCCGGGACGCGGCTTCCCCATCGCCTCGCTGTCCGGCTTCATCGAGCTCCATGAGCGGGTCGCGGGCCTCATCGCGCCATCGACGGTCGTGGCCATCGCGCTCAACACGTCGCTCATCCTCGATGACGCGGAGGCTCGTCGGGTGATCGCGGCGACCGAGCGGGATACCGGGCTGCCGGCCGATGACGTGGTCCGATTCGGACCCGATCGGCTCTGGGCGTCGGTCCGGGATGCGACGCGCCACCTGGTCGGGGACGCTCCCACCGCCTGACGGGGCGCCACCCGGCCGGGGACACGGCCGGACCAGGCCGCCACGTGGTCGCGGACGCGCCCGCCGCCGGACGACACGCCCGGACGCCTCAGGGCTCCTCGATGTCATCCCCGCAGCGGAACGACTTGGGCGGGATCACCAGTCGTTGGCCGAGGCTGAGCGAGTTCGGGTTGCGGATGCGGTTCGCGCACTGGATCACCTCGACGCTCACGCCGAAGCGCTTCGAGATCCGAGTGAGCGTGTCGCCGCTCCTCACGCGATACGCGCGCGGCGTCCCCTCGGGGGCATCGCCGGTGGCCGTGGGTTGCGGCGTGCTGCGAGGTCCCGTCGTCGCGGTCGCTGCCGATGCGCTGGGGTCGGGCGTCGGGCTGCCCGTGGCACCACCCAGGAACGCGCTCGGCAGCAGGAACACGAGCAACAGGACGAGCGCGAGGATGCCCACGCCTGCCACCGCGATCAAGGGTCGTGGCAGTCCCTGGCGAGTGGCCGCGTATGCCTCGAAGCGCCGCGCACCCTCCCACTCCCGGGACCCGGTCGTCCGGATCACGGGGCGTGCCTGGGTCCGCACGGTGGGGTCGGAGGTCGCATCGATGGGCACACCCGGCCGACCTCGTGACCAGGGGGGTGCGGGTCCGTCGCCGTCCGGCGCGTCCGTGGCCGTCGGTGCGGCCCCATCGGGGTCATCGCGGCCGGCACCGTCGGGGGCGTTCGTGGTGGCCGCCGCGTCGACGACGGCCGGCACTCCCCCGGCGAACCCCGCCGATCCGGTGTCGGTGTCCGGGTCGACGGCGCCGATCAGGAGGTCCGTCCGGTAGCGCCACGCAGCCAGCTCGGCAGCGCGCTCCGCCGAGGTCTCCTCGGACATCGGGCGGCCCGCGAGCCCGGGCACGGCCGATGACGCTGGTTCGACCGATGGCGACGGCACGGCCGAAGGCGAGGGCATGACCGATGAGCCCACGGGGGCCGCTGAGCCTGGCACGGCCGCTGCCCCTGGCTCGGCCGCTGAGGTTGGCACGGCCGCTGAGGTTGGCTCGACCCAGGACGGGGCTACGGCCCATGGCGCGGGCTCGACCATCCTCTCGCCTGGCGGCGGATCGTCGTGGGCCTCATCCCCGGCGACCGGCACGCTCACCGCCGGACGCGAGATCGGCCCATCGGTCGACCCGGCCCGGGCCACCGACGGTGGCGCGGGCTCGGCACCCACGCGGCCAGCCCAGTCGAGGAAGATGGGGCAGGTGGTGAACGCCGGCGCCAGGCAGTAGTGCTCCTGGTGGCCGATCGACCGCGGACGTGGCGTCTGCTCCGCGAAGCACCGATGGAGCGGGTCGGGAACGTCGAGGCGCCGGTCCCGGTCACCCTCGAGCGCCAGGAACGGGCAGGCGTGGGGCGTGACGACGATAGGCGCGGAGCGCTCGGCCATGGACGACCGATGATACCGGCGGATGGTGGATGGGCCATCGTCCGCGTCCAGCCGATGCCCATCGCCGACCAGGAACGCCACCCTCATCCGTCCGGTGGAACGATCTTCCGCCATGTGGATGACCGTGACCAGACGGCTCCAACAGTGCACGCGCAACGGGCGCCCACGACCCCACGGCCGGCCATCGAGGGCCGACCCGTGCGCCACGGACGACTCATGGCCACCTCATGCACGTGGCGGGCGTGCTGAACGGCTCCTGATACCGGGCGCCGCCGGTCCTGGGGCTCCATGGAGCTCGTCGACCGGCGCATCCGTGTCACAGTCGTCCGTCTGGCGGAAGTCCCATCCACCTGGTGGATGGGACGCTCGTCAGGTCGCCCGCCGGGCCAACCCGTGCTAGGCGATCTCCTCGGCGACCTCGATGTGCTGCTCGGGACCCGAGCGCACGACCATGCCGGCGCCGACGGTATCGGACGTCGCCTCGTCGATGAGGATGAAGCCGCCCGTGGTCCGGCTGTCGCGGTACTCGTCGAGCATCAGCTTGTCCGAGGTCCGGAGACGCACACGACCGATGGCATTGAGTCCCAGCTCGCTGACGTCCTCGCGATGGAGCGTGTTGACGTCGATGGCGTAGCGCAGCTCGTCCACGATCGCCTTGACGGTCCGGGTCGTGTGCTTGAGCAGATATCGACCACCCGGGCGGAGCGGCGCATCGGCCATCCAGCAGATGGTCGCCTCCAGCTCCTGGGCGACCTGGGGCTGGTTGTGTGGGCGCGAGAGCATCGAGCCACGCGAGATGTCGATGTCGTCAGCCAGCTCGATGACCACCGACATCGGGGGTGCCGCTGCCTCCAGCTCACCGTCGAGGGTGGTGATGCGCGTGATCCGTGTGCGGTGACCTGAGGGCAGGACCACCACCTCGTCACCCGAGTGGAAGACGCCACCGGCGACCTGGCCCGCGTAGCCCCGGAAGTCATGGTGCTCGTCCGACTGCGGCCGGATGACCCACTGGACCGGGAAGCGTGGGTCGATGAGATTGCGGTCCGAGCCGATGTACACGTTCTCCAGGTCGTACAGCATGGACGGCCCCTGGTACCAGGGCATCGAGAGCGACCGGGTCACGACGTTGTCGCCGTGGAGCGCGGAGATGGGGATGAAGCGCAGGTCCCGGATGGGCAGCTTGGTCGCCCATTCGCTGAAGTCCGCGCGGATCTCCTCGAAGCGAGCCTCGTCGTAGCCCACGAGGTCCATCTTGTTGACCGCGACCACGATGTGGGGGATGCCCAGCAACGCCGCGATGAACGCGTGGCGACGCGACTGCTCCAGGACCCCGTTGCGCGCGTCCACGAGCACCACCGCGAGGTCCGCGGTGGACGCACCCGTGACCATGTTGCGGGTGTACTGGATGTGGCCCGGGGTGTCCGCGATGATGAACTTGCGTCGCGGCGTGGCGAAGTAGCGATACGCCACGTCGATGGTGATGCCCTGCTCCCGCTCGGCGCGCAGGCCGTCCGTGAGGAGCGCGAGGTCCACCTGGTTGTAGCCGCGGCGGCGGCTGGTCCGCTCGATGGCCGCCAGCTGGTCCTCGAAGATGCCCTTCGAATCGAACAGGAGCCGCCCGATGAGGGTGCTCTTGCCGTCGTCGACCGAGCCGGCCGTGGACCTGCTGCGCTTCTCCACGGC
>CAZYTQ010000125.1:0-9243 GCA_964650135.1 uncultured Anaerolineaceae bacterium | reverse complement strand
TGCGAACGCAGTGCTCTCCCAGCTGAGCTACATCCCCTGGGGCGCCGGACGACACGGGTAGTCGCCGCTCCTGGAGTATACCGCCGCTCCTGCGGCCGAGCCGGGCAGGGGCCCGGAGATGGGCAGGATCCCGGGGACGGACAGGGGCGCCGAGGACCTCAGGCGGGTGACGGACTCGTCACGGCCACGGGTTGCGCGGCGGCCGCGCTGCGCAGGGCCACGCCGTATCGCTGCAGCGCACGCTCGAGGACGATCCCCACAGGCGGCAGCACGACCATCCAGTAGCCGTAGCTCATCCAGTAGTCGGTGAACATCATGACCGCGAAGATGGCGGCACCGGTGAGCACCATGGTCTCCCAGCTGCGCACGAACAGCGATGCTGCGGCAAGCGGGAATGCGAGCAGGCGGAGGACGGGCAGGTCGAGGGTGTTCTGCTTCTGCATGTGCTGGACGGTCCACGCACCCTGCACCGAGTCGAGATAGCTGCGCACCCCCCAGATGCCCACCGGCAGCCATGCGAGCCCGGCCAGGATCGCCAGCAGCACACCGACCATGACCCCGCCGTACCCGACGAGCGCAGGGAACCAGGCGAAGGTGTAGGGCTTGATGCCCGCGCTGAGCGCCACCAGGACCGCGCCCGGGATGCTCTTGCGGCGCTCGAACAGCAACAGGCCCGACACCAGCAGCAACGAGGGGATCATGTCGTTCATGCCACAGGCGCCGAGCTCCACCCAGGACAGCTGCGCTCCGAACAGGATGAGCGTGAACAGCGCCCGCTGCCACGCCAGGATCACGGCGACCGCCGCGAAGGCCAGCGTCTCCCCGGGCTGGCCGAGGAGCGCGGTCACGAGACCCAGGGGACCGTATGGATATGGCGCCCCGGCTGGGACCGATTCCGCGTAGCCGAAGCCATAGGGGTTGCCGCCCTGGGTCACCACGTTGAGCGCCGCACGGCTCACCGCGAGCTGGTCGCAGGTCTCCGGCTGTCCCAGGTAGATGAGTCGGATCCAGACGCTCGCGGCCGCGATGGCCATCCCCAGGAGCACTGGTCGACGGAGCAGGAACGCGCCCGCGGGGATGGCGAGGAGTGCCAGGAAGTACAGCACGCTGCCTTCCTTGGCGAGCGCATCCACCGTCCCCAGCATCAGCGCCACGAACGCGAGGTACGCGACCACGGACGACACGGGCAGCGTGAGCACCCAGTCGACCGCCCGGCGGGCGAGCGACCCCGGACGTGCCACGGCCAGGAGCTGACGGATGCTCCAGTCAGCGACCCGGGTCGAGAACGCCCCCAGCGACGGCACGCTGGTGACGAGGCGATCGGAGATGGGACCCGCAGACGACATGGACGTTATCGTGCCCGACCGGCAGGAGAGGACGCCGGGCATCGACCGACACCCGACCGGGATCGAGAGGACATGCACGTCCCCGACACGAGATCGGGGTCCGCGGACCGTCGCTCACCCACCGTCCCTCCCTGGGTCCGACCGGCGGCGCTCGACAGGCCACGCGCAGTGTGCCTCATCCGGGGCCGGCCCGCCCCGCCACGGACCGACCGGTGGCACATCCATGGCCGCTGCGCGACCATGGACCGATGACGACGCGTGCTCGGCCGTGGGCGGTGGCGCTTGGCTGCATCCTGGCGCTGCTGCCGGTGGCCGGCGGCACGCAGGCGGCCGTGCCGTCACCGGGAGCGGCCCCGGCGCAGGGCTGGGTCCGCGAGTCGATGCCCTATCTCGGCTACACGGTCGACCTGCCTGCGAGCTGGGAGCGCGTGGGAGGGGACCCGTCCGCCCCGGTCCCGTCCATCGACGAGATCGCCGCACGTGACCAGGTGACCGCCGATGCCCTCGCCGCCGCCGCGCAACGGATCGGTGCCGATGGCGGCCTGCTGGACACCCTGGGCCTGTGGGCCGTCGACCCGGCGACCCTGACCCAGGTCGGGGTCGTCACCACGCAGCCCTATCGCATCGAGGCCGACGCGCTGCAGGACCAGGTCGACGCGTCGATCGCACGACGAGCGTCGGACCTCCAGGACCCCGTGGTCGAGCCCGTGTCGTTCCCGGTGGGAGCTGGGTTCCGGGCCACCTATCTGGACGCGACCGACCTCGCGCAGCACCAGGAGCTCCACTTGCGGACGCCCACGGGTCGGTCGCTCATCCTCGCGGCGAGCATCCCGGGTGCCTTCGATGCGGACACGATCGCGACGATCGACGCCGTCGCCGGCTCCCTCGCGCCGATCCCCGGCTCATCCGGCGACCTGCCGGCCCCCTCGTCCGCGTCGCTCGAGGCGGCGGCTGCGGCGGTCCGCGATCGGCTGCCAGCGCGTGTGGGCAAGGTGGACCTCCAGCGAGACGCGATCGACGGCGAATCGCTCGTCGGCACCAGTGGTGACGGCAGCGGGGCACTTGCGAGTGGCCTCGGTGTGCTCGTCGACGCCCCGGCGGACCTGACCCTCGGTATCGCGGTCCCCGCGACGATGGACAGTGACCTGCTCATCGCTGCCTATCGACTCGATGGGATCGACCCGGAGGCTGTCGAGGATCTGCTGGCCAGCTTCCCGGACCTCTGGGACCGAGCCCGGATCTCGGGCGTCGATGTCCTGGTCAGCCCTCGGGCCGACGATGGTGGCCAGACATGGCTCCTGGCGGGCGAGCTGGCCGATGGCAGCGCGGCGCTGTTCCAGGTCGACGCGTCCAACCCGACGCTGGGTCGTGCGGCCGTCTCGGCGATCGTGGCCGGCCGATGACCGGTCGTGGGCCGGGCGCGGGCTACTGGAGCGCCGGCGGGCCGCCGGGCGGGACCGCCCACACGACGAGCACGAGCATCAGGAACACGAGCGTGCCCACGAGCGCGGCCGCTCCGAGCAACTCCGAACGCGTGGGACCCATGGCTGCAGGATACCCGACCCCACCAGCCTGCCGGGCGACCATGGCACGTCACGCCCAGCCGGCTACTTGCCGAAGAGGGTCCCGAACACCGAGCGGATGAGCTCGGTCGTGGGGTCGTTCGACGACGAGCGTCGGCCCGAGGTCCGGCGGGTCATGGCCTGCTGGGCTCGCGCCCGGGCCGCCTGCTCCTCGCGAGCCATGCGCTGCTGCTCCTTGAGCATCTCGCGCTGTGCCTGCTCGAGTGCCTTCGCCTGGGCCGCGGCCCGTCGCTGCACCTCCCTGGCCGCCTCGCGCTGGGCGCGTTCGGCCGCCTTGGCCGCGTCGCGCTCGGCGCGTTGCTGCTCCTTGAGCGCCTCACGCTCCATGCGTGCCTGCTCCGCGGCGCGTGCCTTCTGCGCCGCCTTGAGCTCCGACGCGGTCATCGTCGCCGCGATCGCCGGATCGAGACCCGCGGCAGCTGCCGCGGCGGCACGTGCCGTCTCCAGCTGACGCCCGATGATCTCGTGGGCGCTCTCCCGGTCGATGCGGGTGCCGTACTTGGCGCTCAGCATCCCGGTCGCGACGCGGGCCGCGAAGTCCTCGGCGGGGATGGCGGCCATGAGCGAGTCGGGTGGCAGCAACCGGGTCGCGGCGAGGGGCGTGGGCACGCCCCGCGGTGAGAGCACGGTCACCAGTGCCTCGCCGGTGCCCAGCGAGGTGATGGTCTGCTCCACCTGGTAGTGCGCGGTCATCGGGAACGTGCGTGCCGTCTTGCGCAGCGCATCCGCATCCTCGGGTGTGAAGGCACGCAGCGCGTGCTGGACCCGGTTGCCCAGCTGGGCCAGCACCGACGACGGGACGTCGGTCGGGGTCTGGGTCACGAAATAGACACCCACTCCCTTGGAGCGGATGAGCCGGACGGTCAGCTCGACCTGGTCCATGAGTGCCTCGGAGGCGTCATCGAACAGGAGGTGCGCCTCATCGAAGAAGAACGCGAGCTTGGGTGTGGGCAGGTCGCCCGCCTCCGGCAGCGACTGATAGAGCTGCGCGAGCAGCCAGAGCATGAACGTGCTGAACAGACGTGGCTTGGCCATCACATCGGAGAGCTCGAGGACGCTGATGACACCGGCCCCGTCCGGCGTGACACGCATCAGGTCAGCGACCTCGAAGGACGGCTCGCCGAAGAACACGTCGGCGCCTTCCTGCTCCAGCACGACCAGCGCCCGCAGCAGCACGCCGACCGATGCCTGGGACATGCCGCCGTACTCGTCGAGGATCACCTTGCCGTCGTCCGAGGCAAGGAACCTGAGCGTCGTCCGGAGGTCCGCCAGGTCCAGCAGGGGCAGCGACGTGTCATCGCAGTACTTGAACACCAGCGACAGGATCGAGGTCTGGGTGTCGTTGAGGTCGAGCACCTTGCCCAGGAGCAGCGGGCCGAAGGAGTGGACACTCGCTCGGACCGGGGCGCCGAGCTTGCCCGACAGGCTCAGGAACTCGACCGGATGTGCCTTCGGCTCGAATGCCCAGCCCATCGATGCGGCCCGCTCGATGACGGCCTGGTTGGTGGCATCGCCAGGAGCGGCCAGGCCGGTCAGGTCACCCTTGATGTCCGCCACGAACACCGGCACACCCGCTCGCGACAACTCGCCCGCGAGCAGCTGCAGGGTCTTGGTCTTGCCCGTGCCCGTGGCACCCGCGATGAGCCCGTGCCGGGCGACCATGGCCGTGGCGAGCTGGACACGCACCTCGGGCAACAGCTCACCCGCGTGCATCGGGCTGCCCAGCGGCACCCCCGGCTGCGTGAGGGCGTAGCCTTGCGTCATCTCGGTCCGGAAAGCGTCGTCCACGGGTCCTCCTGTCGTGCGACGCAGAGTCTATCGGCCGTGACGGCCCGTGCCACGACGTGGCCGTGACGGCCTCGGACCGCGGCCTCGACGCGCGGCCCCGGACCGCCAGATGCGCCGCGAGGTGTCGGGCTCAGCCCTTGGGCGCCCGGAGGCTCGGCGGGAGCTCGGGTCGCAGGATGCCCGGCACCCGTCGGCCGGCACGCTTCTGATCCTTCGACAGGACGCGCAGGGGGTCGACCCGCTCTCGCTGCCACGCCGGGAACCGGTCCTCCCGGACGAGCTGGGGGGCCACGCGCATGAGTCGGCCATCCATGCGGATGAGCTCGAAGTGGACATGGCAGCCACTCGCGTTGCCCGTGTCGCCCTCGATGCCGATGACCTGGCCTTTGCGCACCTTGTCGCCGACCTTGACCGTCGCCGCGAACAGGTGCGCGTACATGCTCCGGTAGCCGTTGCCGTCGTCGACCACCACGACGATGGGCAGCAGGCGCATCTCACCGCGTCGCTGGAGGCGTCGATAGAACGCGTCGATGTCGCCCACGAACCCCGCGGCCTCGAGGTAGCGCCGGCCTGCGGCGACGACCACGCCCTTGTGGGCCGACTTGACCTTGTCACCGCACCAGGTGGTGGTATCGAGCCCGTTGTGGATCCGCACGCCGTCGGCCACCATGAAGCCGCCCTCGCGGGGGCCGAAGTAGCTCGTCATGCGACCCCGATACAGCGGCCAGTCATAGCCATGGAGCTGCTCCGGCTCGGCCGAGGTGGGTGACGGCAGAGGGCTGGGCAGCGGCGATGCGCCCGGGACGGTCGATGCGCCCGGCACGGGCGATGCACCTGGGACCGGCGACCCATCCGGCACGGTCGATGCGTCTGGCCAGGGGGATGCACCTGGGGGCGCCGGCGTCGAAGACCCGGGCGTCGGAGCGAGATCCCCGGCGGGCGGTCCGACCGCAGTCGTGATGGCCGCGATCGACTCGCGTGGGACGGGGGGTGCGACGGCGTGACGGGCGACGGCCTCGGCACGTGGCCTCGCCGCGACGACGACCAGGGAGGCGGCGACCAGGAGGCAGATGAGCAGCCCTCCGATGACCGGGCCGCGCGGCGCGTGCATCTGGTCGGGTCGACCCGACGCCGTTCGGCCATGGTCCGGGTGCGTGCCTGCCATGGGCAGGTATGGAACCACGGATCCCCGTCCTTGTCACGATGGATGCGTCAGGCGCTGCGACCGCGAGCGTCGATGGGCCAGCTGTCGACGAGCCGCCCGGCCTCCATCACCCACATCCGGTCGAACAGGTCCACCACGGGGCACACGTGGTTGGGCACGATGACGACGCGCTCGCCGATCGCCGGGGCGACCCCATCGCCCGGGTCACAGACCGCGTGATAGTCCGAGAGCGAGCGGATGACCGCCGCGGGGTATCGCGGCAGCCACCCGAAGCCGGCCAGCCACGGCCGGCCGTCCTTGGTGAGCGTCTTGGCTCCGCTGTCGAGCACGAACCGCCCGGCCGCCACGGACACCACCGTGGCGACGACCACGAGACCGACCCGCTCCGGTGCACACGCCCCGAGCGCCACCTGCTGCCGATCCCCGTACACGTAGGTGCCCGGACGCTCTTCCGTGACCCCGCCACGCGCCGAGTCGATGGCCGTGGGGGTCGAGCCGGCGCTCTGGACGGATGCCTCGAAGCCGGCCCCGCGAAGCGCCTCGGATGCCTGCTCAAGCGCCCGGACCTCGTCCCCGGCCGCGCCCGGGGCGGCGCCCGGTGCGTCATAGCCATGACCGCCGTGCGTGAACACACCCAGGACACGCAGACCCGCGCCATCCGCGGCGCGTGCGATGTCGACCACGCTGGTCGGTGGCACGCCGGTCCGATGGCCCCCCGAATCGACCTCGACCAGGACACCCTCGAGGGAGCCCTCGGCGGCCCGACCCAGCGTCGTCGCCCCGGTGGCCGAATCGACGCCCACCCGTAGCCGACAGCCCTCGGCCACGGTGCGCAGCCGACGCGTCCTGCCCGCGTCCACCCAGAGCGGATAGGCAAGGAACAGGTCCGTGAGACCGCCCGCCGCGAACACCTCGACCTCGCCCAGGGTACCCACCGTGAGCCCGGTCGCGCCAGCGGCGACCTGGAGACGCCCGATGGCGACCGACTTGTGGGTCTTGGCATGCGGCCTGAGCGCGACGCCTCGTGCTGTCATCACCTGCTGCATGGCGCCGATGGAGCCGCGCACGACATCGAGGTCCAGGACCAGGCAGGGTGTCTGGAGCTCCGGCGCGTCCAGCACGCCGGAAGGGAGGTCGGGTGTCATGGAGCGGCCAACGACCCGATCGCGTCCGCGATCGCGGCGCGTGCCTCGGGCCCGTCATAGCGCAACCGGACGTCCGGCGCCAGGAGCATCTCGCGAGTGCCGCTGTTCGTGCGCACGAACAGTGCCGGGTAGATGGCGCCCGTGCCATCACCCTCGAGCGCGGCACCGATGCCCGCCGCGTCATCCGTGTCGAGGAAGTGGGCGAGCGGCTGGGTGCCCTCGTCCCGGAGGCCGCCGGATGGGTCCACGCGCAGGACATGGCACAGGTAGCCGCGTTGATGGAACAGCTCCGCCGAGTCGGTCAGCTGCCGCGCCAGGAGATCCACGGCAGCGACCCGGTCGATGACCGGTCGGTCCGGCGTCCACCCATCGACGAGGATCGCGAGGCGACGTGCCAGGAGCCGTGCGTTGTAGCGCGCGCCGTGGACCGCGCCCGAGTTGGCGGGCAGCCCGTGACGCCGCAGCCCGCGCGCACCCTGGGTGATGGTGCCCGCGAAGTGGAGGCCGGGCAGGCTTGCGCTCTCCCACCAGGGCGTCTGGACCGGCAGCCGCGCCTGGCCGGCCACCGAGCAGCCCAGCTGGGGCAGGTCGAGGAGCGGGGTCTGGAACCCGGTGGCGGCGATGACATCGTCCGCCTCGAGGACCATCGCCTGGTCCAGGTCGGTGCGTCGGACATGGACCGCAAAGGTGCCCTCCGCGGCGCGCTCGATGCGCTCGATGGCAGCGTCGAGGATGACCACGCCACCACCCAGGACCGCATCCTCGTAGGGCTGGAGATAGCGCGCCCGGACACCCACGAGAGAGCGGGTGCTGACCGAGAGCGAGGTCGGCGATGGCGAGACGAGCGCGATGGAGCGTGCCCACTGGAGCAGGCCGCTGGCCAGCTCGAAGCCCGAGTTCTGCTTGCCGATGATGACCACTCGACGGCCCGCGTAGTCCTCGGCCGAACGCACGTCCGCGTAGTGATGGGACAGCCCGATACCCGGCGTGGATGGGCTCCACGGCTGCGCGACACCGACCGCGAGCACCAGATGGCGCGCCCGGTACTCCCCGTCGGTCGTCTCGAGCGCGAAGCGGTCGCCGGCCGCCTCGTCCAGGACACGGGTCCCCGTCCAGGTGCAGTCGTATCGGACGCGGACGCGGGCACGCTCCGCGAACGCCGCGAGGTTGGCGGCCATCTCGGCCCGGCTGGGGAACGATGATGTCCCGTCCATGAAGCCCACCTGGAGCGATCGCGCCTGCGGGATGTCCGTGAGCAGGCTGTTCCAGTCCCCCCGCTCGAACGCCGCATCGGTGGGATCGGTGCTCGCGTGTGCCTTGGTCCACGAGAGCAGCCGCTGGAACTGGGGCCAGCGTCGGAACATGCCACCGGGTGCCGGGTCGGAGGAGATGACCGCGTGACGCACCCCCAGCGCGTCAAGCGAGGCGGACAGCTGGAGACCGCCGGGGCCGCTGCCTACGACCACGACCGGATAGGAGCCGGGAGGCGACACCTGGTCCATCGGGTCGTTCCGTGTCACCCCTGCCAGCGGTTCGCGGCGCGGATGCGGCGCGCCATCGCCTGGAGCATCCGATAGCCCACCCGGGGCGATGCCACGAGGAACGGCTCGACCTCGGGGCCTGCCAGGACGAGGGCTCGGACGTCGCTGATGGCCACGATGTCCGCGACCGGCGCGATGCCCAGCAGCACCGAGATCTCCCCGAAGAAGTCGCCCGGTCCGAAGCGCGTGCGCTCGGTGCCATCGACAAGGACCGCGGCGGTGCCGTCCAGGATGATATGGAGCCCGGAGCCGGTGAGACCCTGGCGGATGATGCGTTCCCCGGCCGGGAACGAGGCTTCCTCCCCGGTGTGCGCCACGCGCTCCAGCGCCGGCAGGTCCAGGTCCGCGAACAGGGCGAACCCGGCGAGCACATCCACGAGCTGCGCGTCCGCCACGATCGACTCCTTGGTGCCTGGCAGCGCCGGGACCTTGCGCGCCGCCGGATCCTCGCCCGGCGCGTCGGCGCGTCGGCGCGTCGGCGCGCCGGCACGTGGCCCCGGTCGGGTCCGGAACACGATCCGGTCGCCCTTCCGCCCCGTTCGTGCAGCGTACACGTGCGGGTGGTCCTGCCGCCAGAGGGGCCGGACGATCCCGTCCGTACCCCGCGGTCGTGCCCGCCTCCGCGGTCGTGCCCGCCTCCGCGGTCGTGCCCGCCTCCGCGGTCGTGCCCGCCTC
>CAZYTQ010000124.1:0-9290 GCA_964650135.1 uncultured Anaerolineaceae bacterium | reverse complement strand
CACGGCGGCGCAGGGGCACGGGGCACCGCCGCCACGGCGGAGGCCGGCACGGCGGAGGCCGGCACAGACGTCCGGTTGCCTGCCCCGGGATCAGAGACCCTTGACGGCGGCCGTCAGGCCCTCCAGGCCGGCCTTCGCATCGGCGAAGTACATGCCCGTCTTGGGGTCCGTGTAGAGCTCGTTGTCGATACCCGCGTAGCCCTTGCCCATCGATCGCTTGATGACGATGATGTTCTTGGCCTTGTCCACGTCGAGGATGGGCATGCCGTAGATGGGCGACGCCGGGTTGGTCCTGGCCGCGGGGTTCGTGACGTCGTTGGCGCCCACGACCAGGGCGACATCGGCACGCTCGAACTCGGGGTTGACCTCCTCCATCTCCTTGAGCTGCGGGTAGGGCACGTTCGCCTCCGCCAGCAGCACGTTCATGTGACCCGGCATGCGGCCGGCCACGGGATGGATGGCGTAGACCACGTCCACGCCCCGGGACTCGAGCACCTCGGCCAGCTCGCGGACCGCATGCTGGGCCTGGGCGACCGCGAGACCGTAGCCCGGCACGACGATGACCTTCTGGGCGTACGCCAGCATGATCGCCGCGTCGTCCACGTTGATCTCGCGGACCGAGCCACCGCTGCCGGTCGCACCCGCGGCCCCAGCTGCGGCATCACCGCCACCGAAGCCGCCGACCATGATGTTCAGGATCGACCGGTTCATGGCATCGGCCATGAGCTTGGTCAGGATGGCACCCGAGGCACCCACCAGGGCGCCCGCGATGATGAGCACCGGGTTGTTGATGACGAAGCCCGACATCGCCGCCGCGGTACCCGTGAACGAGTTCAGGAGGCTGATGACCACGGGCATGTCCGCGCCGCCGATGGGCAGCACGAGCGTGACACCGAAGATGATCGCCGCACCGAAGATGACGATGAGGATGAGGTTCGCGATGCTCGAATCGAGGCCGAACACACCGGCCGCGCCGAGCACCAGGATGAGCGTGCCGATCCCGGTGATGGCGGCGACCGCGAGGGTCAGGGGGCGGGTCCAGGGCTTGATGATGGGCGCCCCGGAGATGAGCCCCTGGAGCTTGCCGGCTGCCACGATCGAGCCCGAGAAGGTGATGGCACCGATGGCCGCGCCGAGCACCACGAAGACCGACGTGGAGATGGAGTACTCGGGCGTGTTGACGACGTGGAAGAAGTCCTCGACGGCGACCAGGGCCGCTGCGCCACCGCCCACCGCGTTGAACACGGAGACGAGCTGGGGCATCGCGGTCATCTTCACGGCGCGCGCGAGGTAGAGACCGATACCGCCACCGATGGCGAAGCCGAGGATGATGATCGCCCACGCCTCGACGGACAGGCCCTGCGGTCGCAGCACCAGCCAGACGAGGGTCGCGACGACCGCGACGGTCATGCCCAGCGCGGACAGCTTGTTGCCGTTACGCGCCGTGGCCGGGCTGTTCATGCGGTGGAGACCCACCACGAACAGCGAGGCTCCGATGAGCCAGGCGAAGAAGACGAGCGTGTAGAGGGCGCTCCCGGGCATCGGTCAGGCCCCCTTGGCGGTGTCGCCGGCCTTGGGAGCGGCAGGCTTCTTCTTGAACATCTCGAGCATCCGGTCGGTGACCACGTAGCCACCGACGACGTTGGCGGCGCCGAACACCATCGCGATGAACGCGAGCAGGTACGACAGCCAGCTCGTGGCGTTGGCGGCGATGATCATGGCGCCCACGAGCACGATGCCGTGGATCGAGTTGGCACCCGACATGAGGGGCGTGTGCAGGGTCGTGGGGACCTTGCTGATGACCTCGATGCCGACGAGGATCGCCAGCACGAAGATGGCGATGGAGTCGAGCAGCTCGGGGCTCACGACTTGCCTCCGTCCGTGAGGGGGGTCTCGGGTTCGTCGAGGGGCGTCTCGGCTTCCTCGAGCGGGGTCTCGGCCTCCTCAAGGGGCGTCTCGGCGTCCTGGAGGGGCGCATCGGCGTCCGTGATGGCCGCAGCGGCCTCGGTGGCTTCGGTGGCGGTGACACCCGCGACCTCTGCCTCGGCTTCCCGCGCGTCGATGCCGTCGTCGATGGCCGCGGGCTCCGCGACCGGGGTGGGCTCGGGCTCGGGCTCGGGCTCGGGCTCCGCGACCGGGGTGGGCTCGGCGACGGGCTCGGGCGTCGGTGCAGCCGGTGCGGGCTCGACCGCCACCGGGGCGGCCGGCTCGATACCCAGCGCCTTGGCGGTCGCCGCCTGGACGACCGCGCCGCCCTGGCTGATGACCACCGCACCGGTGATCTCGTCGGACAGGTCGAGGTTCAGCGCCCCGTCCTTGACCAGGTGCAGCAGCAGCGCCGAGATGTTGCGTGCGTAGAACGCGCTGGCACCCGCGGGCATCGTGGCCGGCAGGTTGGTCGGCGCGATGATGGTCACGCCGTTGTCCGTGACGATCGTCTGGTCGGGCTGCGAGAGCTCGACGTTGCCACCCAGCGCGCTCGCGGCCATGTCCACGATGACCGAGCCGCTCTTCATGAGGCTGACCGCGTCCGCGGTCACGAGCACGGGGGGCCGCCTGCCGGGCACCTGGGCCGTGGTGATGACCACGTCCATGCCCCCGATGTAGCCATTGAGCTCCTGCTGCTGCGCGGCACGCTCCTCCGCGGTCAGCTCGCGGGCATAGCCACCGGTCCCGGCGGCGTCAGCGACCGACTTGAGCTCGAGGAACTGCGCACCCAGCGACTGGGCCTGCTCCCTCGTCTCGGAGCGGACGTCGTAGGCCTTGACCTGGGCACCCAGCCGGCGCGCCGTCGCGATCGCCTGGAGACCCGCCACGCCGATACCCAGGATGAGCACGTTGGCGGGCTTGGCGGTCCCGGCGGCCGTGGTCAGGAGAGGGAAATACCGACCGTACGCCTCCGCGGCGATGATGACGGCCTTGTAGCCGCCCACGTTCGCCTGGGAGGACAGGGCGTCCATCGTCTGGGCCCGCGACAGCGTGCGTGGCAGCGCGTCGAGGCTGATGGCCGTGACGCCCTTCTCCGCGAGCGCCTGGGATGTCTGCGGATCGATGAGCGGCTGGAGCAGACCGATGACGGTCTGGCCGCTGCGCAGCTGACCGATCTCGGTCGACGAGGGCTTCTGGACCCGCAGCACCACGTCGGCATCCACGGTGGACGAGACCACCTTGGCGCCGACATCGACGTACGCGGAATCGGGGATGGCGGACCCCTCGCCCGCTCCCGACTCGACGAGCACCTCGAGACCTGCATTGACCAGCTTGCCGATGACTTCGGGCACGAGCGCGACGCGCCGCTCGTTGGGCGCAGTCTCCTTCGCGATGGCGACCTTCATCCAGGGACCCCGAATGTGGAGGGTGGGCACGCAGCGGCTTGGGCAGCGGCGCTGCGACTCGAAAGCATAGCGTCACCTGACGCGACGCGATGAACCTGTCAGGACCTGGCGACATCCAGTGACACGATCGGCCCCTGGGACCAGCCACGGAGGTGCACCACATGGACTATCGGATCGAGCTCGTGACCGTGCCCGTCACGGATGTGGACCGGGCCAAGGCGTTCTACGTGGACCAGGCGGGCTTCCATGCCGACCACGACCAGACCGTCGACGATCAGCTGCGGTTCGTGCAGCTGACACCGCCCGGGTCGGCCTGCTCCATCGCCATCGGTCGGGGCCTGACCAGCGCCCTGCCAGGCTCCATCGACTCCATCCAGATGGTCGTGGCGGACATCGTGGAAGCCCAACGGGACCTGACCGCCCGCGGCTGTCCCATCTCCGCCATCGACGATCAGCCATGGGGTCGATTCCTCTACTTCAAGGACCCCGATGGCAACCAGTGGGCGATCCAGCAGCTGCCATCCCGTGGCTGAGACGGGCGACCCAGGGCCGAGGAGCAGCTCGGCGGACGTGACGAGGGCTCCCGTGGCCGGGACACCCGACCCGGGCCCGGACACGCCCGCTGCGATGTGGGCGGCGTACGCACAGGCGTCCGGCGCGTCCGGGCCGTGGCAGTCGGGCGGCTTCGCTGACGAGCTCCCGGCGGTCGCGACCGAGCTGGCGGCGCTCGTGCTCCGCGGTCCCAAGCGGGCCACCACCTCACGCGCGGACGACTTCGACGTCGGTGGCGAGCCTCGTCCGGCCGAGGGCGACCACTGGGTGGTCACGGATGGCCGCGGCAGGGCCGTGTGCATCACGCGCACGACCCGCGTCGAGACACGTCGCTTCGGTGACATCGACGAGGCATACGCCTGGGACGAGGGCGAGGATGATCGGACCCTCGCGTCCTGGCGGGACGGGCACATCCGCTACTTCGCGTCCATCGGACGGCCCGTGGAGGAGGACACCACCATGATCCTCGAGTGGTTCGAGGTCGTCTGGCCGCCGGAGGCCACCGACCGCTGAGGCTCCTCGTGGACGTGGGGCCGCAGACCTAGTATTGTCTGACAGTCTCACAACACAGTCGTCCACGCGAGGTTGCCGCATGAACGCCGCCGACGTCCTGGCCCAGATCCTGCGACGAGAGGGCGTCGAGCAGGTCTTCTTCTTCCCGGGCAGCCCCATGACCGAGGCCCTCGCGCGGGCGGGCATCCGCCTGGTCCTGCCTCGTCAGGAACGGGTCGCGGGGGACATGGCCGATGGCGTCTCTCGCTCGACGAACGGCCGTCAGATCGGGACCTGGGCGGTCCAGTCGCTCGCGGGCGCCGAGAACGCCTATGCCGGGCTGGTGCACGCGTGGACCGACTCGACACCCACCCTCTTCCTGCCGGGTCACCCCGGCCTCGCTCGCGCCGGCGAGGCGCCCGCGTTCGAGGCCCTCGACCACTTCCGGGACATCACCTGCTACTCGAGCCGGATCGTGTCGCCGGACCTGGTCGGCGAGCGAGCGCGGCACGCGTTCTCGATGCTGCGGTCGGGGCGGCCACGTCCGGCGATGCTGGAGCTCCCCGAGGACGTCATGGCCGAGGATGCGACGGACCCGGGCTACGAACCCGCCCGGGGTTCGCGTCCGGGACCGGACCTGGGCGCGGTCCGGGAGGCCGCCGACCGGCTGCTGCGAGCCGGTGCGCCCGCCATCTGGGCGGGTCAGGGTGTCCTGTATGCCGAGGCGAGCGCCGAGCTGGTGGAGGTCGCCGAGCTGCTGGGCGCACCCGTCATGACCACGCTCCAGGGCAAGAGCGGCATGCCCGAGGACCATCCCCTCTCCGCGGGCACCGGGGGCTATGCCCAGACGCCCATGGTCGAGCACCTCCTGCGCGAGTCGGACGTGCTGCTCGTGGTGGGGTCGAGCCTGAGCCGCACCGACTTCACGCCCGAGGTCCCGGATGGCAAGGTCATCATCCACGCGACCATCGATCCGCTCGACCTCAACAAGACCCACTGGACCGAGGTGCCCGTGCACAGCGACGCGAAGCTGTTCCTGGCAGCGCTCGCGGACGAGCTGCGAGGGCGGGTCGGCGTGGGCCACCAGGAGCACGCGAAGGAGACCGCGGCGACGCTCGCCGACATCCGCGCTCGCTGGCTGGCCGACTTCGAGCCATCGTTCAGCGACGACAGCGCCCCCATCAACGGCTACCGGATGTTCCGGGAGCTGTGGTCGCTGCTCGACCCCGCGAACACGATCATCACCCATGAGTCGGGGTCGTCGCGCGATATCCAGTCGGTCTTCTACACCGCGACCACGCCGCGCGGCTATCTCGGCTGGGGCCAGTCCACGCAGCTGGGCTACTCCATCGGGGGGAGCATGGGCGCCAAGCTCGCGAACCCCGGCAAGGTCGTCGTGAACGTCATGGGCGACGCGGCGATCGGCATGACCGGTCTTGACCTGGAGACGGCTGCACGGGAGCGGATCCCCATCCTGACGGTCATCAAGCACGACGAGATCTTCAGCGGCTACTACCGCTTCATGCCCCTGGCCATCGAGCGGTTCGGCGCGGCGCGGCAGACCGGCGACTACGCCGGGATGGCCCGCAGCCTTGGCCTGCACGCCGAGCGCATCACGACGCCTGCCGAGCTGCGGCCCGGCTTCGAGCGCGCCCTGCGGGCGGTGCGTGAGGGTCAGCCGGCGCTCGTCGACGTCATCACGGCCGAGACCCACCGCCTGTCCGTGCCGGACCCGAACGCGGGCCACTGACGACGAGGCGCCCCGAGGGCGCCTCAGGCGACGCCGAAGGCCCGGAACGGGTCGAGGTCGCCCGCGGGATGGCCGGCGAGCCGCAGCCCCTGCCAGATGGTGACCTGGTTCGCCGTCAGGACCGGCGCACCGGCGACCTCCTGGAGCTCGCCCAGCCACTCCATCGTGTGGAGCGCCGTGTCCGGCAGCAGGATGGCCTGCGCGTCCGGATGGCGGTTGGCGAGCGCGAGGTCCAGCACCCGCTGTCGCGAGAGCGTGCCACCCTCGGAGGCCCACATGATGCCCAGCGTGCCGAGGGCCACGACCTCGATGTCGGCGTCCGCGAGGAACGTCCGGAACCGCTCGGCAAGGTCGTCCGGGTACGTGGCACCGATGGCGACCCGTCGAAGGCCCAGCTCCGTGACCGCGGCGGCGAACGCGAGCGACGTGCTCGATGCGGGCACGCCCAGCTGCCGCCCCACCGCGGCTGCCTGACCACGGGCGCCCTCGAGACCGTACACGAAGCTGCCGCTCGTGCAGGCCCACATCACCGCATCCGGCGCCAGGGGCGCGAGGCGCTCGGCACCCTCGGCGAGCCGCTCCGGTGACCCGGTGTCGATGAGCGCGTGGATCTCGTGGGTGTCGATACCGACCGTCGTGTGGACCACCGGGAGCGACACCGCGGGCGTGACCATCGCTTCCGCCCGCGGATAGTCATCCTCGGCGGAGTACCCCGGGTAGAGGATGCCGATGACCGGCACGTGCGGCTCGCTCATGGCGTCCCGCCAGCGACGCCGGGATGACCGCCGACCAGCGGCAGACCGGCGCTCCGCAGCGCGGCCTCGATGAGCACCTGGTTCGCTGTCAGGACCGGCACCCCGAGACGTGCTCGCAGGCGCGGCAGGAGCGGCACCGTCGGCAGGTTGGTGCAGGCCAGGAAGACCGCCTCCGCGTCCGGCGTCCGGGCTCGGTCCGCAAGGTCGATCACCACATCGGCCGATGCCGCCACGACGTCCTCCTCGTCCGCATACGCGAGGTTCACCAGGCTCACCGGCTCGAAGCCTGCCTCCCCGAGCAGGTCCGCCAGCGCCTGGCCCAGCGGCTCGTCATAGGGCGTGCCCAGGCCCACCCGGCGGACACCGAGGCGACGCAGCTCATCCACGAGGGCGCCGCTCGGCGTCACCACCTCGGGGATCCCCACCGACTCGATCGCCTCCCGCACCGCGGCCTCACCGGCCAGCCCATCGACGAAGCTCGCCGAGGTGCACCCGAACGCGACGACGGCCGGCGAGATGCGCACGAGCGTGCGTGCCGCGGCGGCCAGGTCCGCAGGGTCGGCGACCCGGCGCGCGTGCTCCGGGCCGTACGGCAGGTCCACGATGGGCAGCCTGGTGATGTGGAGGCTCACGTCGTCCGGTACCAGCTCCCAGTACTCCCGGTCGAGGGCCATGTCGAACGGCACGATGACGCCGATCCGCTTCGGGAACCTGTTCGTGCCCATCTCGCGACCCCTGCTGACATCTTGGCGGATTGACGGACAACCAGTCCAAGACTACCATCGACCCCGGGCCGCGCGGCGTGAGGCCGCAGCCATCGAACCCACACAGCGAGGAGGGACCAATGGCGTCCAGAGCCATCCCCAGGGTCTCGATCAGCATCCTGGCAGCCGCGACGCTGGTCGTCGCCTCGGTGGGAGCGGGCACGGCACAGTCGCCGAGCACCGGACCGGTCTCGCCGCTGCCCACGAGCGCGGACGGGTCGCTCGAGCGGGTCCAGCAGAACGGCCTCTATGTCGGCTTCGCCGGCGAGAACCCGTGGTCGTTCGTGGCACCCGATGGCACGTTCCAGGGCGCCGAGGCAGCGATGGTGCTCGCCTGCGCACCCAAGCTGGGCATCACGGAGGTGTACCCCGTCGGGATGGTGTTCGACGGGCTCCTGCCGGCGCTCCAGGCACGCCGTATCGACATGACGGCCGCGGGCCAGTCGATCCGCGAGGCACGTCTCCAGGTGGCCATCGCCACGCAGCTGCTGTATCGCTACGGCACCCGCATCGTGGGCATGAAGGGCGATCCGGTCCTCCAGACGCTCACCAGCTGGACCAAGGTCGGCGAGTCCGGGGTCGAGGTCGCGGGCATCCGCGGCTCCACCGAGCTGACCGACACCGCACAGTTCGGCGTCAAGTGGCTCGAGTACCCGGATAACCCGACCGAGCTCGCGGACCTGCTGGCCGGGCGGATCAAGTACATGGCCTGGAACGACAACTACTACTCGCAGTTCCTCAAGGAGAACCCGGACGCGCCCATCGAGGCGGTGAACGACTGGGATTACGAGGGCGTGGTGTCGCTGCCCGGCCACTACTTCAACAGCGAGGATGTCGGCCTCCGCGACGCGTTCAACGAGTGCTACTCGGAGCTGAAGACGAGCGGCCAGATGGCCGAGATCCTCACCACGTGGGGCTTCAACCCCGATACCATCCCCGATCCGGGACCGGGCTTCCCTCCCGGCTTCCCCGAGGGCTGATCCGGAGCGATCCAGCGAAGGGCTCCGTGGCCACGGCCGCGGAGCCCTTCATCGTTCTCCGCACAGGAGCTGATCACGGCCCGTGGATGGACTCGAGCGCTTCCTCGACGTCGCGCGCTTCATGGCACCGGCGGCGGTCACGACCCTCCTGGTCGCCCTCGTCTCGTTCCCGGGCGCCCTGACCGTCGCTGCGATCGTCACGGTGCCCCGGATCCATCGGATCCCGGTCATCAGCTGGCTGGCGGACCAGTACGTGGACTTCGTGCGCACCACGCCGCTGCTGCTCCACCTGTTCTTCGTGTACTTCGCGCTCCCCTTCGTGGGCATCCGCGTGGAACCCATCACGGCGGGCGTGCTGACGCTGAGCCTGCACGTCGGCGCGTACCAGTCGGAGGTGCTCAAAGCCGCGTACCACGCCGTCCCCGTGGGCCTGGTGGAGGCCGCCAACGTCCTGGGCATGTCCCGCCTGGTGCGTCTCCGGCGGGTGATGCTGCCCCTCGCCCTGCGCGTTGCGCTGCCGGGACTCGCCAACTCGATGATCGAGATCCTCATGGACACGGTGATCCTGTCGGTGGTCGCCGTCGTCGAGATCTTCTACAGCCGGACGCTCTACTTCTACCAGTTCTTCTCAGGGCGCATCGAGAGCCCCATCCTGGTCTGCC
>CAZYTQ010000123.1:0-9306 GCA_964650135.1 uncultured Anaerolineaceae bacterium | reverse complement strand
CCCCAGCTCGCGGTGCCGAGGGCAAGGATCGCGGAGTCTCGAAGGACGCGCATGGCGTCGCGTTGGTGCTCCGCCTCGACGTAGTGGAAGGCCGAGGCGAGCCAATCGATCGGTTCGGCTGCTCGCGCGATGCGGAGATGCATCTGCAGGAGAGAGGGCCGGGAGATGTTGGTGATGAGCCGGGACAGCAGATAGTCGCGAACCAGTGGATGGAAGTGCCAACCACCGTCCCCGTGGGGCGAGGGGATCACGAGGCCAGACGCCTCGGCGCGCGCCAGGCTGGTCTCGATCTTGCGCACGGTGACTGAGCGCTCGGTCGCCATCGCAGCGATGACGAGCCGGATGTCGATGCGCTCGAGGACCGAGCTGGCGGTCAGGACGCGTCGGGTCGCGGGTGGCAACCGATCCAGGACCTCCTCCGCGAGGAAGTCGTAGAGCGGGTCGGGCCGGAAGGTGAGGTCCTCGACGAACCGTCGGATCTCGGTCGGTCGAAGCGTGAGGAGCGAAGTCCCGACGAGCTGCAGGCTCGCACCCCAGCCACGCAATCGTTCATCAAGGATCTGGACGAGGTCATCGTCCAGCGTCACCCCGTATCCGAACGCAAGCAGATCGGCAGTCTCGCGACGGGTGAACCGGAGGTCCTCGGAACCGATCTCCACCACCATGCCCTGGGCTGCCAGGCGGGCGGTGGGGAAGCCGGACAGGTCTCGGCCCGCGAGCACGAACGATACGTCTCTCGGTGCATGCTCGAGCAGGCGGACGGCGATGTCGCGGAAGTCCTCGCTGTCGGCCACGACGTGGAAGTCATCCAGCACGAGCGTCACGGGTCCGGTCACGGCCCCTTCGAGGTCCACGAGGAACGCGTCGACGGCCATGTCGCGAGTCGCGTTGAGCACGCCGATGTGACGAAGGAGGTTGACGGTCCCGGTCCCGAACTCGGGCGTGAGGATCTCCCGGAACGCTGCCACCAGATAGTTCAGCGCGGTCGCCCAGTCCCGATCGCCACTCTCCAGCCGATACCATGCGGTCGGGCGTGCGGTACGACGGGCGTGGTCGGCCAGGAGCGTGGACTTGCCGTATCCGGCTTCCGCGCTGATGAGCCGGACGCGCACGTGTGCGTGGCGTTCGAGCCAGTCGATGAGCCGTGGTCGCTCCAGTGTGGACGGACGCAGCGGTGGAGACTGGATCTTCGAGCGGACGATCGCTGCCGAGAACGCGTCATCGTCCGCCGCAGGTGAGCTCGTGATGGGTGCCGGCCCGGAGTCCGTCGCATCAGGCACCGGTCCGGGGGCTTCCCGCCGGGTCACAGCGAATGCAGGGTCGTGCGCGGGCGAACGCGCGACGCCGTCGTGATCGACCAGGATGGGCAGGCTCCGAACCATGCCCTCATGTTCGGCCTCCGCTCTCACCGAACGCTTAGACGCCGATCGTGGACAAGCGCTGGACGGTCAGGTCCCAGCGCGTGGCAGGCGGCCGATGGTCAGCTGCCCTCGTACTCGAAGTGGATCTTGACCTCCACCCGGTACTCGGTGATCCGCCCGTCCTCGACCCGCGCCGTCGACTTCACGACTTCGATCTCACGGATGTTGCGCACGGTCCGTGCCGCCCTGGTGACGGCCTGTTGCGCCGCGTCGCTCCACGACTGCGGACTGCTCCCGACCATCTCCCGGATGATGACGACGCCCATGACACTTCCTTCCGATCGAGTCGGTGGCTGGCGAGCCACCTGCTCCGCAGAGTGTATGGGGACCGGGTGGTCAGGCGACGGCGTATCGCTCCTCGGCGGTGTACGACTCGAATCGGGTCTGACGGGTCCGGAACCACAGCTTGGTCTCACCCGTGGGACCGTTGCGATGCTTGGCGAGCTTGAGGTTGACGACCTCGCCTTCGGAGGTCTGGTCCTCCGGGCCGCGCTCGCGCTCGCGCCACAGGAACATCACGAGGTCGGCGTCCTGTTCGATGGAGCCTGACTCCCGCAGGTCTGACAGGCGTGGCTCACGCGACTCGCGCTGCTCGGCCTGGCGTGACAGCTGGCTGAGCGCGATCACGGGCACTTCCAGCTCGCGGGCCAGGGCCTTCAGCCCTCGCGAGATCTCGGAGACCTCCTGCACCCGGTTCGAGTCCCGAGAGGCCACCGTCGACTGCATCAGCTGGAGGTAGTCCACGACGATGAGATCGAGGCCCGACTCCGCCTGGAGCCGCCGCGCCTTGGTACGCAGCTCCATCGTGCTGATGTTGGGGGTGTCATCGATGAAGATCGACGACTCCGCGAGCGCGTTCATGGCGGGCGCCAGCCGCGTGAAGTCCATCTCCTCGAGAAAGCCCGTACGCAACCGCTGAGAGTCGATGTTGGCGACCGAGCTGAGCAGACGCAGCACCAGCTGCTCCTTGCTCATCTCGAGGCTGAACACCCCCACGGTCTTGCTCTCGCGCACCGCGGCGTGCTCCGCGAAGTTGAGCGCGAGACTGGTCTTGCCGATGCTCGGGCGTGCCGCGAGGATGATGAGGTCCGACTTCTGGAGCCCGGTGGTCAGCTGGTCCAGGTCGGCAAAGCCGGTCCGGATGCCGCTCACCTCACCCCGATGCTGATGGAGGTAGTCGAGGCGGTCGTATGCGTTGTGAAGCAGGCTGCGAAGCGGTGCGAACCCGCTCGAGACCCGCTTCTGGCTGACCGCGAACAGCGCCTGCTCCGCTCGGTCGATGGCATCGTCGAGGTCGGCGGTGTCCTCGTAGCCGATCCCGGCGATCCGTCCCGCTGCTCCGATCATGTTCCGCAGGACGCCCTTGCGCTCCACGATACGGGCGTAGTACACGGCGTTCACGGCGGTCGGCGTCAGGTTGATGAGGCTGGTCAGGTAGGCCGATCCACCCACCCGCTCGAGCTCTCCTTCCCGTTCGAGCACTTCGGAGACCGTGACCAGGTCCACCGGCTCCCGCCGTTCGTAGAGCTCCAGGACAGCCGAGTAGATGGCGCCATGGTCAGAGCGATAGAAGTCCTCGGGGCGCAGCACCTCGGCGACCTCGATCACGGCATCGCGGTCGATGAGCAGGGCTCCCAGGACGGACCGCTCGGCGTCGATGGATTGCGGTGGCAGGCGATCGATGGACACGGTGTCTCCGCACGACTCAGGCTGACGTCTCGATGGTGCATCGCCGGAGCGCGGTGGGCCTAGCGGCCGGTCCACAGATGCCATCCACCGATCGGACGCTCATGTGGACGGCAGTGGATGGATCGTGGACGTCAGTCCACGCGGCGGATGACGCCGACCAGCTTGCCCTGGATGCGCACGTCCGGATAGAACTGCGGCGGGTACTGATCATTGGCCGGCTGCAGGCGCACGCGTCCCTTCTCGCGAAAGAACCGCTTGAGCGTGACGGCGTTCTCCTCGACCTGCGCGACCACGATGTCACCGTCCCGGGCCGTCTGCTGGGGCCTGATGACCACGAAGTCACCATCCGCGATGTGGGCATCGACCATCGAATCACCGCGCACCCGCAGGACATAGGCGTCTCCGCCCGGTGCGAGCAGCTCCGGCACCGACATCGTCTCGCTGGCGTCCTGGTATGCCTCGATCGGGCCACCGGCGGCGATCTCGCCCACGACCGGGAGCGTGTGCACGGCCGACCCGCCTGCCTGCGGCACGAGCTCGCTGGAGAGGCCGGACTGCATGGCCGCCGCGGGCGTTAGGCGGAGCGCACGCGAGCGTGCTGCTCCGCGCTCGAGCAACCCGTCCCGTTCCAGCGCGGAGAGATGGTGATGCACCGCCGAGGTGGATGCGAGGTCCACGGCCGCGGCGATCTCACGGACGGATGGCGGGTAGCCGCGAGCCCGCAGGGTCGCTGCGATGTAGTCGATGATCCGCTGCTTGCGCAATGCGTCGTGCTTGGTCACCTGCGCTCCTTCTGTGTGCAGGACCATACCGAACGTCTGTTCGACTGTCAAGCGCCGCCGCCGGGCGAGTCAGGGGGGCGACCGAGTGGGCTGGTAGACTGGCCCATCCCATGCAGGTACGTCCGGGTCTTCGTCTGGGGCTGACGGTGCTCAGCCTGTGGCCATTCATGCCCATCGTCGCCCGGGCACCCCTGTACGGACGGCTGATCGTCGAGCTGTTGCTCGATCGACGCGTGCCGGCCTCGCGCAAGGCCCTGCTGGGTCTTGCGATGGCCTACGTCGTGTCGCCCATCGACCTGGTACCGGACTTCATCCCGGTCATCAGTCGGCTGGATGACGTGGCGGCGCTCGTCATCTCGCTCGATCTGCTCCTCGAGGGCGTCCCCCGCGAGGTCCTGATCGAGAAGATGTATCAGCTGGGTATCGACGGTCGGGAGCTGGAGCGCGACATGGCATCGGTCCGGCGCTTCCTGCCCGCACCCATCCGATCGGCGGCGCTCCGGCTGCCGATCGCCATCGACCGCATGAGCGCGGTCGTCCGAAGCTGGATCGACGAGCAGCGATCCACCCCGCGCCCCAAGGAGGAGCCTCTCGCGTGAAGGTCATCCTGACCCAGGATGTCTCGGCGCTCGGCAAGAGCGGCGACATGAAGGACGTGGCCGATGGCTACGCCCGCAACTACCTCATCCCGCGCAAGCTCGCTGTCCCCGCAGCGGGCGGAGCCTTCCGCGCCTGGCAGCACGACATCGCCAGTCGCGAGGAGAAGCGCAAGCGCGAGCGCGAGGAAGCGGAGATCGCGGCCCAGCGCATCTCGAGCACGACGCTCACGATGGGCGTCAAGGTCGGTGAGGGTGGCAAGCTCTACGGCTCCATCACGGCCAAGGACATCGCGGATGCGCTCGGCCGTCGGGGCATCGTCATCGACCGCCACAAGATCGACCTCGCCGAGCCGCTCAAGACGCTCGGCACGTACAAGGTGGCCATCCGGGTCTACTCGGGCCTGACACCCGAGGTCACCATCGCGGTCGAGCCCAAGGGGTAGCACTCGGCCGTGGATGATGGGCGCATGCCCGTCGACCCCGGCCCGCACATCCTCCACGTCGACCTCGACGCGTTCTTCGCGTCCGTCGAACAGCGTGACCGTCCGGAGCTCCGTGGCCGGCCCGTCATCGTGGGTGGCAGCCCGGATGGTCGCGGCGTGGTCAGCGCAGCGTCCTATGAGGCGCGGGTGTTCGGCGTGCGCTCGGCGATGCCGCTCCGCACGGCCGCAGCGCTCTGCCCGCAGGGCGTGTTCCTGCCCGTGCGCGGCCACCGGTATCACGAGGTCAGTCGCCAGTTCCTGGCGATCCTGCGTCGGTTCACCCCGCTCGTCGAGCAGATCTCGGTCGACGAGGCGTTCCTCGATGTCGCCGGCACCGAGATGCTCCACGGCCCGGCCCCGGCGGTGGGTGCGGCGATCCGGGCTGTCATCCGAGACGAGCTCGGGCTGGGCGCATCGGTCGGGGTGGCGGGTACCCGCCTCGTCGCCAAGATCGCCTCCGACCTGCACAAGCCCGATGCGCTCGTCGTGGTACCCGCGGGGGAGGAGGCGGCATTCCTCGATCCCCTGCCCATCGGCCGACTGTGGGGCGTCGGCGAGCGGACCCGCGCGGTGCTCGCCGACCATGGCGTGCGCACCATCGGCGACCTGGCGCGCCTGCCCGAAGACGTCCTGCGCAGGCGCCTCGGCGACCATGGCGCGACGCTCGCGGCGCGTGCCCGAGGCATCGACCCGACACCTGTGGGGGACGATGTCGGAGCTCGCTCCGTGAGCCACGAGCACACCTTCGACCGCGACACGCGTGACGCCGAGGTGATCGAGCGCACCCTCCTCGCGCTGTCGGAAGGGGTGGCGGCGCGCCTCCGTGCGGGTGACGTCCAGGCGGCGACCATCGGGGTGAAGGTCCGTGACTCGGAGTTCCGGACGCACACCCGTCGACGCACCCTCGACCAGCCGACCGACCAGGTGGAGCCCATCTATCGGACGGCTCTGGCGCTGGCGCGCCCGCAGGTCCGCGGCATCCGCGTGCGACTGCTGGGGGTGGCCGCGACCGGACTCACCGACCGCGAGCAGCTGGGCCTGTTCACGGACGACGCCGATCGGCGTCGGCGGGCCACGAGCGCGACCGACGATGTCCGCCGGCGCTTCGGGACACGTGCCATCGTGCGCGCGCGTCTGCTCGTCGATGACGTGCCCGAGCCGTTCGAACGTGACCCGCTGCACGCCCAGGAGGGTCCTCGCGTGGGCGCCCCACCACCCGAGCCCGACGACGTCTCGGCCGTGCGTCGGGAGCCGGTCGAGCCGGAGCCGTAGCGGACGGCTTCGTGACCGCCAGCCTGTGACGATCGACCTGTCACCAGGATCCCGGAGGCTCCTCCCAGCGGCACCCGATAGGGTTGACATCGAACATCTGTTCGACTACGGTGACCGTCCGATCAGAACGGATGTTTCACGCCAGCCAGGTGCCCGGGCCGGTGACAGCAGGAAAGGAGTCCGGAGATGGCGATGGTGGATGTGCACCCGATGGAGGTCGCGGTGACCTGTGACCGCCTCTCAGGTCGACCCCGCGCCGTGCGGGTCGGCCCGGAGGAGGTCGGCGTGGTCGCGGTCGAGCGGATCCGCGACGAGTCGGCCGCGTATCCGGTCCTGGAAGGGCCCCGGACGGTCTTCGTCGTGCGGACACGCCAGGCGCGCCTGCGGCTGGCATTTCGGCACCGGGATCGGCGATGGCTGATGGAGGCGATCGATCCGCTGCGGGGTGAGCTGGCCACCGCCGCGTGACCGCGCTGGACGTTCGCGCGCGACGTGCGAGAATCCAGCCCGCATGACAGACGACCTGCGGTACCCCGACCTCTCGCTCCGAGCGTTCAGCGACCTGCTGGCCTCCGACGCCCCTGCGCCTGGTGGTGGCGCAGCGTCGGCGATCGCCGCGGCGCTTGGCGCGAGCCTGGTATCGATGGTCACGCGTCTGTCCCAGGGCCGAGAGCGGTATGCGGCGTACGCGTCGACCCACGAGCGAGCCCTGGCGGCGTCCGAGGCGGCTCGGGTCCGTTTCCTGGAGCTTGCGGACGAGGATGCCGCCGCGTATCGCAGCCTGGTGGTCGCGCGTGGGCAGGGCCGTGACGACCCGGAGCTGGCTGCGGAACGTGAGCAGGCGATCCGTACGGCTGCGCGCGAGGCATCCCGGGTGCCCATGCTGGTCGTCCGCGAGTGCTACGGGCTGCTCGAACACGTCGAGCGTCTGGCCGGCCGGAGCAACATCCATGCATCGAGTGACCTCGACGTCGCGGCCCGACTCCTCGAGGCCGCTGCACGAGGCGCTGGGGCGAACGTGATGGTGAACCTCCCGGCCGTTGGTGACGAGCGGCTCGCCGACTCGATGCTCGGTGAGTTGGAGGTCCGTCTCCACGAGATGGTCTCGGACGTCGCGCGCATCGCCAGCCAGGTCCGTTCGCAGGGTCTCCGGTCGCCGGAGGCGGGGTGAACGAGGTCCTGACGGGGACGACCGCGCGCATCCTCGACGGGGTGGCGATCGCCCGCCAGATCGAGGCAGAGCTCACGCACGAGGTCCGGGCCCTCCGCGAACGGCTCGGCAGGGTCCCGGGGATACGCGTCCTGCTCGTCGGCGACGATCCTCCCTCGCGTGTGTACGCGGGGCGGATCCTGCGCCATGCCGAGCGGGTGGGAGTGCCAGGCTCGCTCCTCGAGCTGCCCGCGGACACCGCCGTGGCCGAGGTCCGTCGACAGTTGGAGGCCGTTGGTCGCGACGCCGACGTGGGCGGCGTGATCGTGCAGATGCCCTTGCCCATGGGTATCTCGCGTCACGACATCGTCAGCGCCCTCGATCCGGCCAAGGACATCGACGGCATCCATCCCTGGAATGCCGGACTGCTGTCCCAGGCGCGCGACACGTTCGGGCCGTCCTGCGCCGAGGCTGCCGTCGAGATCCTGCTCCGCTCGGACATCCCCATCCGCGGGGAGCGAGCCGTGGTCATCGGCCGCAGCGATGTCGTGGGCAAGCCCGTGGCCCTGCTGCTCCTGCGTCAAGGCGCGACGGTCACCGTATGCCACCGCTCCACGCGCGATCTCGCGGGGGAGGTCGCCGCTGCCGACATCGTGGTGGTGGCGGCAGGGAGCCCCGGGCTGGTGCGCGGCGACATGGTCCGACGCGGTGCGGTGGTCGTCGACTGTGGCATCAATGTCGTGGACGGAGCGGTCGTGGGAGACGTCGATCGCCTCTCCGTGCTGCCGGTGGCCTCCGCCATGACGCTCGTGCCGGGTGGCGTGGGGCCGGTGACCAACGCCGTGCTATTGCGTCACCAGGTGGCGGCCATCCGAGCGGCCGCCGACCGCGCCTCGCCGTCCTGACCGGCCCGGGCCACCGATGACCGGGGGCCACTCACGGTGGACCTGCCCATTCGCCACGGGACGCGTCCCGTGTGCACGGTCGGGTCAGGGGTGCTGGGCGACGTACAGGGCGCCGGCGATGATGAGCGCGACCACGAGTCCCAGCAGCGCAGAACCCCAGGCCGGCCAGTCGATCGGCCCAAGCGGTGTCGTGTCGTGCCCGTCCCCGTGACCGCTGTCATGCGTGGCATCGGGTGGGTGACCCGTGATCGCTGCTCCATGCGCCGTGTCCGACACGCGAACTCCCTCGTGCTGGGCCCGATCCATCATCGAAGGCGCGGCCCTGCCATCAACAGTATCGTGCCGAGCGTCGCGCCGCCATCCAGCGACGACCTCACCCTGCCCATCCCGGCTCACCCGCAACACCCCTGACCGCCGTCACGGCGCCCACCCCCCGGATGGCCTGCCTGCGCATCCCGAGCGATCGATGCATCCTATGGAGTCTCATGCAACGGATCTCGGTGCTTCCCGGCGTGCTGGCCGCAGTCCTCGTCGTGCCGCTCGTCGCTGGATGCTCCGCCCTTGGCCTCCCTGCCACCCCAGCGGAACTCACCCAGCAGGGTGTGACGGGTGCGGCCGTCGCGGCGTCACCTGCGGCCGAGGCGACCCCCACCCGCTTCTCCAGCAACGACGGGTACGTGCTGACGTTGCCACCCGGCTGGGTCGGTGTCCGTTCCAACGGAGCGACCGACCAGGCTGTGCTCGAGACGCTCCTGGACTCCGATCCCCTGCTGGGCTCCCGTGCGTCGGCCCTCCTCGAAGCGACGGACGCCGACCTGAGCATGGTCGGCACGGATGCGATCGCTGCGGCAACGGGCACCCTGCCGCCGAGCATGGCGATCCTCGTGGTGCCCTCGACTGGTCGCTCGGACGATGCGGACGCCCGGCTCTCGGCGCTGGTCGCCACGCTGCCCACCGATGGGTCGCCCGTCGCGCACTCGGTGATCTCGGTGCGAGCGGGGGACGC
>CAZYTQ010000122.1:5879-9407 GCA_964650135.1 uncultured Anaerolineaceae bacterium | reverse complement strand
GGCACGCTGTGCATCCGCACCCGGCCGGCACCGGTAAGCGGAGGATCCTCCCACGGGCGCTCCATGCGCCGCAGTGTAGGGTGCCGGATGGGGGAGGGGCCGGCCGGGTGCATCAGCCCGCGTCTGGCCGATCCGCCCGGCCGTCGTGCATGCGCTGCGTCAGCCCGCGTCGGGCAGCCAGCGCGGGTGGGTCGCGGCCAGCCAGGCGCGGAACGCCCGATAGCCCGTCTCGGGCACGTCCGCGTAGGGCGGCAGCTGGGCCAGCGGGAACCGCTCGTCCACGAGCCGGTGGAGCATCCGTTCGAAGGCACCGTCCATGTGTGCTCCGGAGTCCCCGGCCGCGTCCTCGAGCGCGGCCTCGATGGCGACCAGCTCGGCCTGGCTGGTGAGCAGCTCGCCGAGGTCGCCATGCACGCCTGCCTGGAAGAAGCGGATGCCGGCCGCGGGGTTCGCCGCGCTGAGGGACATCAGCAGACCCGGTCGGCCCACGGCGCAGCCGAACGGGTAGCCCATCTCGGTGAGGAAGTGACGCAGCATCGGCGCGTCGCGATGGAGCGCGAGGATGCGCAGGATGTCCGAGGTGCCGTTCTTGGTGCCCACCAGGTTGGGATGGTCGGCGGCGATCACGGCATATGCCCGGGGATCCATGAGCCGACCGGTCCGGCGCAGGTCGTACTGGAGGAACTCGGCATCCGGGAAGCGACCCAGCACCAGGTCCGCCCAGGTCCGGACCTCGCCATCGGCGAGGGTGCCCCACGAGGGGAGCGAGACCTGGAACCGGCGCACGCCGGCCGCCATCGCCCGCTCGATGCGACCCAGGACGGTCATGGTGGACAGGCTGATCAGCCCCACCATGGGCTCGATATCGAGATCACCGGCGATCGAGACGAAGGTCGCCACGACCGCGTCGAAGCGCTCCTCGTCCACGGCATAGCCCTCGCCGGCCGTGCCGAACACGTACAGGTCGCGGATGCCCAGACCGGCATGGAGCGCCACGGTCTCCGCGAACAGGTCGCGATCGAGCTCCAGCCGGGCGGTCCAGGGGATGCACACGGTCCCCAGCACGACCCGGGGGAACCGCGCCGGATCGGCAGCGCCCAGCGTGGAGGTGGCTGGGCCGCCGCTCGGGCCGCCGCTCGGGCCGCCGCCCGGGCCGCCGCTCGGGCCGCCCCGACGGTCGCCGTTGGTGTCGGACCGGGTTGCCTCAGGTGCCACGGGTCGCCTCCTGCCAGTCGCGATAGAGCTCCGGGAGTCGTCGGATACGTGCCGTGGCGGGATCGGGCTGGAGCTGCGCCGCCACTGCCTGGAGCGGACCCATCGCGGCCAGACGCACCGCCATGCCCAGCTGCTCGATCTTGCGGCGGGCGTGATGGCGATCGAGACCCGCGAGCGAGCCGGAGGGCGCGATGCCCACGCGTGCCGTGCCCCGGTCGGCCATGCGAGCGGCGAGCGCTCCCGCCCACAGGAGCATCTCCGGGTCGTCGATCTCGGCGGAGGTCGCGTCGAGCGCGCCCACGATGACGCCCTGGTCAGGGGACAGCCGGTCGATGCAGCGCCAGCCGTCCGGGCCGTGGGTCACGTCCACGAGCACGCTCTGGACGGGGAGCGCCGCGATGGCGTCGTGGAGCTCCGGCCGCGGCGGGCCACCGGGGAACGCCACGCACACGCTCGTGCCCTTCGGCATCGCGGCCACGGACCGCTCGATGGTGTCCAGCAGCTGGCCGCCCGCGTGGCTGTCGTCGGGGCCGGGCACGGCGCCCGTCGCAGCCGGCTCATCGAGCTGGATGACGGGACAACCCGCCGCGACCAGGACCCGGGTCGTCTCGGCGAGCACACCGATGAGGTCACGTCGGATCGCGGTCCGGTCAGCGGCCGTCGAGGCGAGCGCGAGCGAGCAGCTCCACGGCCCGGGCAGCACCTGCTTGGTCAGGACGTTGGTGTCGCGGTCAGCGAGACGCCACGCGTCGACGATGTCGGCCGGGGTGCATCGACCTGCCAGCAGGTCCCCCGCGAGGCCGACGAGCCCACGCTCCCAGCGCCCGCCGGCGTCGCACACCAGCGAGAGGCCCGACGCCACCTGCTCGTCCACGATGGAGGTGACCCAGGCGTCCACGAATGCGCGGTACGCGTCCGTCGAGAGCCGGCCCTCGGCGGCCCATGCTCGCGCCGTGCGCAGGTCGTCCGTGCCGCCCGGGAGTGGGCCCACGGGGTAATCGCTCGCGAGTGTCGCGAACATCGGTCTCCGGCTGAGGATGGATGCGCGAACGGCGCACGGCCGATGGTCGGGCGAGGATGCCCGATCGCTGACCGTGCGCCGGCGTGTGGTCCCGGGAGCCTGGGCTCAGGCGAGGAGCCACTCCTGGATGACCTTGTTGGTGCCCTCGACCGCCGCCGCCTGGGCACCGGCCGCGTCGACCTCGCCGTTGACGAGCTTGGCCAGGACCTCGTCGAAGACGGGGGTGTAGTCGTAGGGGGTGCTCCAGAGGTTGAGCGAACCCTGCGACTGTGCCGCCCACACCGGGATGAGCGCGGCGTCGTACTCCTGGACCTGGGGGTCGTTAAGGACCGAGGTCCGGGTGGGCGGGTAGTGCGTGGGTGACAGGGCCACCTCGAGGGCCACGGGCTGCGAGAACTGCGTGGCCAGGTAGCTGCTGGCGGCCGGGATCTGGGCGCTGAACCTGCTCAGGCCCAGGCCGTCGCTGCCGTTCACGGAGCCGGTCGTGCCCGGATCGATGCCCGGGTTCGCCATGCGCCGGTAGTTGGCCTCCAGCTCGGAGCCGGCCTCGGGCACGGAGTCCTCGCCCGAGATGAGCATCGCCACGTTGCCCTTGCTGAACTCGACGAAGGCGTCATGCTCGTTGGCCATGTTCATGTACGCCGGGTCCCAGAACTTCGCGGCGAGACCGTCGGCGATGGTCTGGAAGGCCCTGAGGCCCTCGGGCCCATCGAACATGAGCTGGGTCCGGTCATCGCTGAACATGGGGTGTCCCAGCGAGTTGTAGATCTGCTTGAAGTAGAAGGCGCCGAACGTGCCATCGGTGGCGAGCCACGGCTGGACGCTCGGGATGATGCCCTGCTCGATGAACGCCGGCGCCAGCGCGAACAGCTCCGCCCACGTCGTGGGCGGGGTCGAGACGCCGATCTTGTCGAACAGCGCCTGGTTGTAGCCGGTCAGATATCCCGAATAGTGGATGGGCAGACCGCGCAGGACGCCATCGCTCGCGGTGTAGGTCGCGATCGCCGACGGGTAGAAGTCGGCCAGGTCGTCCGCGGTGTACCAGTCGTTCGTGGGCGTCAGGATCCGGGCACCGAACCGGGCCATGAAGTTGTCGTTGGTGTAGAGCATGTCCCAGTTCGAGTCCTGGGACGAGATCATGGCCGCGGTGACGGCCGGCTTCTCCGTGAAGGGCACGTTCGTGAACGTGGCGTTGCCGCCCGTCGCACCCGCCCAGGCGGCAAGGCCGATGGCCTCCGCGCCCAGGGAATAGCCACCCGAGAACCCCTGGAGCATCACCCCCGCGAACGAGC
>CAZYTQ010000122.1:0-5869 GCA_964650135.1 uncultured Anaerolineaceae bacterium | reverse complement strand
CGAGCCATCACCGCTCGGCACGGGCGTGGGCATGGGTGATGGTGACTGGGCCAGGGTGCGCTGCGCACCCGCGGCCGCGACGAACGCCGCGGCACCCGCCGCGAGCCCGCCGGCCAGCACCTGCCGACGTGTGACGGGACGCGCCAGCAGACGTTCCTGCTTCGATTCGGACATTCCGGAGCCTCCTCTGACTTGACCCGCTGCGCGGGCACGCTTCCTCGGATCCCGATGCGACTGGTCGGCCAGCGACCTCCCCTCCTGTCAGCCCTTCACGAGCCCCTCCGTTAGGCCGGCGATGATGCGCCGATGGAACAGCAGCACGAGCAGCAGACAGGGCAGGACGGCCACCAGACCGGCTGACGCGAGCATGTTGGGTGGTGGTGTCTGGTTGAGGGCCTCGCTGAAGCCGTAGGAGTTGGTGCTCACGATGCGCCGCGTGATGGTGATGGTGTCGCGCTGGCCAAGGATGACCGCGAACAGGA
The DNA here is from genome assembly GCA_964650135.1 of uncultured Anaerolineaceae bacterium. GTDB lineage: Bacteria > Chloroflexota > Limnocylindria > Limnocylindrales > CSP1-4 > JAFMJV01. The sequence continues at coordinate 5,387 of CAZYTQ010000122.1, read as the reverse complement.
ACTCGTTCCAGGTCCCGATGAGCAGCAGGATGGAGGTCGCGGCGATCCCCGGTGACGCGGCCGGCATCACCACCCGGAACAGGGTGCCCAGCCGGGAGCAGCCATCGATGCGTGCCGCGCGCTCGAGCGACACGGACACGTCGGCGAAGAAGTTGCGCAGGAGCCAGACGACCAGGGGCACCCAGAAGGCGACGTTCACGAGCACCAGCGCAAGGATGGTGTCCGTGATGCGCAGCCAGCGGAAGATCTGGTAGACCGGGATGGCCATGACCACCGCGGGCACCATCTGGGTGAAGATGAGCACGGTCAGGATGGCCCGCTTGCCCGGGATGTCGAAGCGTGCCAGGGCATATGCGGCGGGTGCCGCGAGCACGATCACGACCCCCGTCGTGAGCAGCGCCACCTGGAGGCTCACGAGCAGGGAGCCGAACCACTTGGGGTCGCCGAAGATCGTGGCATAGCCATCGAACCAGAGGTCGAGGCTGAGCGCGGGGGGCAGCTGGGCGAGCGCCTCGTAGGGCTGGATGCTGGAGATGGCCACCCAGATCACGGGTGACACGAAGAACAGGAGCAGCAGACCCGCGACCACGCCGAAGCCGATGCGCGCCACCAGCGGTGACGGCCGGAAGCGCCGTTTCCGGGCGGTCCATGGATGACGCGTCTGGGTCAGTGCGGCGAACTGGTCGGTGGTGCCCGGCGGGGTCGTGAACCGGAGCGCCGGCTCGAGCACCTCGTCGTCCGTCTCCATGGCCATCGGCCGGTCACGTCGACGTCGCACCTGGAGCAGCACCAGCAGCAGGCTGCAGGCCACGATGATCCCGAACAGGACCACCGTGAGCGCCGAGGCATACCCGAAGCTCAGGCTGTTGAAGGCCTTGTCATAGATGGCGTAGATGAGCACATAGGTGTCGCGGCCGGGGCCGCCGTGGGTGAGGCTGAACAGCAGGTCGAACACCTGCAGGCCGATGATGATCTGGAGCACGGCGATGACCAGGACCGTCGGGCGGACCGCGGGCAGGACCACGAACCGGAAGGTCTCCCACGAGGTCGCGCCGTCCATGCGCGCCGCGCGATAGTGGGAGCCGGGGATCGTGCGCAGCGCGGCGAGCAGCAGCAACGCCAGCAGGGGCACCGATCGCCATGCGGTCGCGACGATGGCGATGACGACCGCGTTGGTGCTGTCCTGGAGCCAGTTGATGGGCTCCTGGATGAGGCCGAGCCCGACGAGGATGCCGTTGATGATGCCGAAGTGGGTGTCGAAGATGAACCGCCAGAAGACCCCCGCGACGACCGAGGCCACGGCCCACGGCATCATCACGGCCATCAGGAACAGCCCGGACCCGCGGAACGCGCGGTTGAGGATGAGTGCCGTCAGCAGCGCCAGGGGGATGGTCAGCAGGGTCACGGCCGCCGCGAAGCCGAGGGTCCGCGGGATGGTCGCCAGGACGACGTCGTCGATGGGCAGACGCGTGACGTAGTTGAACAGACCCACGAAGGGCGTGTGATCGTCCTTGGCCAGCTCGATGCGGAAGAAGCTGAGACCGAACACGGCCATCACCGGCGGCAGCACGAAGACCGCCACGAGCAGCAGCGCCGGCACGGAGATCAGCAGGGCGAAGCTCTTGTCCCCGAGGCGGTCGAGGCGTCGCGTGAGGACGCCCGACCTGTGACCAGAGCCCTGCTGTCCTACCGCCATCCGATGTGGCGCCCCCCGCGTCGATGAACCAGCCTCGTCGGCACCTCGGCCGGAAGCGGGACCGTACCAGCCACGTGATGGATGGTCAATGATCTTTGATCTGCAGGATGGTCACGATCGGGGTGTCGCATCCGGCACGGCCGGGGGACGGGCAGGACCTGCGACACCCGCGCGGAGGACGAGGGCCGGCGTCTCGAGCCGGCGCAGGTCCACGAGTGGGTCACCCGCCACGAGCACCAGGTCAGCGAGCTTGCCCACGCTCACCGTCCCGGTCTCGTCGTCCAGGCCCAGGAGACGCGCGGCCGAGGCCGTGCCGGCGACGATGGCATCCATGGCGCCCAGGCCATGCTCGTGGAGCAGCCGGATCTCGCGCGCGACCATGCCCGGCCGGACCCCGGTGACGCCGGTGTCGGTCCCGGTGGCGAGCGGGATGCCCAGACGCACGGCCGTCTCGCAGGACCGGCGATGGAGACGCTCGAGCGTGTCCTGGCGGGTTCGCTGGTCGTCGCTCAGCCCCGGCAGGCTGCGCCAGACATCCGTGACCGAGAGGGTGGGCACGAGCGTCACCCCCGAGGCCGCCACGATCTCGAGCGTGGCCTCGTCCGCCAGGAAGGCATGCTCGATGCTCGCGACGCCCGCGCGGGCGGCGGCTCGCACCGCCTCGTTCCCCTGCGCATGGGCCAGCACCCGGCAGCGCAGCCGGGCCGCCTCCTCCACGATGGCCCGCAGCTCGACCTCGGACAGCTCCTGGACGCCGGCCACCTCGGTCGTGAGCATCGCGGCCTCGCTGGCGACCGCCTTGATGACCCGCGCCCCGTCACGCACGTTCACCCGGACCGCGGTCCGGAGCGCCGCTTCGCCGTCTGCCTCGATGCCGAAGCGCCGGCCATGACCACCCGTGATGGTGATGGCCCGGCCGGCCGGGATGGTCCGGGGTCCGGGCACATCCCCCGCATCGATGGCCGCGGCGAGCGGGATGTCGAGGCCCCGCGGGGCACCCGCGCTGCGGACGGTGGTCACACCCGCTGCCAGCGCCTCGCGCGCCGCGCGCGCGCCACGCAGGACCACCAGCGCATCCGGGTCGCGTCCCTCCCGCTCGAACATGGTGGGCGCATCCGCGTCCAGCAGGTGATGCGCGTGACAGTCGATGAGGCCCGGCAGCAGGGTGCATCCCGCGCCATCGACCTCCTGGATACCCGCGCCCGCCGTCTGCTGCGTCTGGATGCGCGCGGCACGGACCACCGGGTCGCTCCCATCGATGGCCGCGATCCGATCGCCCACCACGAGCACGTCCATGCCCTCGCGGGCGGTCGTCGCGAGGCCGTCGACGAGGCGCACGTCGCGGAACAGCCAGCCGCTGGTCACAGGGGTGTCCGGAGCGCGTGGGTCGGTCCGATGACGATGAGCGCCTGGTCGGGGTCCGCGGGCGCGTGGGTCTCGCTCGTCGATGGGTCTGCCGCGGCGGCGCCCTCGAGCACCCGGGCCGTCCCGAACACGAGGCAGCGCTGGTGGTGCTCGATGTCGTCCACGAGGAGGGTCACGTGCGGGTCCGCGGCGACCGCGAGCGCCAACGCGGACCCGGCGCGACCCCGGACGGAGATGCGCCCCTCGGTCAGCCGGAAGCCGGCCGGCAGCACGAGCGGCCCCGCGTCACGCCGGTTGACCGCGAGCCAGCCGCGACCGGTGGCGTCCAGCAGCATCCACATCGCCGGGTCGAGACGTGGCGGGGCCGGGCTGGCGGTCCCGACGAGGGCCCCCGACGTCGTCGCGGGGAGGGCACCCGACGTCGTCCCGGCGAGCGTCCCAGACGTCGTTCCCGCGCGGGGTCCCGACGCGGGTCGGTCGGTGCTCGAGGGTCCTCGAGCGGGTGTCGCCCCAGACGTGGGCGGTCCATCACCCGAGGCGTCGAACGCATCGGTGAGACCAACGACCCCCTGGGTGACGAGACCCGCCGCGGCGCCCGAGAGGGACGCCAGGCGACCGGCGTTCTGGACCACGTCCGACGCGACCAGGCGAACGAAGCTCCGGCGCGGGACTGGCTCGTCCATCTCGCTCCCTACCATGACGGGGGCCGCTGATCATATATCATCGCGAACGTCGGACGGCCGCGGGATCCCCCGCCAGGACCCGTCCGGCGATGGAGGTGACCGTGTCGTTCCGCGTCTTCCAGGTCGATCCCAGCCCGGAGCTGGAGCCCTATGCCATGGAGCGGGAGCTGCTCGCCGCGGCCGGCGGCACCCTCGAGCTGGGTGCCTGCATGACGCAGGACGAGGTCATCGAGCGGGCCGGAGACGCGGACGTGCTGTGGCTCGCCTGGAAGCCCACCCTCGACGGTCGGGTGCTCGCCGCGCTGCCCACGGTGCGTCTCGCGATCCGCTGGGGTGTCGGCTTCGAGCAGATCGACACGGCGGCCGCGACCGAGCTGGGCGTCGCGGTCGCGAACGCGCCCACCTATGGCACCGATGACGTGGCGGAGACCGCGGCGGCGTTGCTGCTGGCCACCGCTCGCCGGGTCGCCGAGCACCACGCCCGGATGCTCCAGGGTGAGTGGCCGGCATCTGTGCCCGGCAGCGTCCATCGGCTGCGTGGCCGGACCCTCGGTCTCGTGGGGGCGGGTCGCATCGGGACCGCGATGGGTCACATCATGGCCGGCTTCGGGATGCGGGTCCTCGCCCATGACGCCACACGTCCTGATGACCTGGTGCGGGCGGACGGCTTCGAGCCGGTGAGCCTCGACACGCTGCTCGCGGACTCCGATGTCCTCTCGGTGCACGTGCCCTCCATGCCCTCCACGCATCACCTGGTGGATGCGGCCTTCCTCGCGCGCTGCCGACCCGGGGTGATCATCGTGAACACGGCGCGCGGCAAGGTCGTGGACACCGACGCCCTCGTGGCGGCGCTCGAGTCCGGTCATGTCGCGGGCGCCGGACTCGACGTGTTCGAGACGGAGCCGCTGCCCGCGGACGCGCCCATCCGCCGGGCTCCCAACGTGGTCCTGACGCCACACGTCGCGGGCTACTCCGTGGAGGCCTTCGAGGATCTGCGTCGCGAGATGTGCCGGACCACCATCGACTTCATGACCACCGGCTGGGCGAGCGCCATCGTCAACCCGGACGTGCGGGATCGTCTGCGCAGCTGACACGAACACCGATGGCACCGCGACCACCGCTACCCCTCCGCTGCCCTGCGACCGCGGGCGCTCAGCCGTTGAGGCGGACCCCGCTGGCCCGGTCGAACAGGTGGATGCGGCCCGTGGCCTCGACCTTCACCGGCTGGCCAAGGGCCACCGGCAGGTCCGGCGCCGCGCGTGACACGATGGACGTCGGGCCCACCGACAGCTCCACGTAGGTGTCGGAGCCGATGGGCTCCAGCAGTTGCACGGTCGCCTCGAAGATCCGCGGACCCGCCGCCTGCGCATCGAGCCGGATGGTGAGGTCCTCGGCCCGGATGCCCAGCGTCACCTCGCCCGTCCCGGTGCCATCGAGGCCGAGCGCCTCCGCGCTGCCCAGCGCCACGCGTACGCCCTCGCCCACGAACGTGACGTCGGTCCCGGTCGCCTCCAGGGATCCGTCCAGGAGACCCATCCGCGGCTTGCCCACGAAGGTCGCCACGTACAGGTCACGGGGACGCCCGTAGATCTCGGCCTGGGGACCCGCCTGGACCAGCCGACCGTCACGCATGACGGCGATGA
>CAZYTQ010000121.1:0-9685 GCA_964650135.1 uncultured Anaerolineaceae bacterium | reverse complement strand
TCCGGCGGGTCTGCCGGACCACCCAGCAGCCCACCACGGTCGGCAGCAGGATCCCGTCGGGACCGTCGACCGTACGTGTCGCCGCCGCGAGCTGTCGCGCCCGTTCCAGCCGTCGGTCCCAGTCACGGAACCGGGCGCCCCACATCCTCGAACCAGTCCATGACCTCGACCGCGATGACCTCGACCCCGCCGCCTGGGGTCTGCCGCTCGAGCCACACGTCGAGCGAGCGCGATCCCCGCGCTGCGTCATCGATGGCCAACTCGGGCATGCTCGCCCAGCCGCCCGCATCGCCGGTCCTGGCGATCAGCTCCTGCGTCCGGAGACGTACCGAGTCGGCAGGTTGGCCGGCGGCGGACGCTCCGGTCAGGTAGGCGTTCAGATCCGAGCCCACGACCGCAGCGACACGGACCCAGGTTCGGAGGGACATGCTCGAGGCAAGGCCGCGTCCCATCTGGCTGATGGTCGTCTGCGCCTGGCCGCCTCGGCGCCCTACCTCGGCTTGGCTCAGGCCGGCCTTCGTCCGAGCCGTCTTCAGCGCAATGCCGAGCGCCGTCGCGAGTGCGACCGCGGCGGCGTCGGCCTGGATCTGTCCGTCGGTCCTGCGCAGGGTCCTGATGCGTCGTGGCATAGCGTGTGGAGTGTTGCGGAGGGCCCTTACGCGTCTCTTACCCCGGTTCGTGGACGGAGGCGCCCATCAGCCGCGTCGCCGGGCCGACGCTGAGCACGACACACGCTGCCGCGCCAGGGGTGTGACGGGATCGCATCGGGCCGCGCCGCCGAGACTGGCGCAGCACTCCACACGCTGCCGGGCCAGGGCTGCGACGGGGACCGCGTCTCCGGGCCGACGCTGAGCACGACACACGCCAGCGATCGTCGTGCGCTGGGTCGGCCCCTCGCCCGGTCAGTCGGTCGTGCGCTGGGTCGGCCCCTCGCCCGGTCAGTCGGTCGTGCGACGACGGAACAGCATGGCCGCGAGGGGCATGCACACGACCAGGATGCCGATGGACCAGGCCAGGGACATCACGACCGGGTGCTGCATCGGCCAGGACAGGCTTCCCAGGGCCGCATCCGGGTCGCCCCACAGCTGGCGCACGGCGGCGGTCGCCGCACTGACCGGGTTCCAGTCCGCGAACGTGCGGAGCCAGTCGGGCATGCCCGCGGTGGGCACGAGCGCGTTGGACACGAACGTCAGCGGGAACAGCACCATGAACCCGAACGCCTGCGCGGACTCGGCACTTCGTGTCACCAGCCCCACGCACACGCCGAGCCATGACAGCGCGAACGCGAACAGGAGCGCGATGCCGAACCCTGCCAGCAGCCCTCCCAGGTCGGATGGTGCCTGCCAGCCGACGACGAGACCGGTCAGGGTCACGATGACCGCGCAGATGGTGGCCGTGAGCAGGTCGGTGATCGATCGCCCGGTGAGGATGGCCCATGTCCACATCGGCAGCGTGCGCAGTCGATCGATGAGACCGGTCGAGATGTCACTGGTGAGACCCACGGCCGTGCCCATGCTGGAGGTCGTGAGGTTCATGAGCAGCAGTCCCGGGATCACGAACTGGACGTAGCTCCCGCCGGTGCCGCTGACCGCCGAGCCGAACACGTACACGAAGAGGAGCGTGAACAGGATCGGCTGGAGCGTGACATCGCCCAGCTGTTCGGGCTCCCGAGCGATATGGATGAGGTTGCGTCGGATCATGGCGAGCACGTCCCGGATCCCCGCGACGACGCGGCGGACCCCTGCGGGCTCGACATCGAGCGACACCGGGGCGCTTCGGGTCAGGGACCCATCCTGGAGCGTCATCACGCGGCCTCCTCTGCCTGGCCACCGTTGCCGGTGAGCCGCATGAACACGTCGTCGAGGGTCGGCTGGTGGATCGCGACGTCCTCGACCTCCACACCGGCGTCGTCCAGTGCCCGGACCACCGGCGCGACGAGACCCGCGGTGCTGGCCACGGGCGCCCGCAGACGCCTCCCGTCGTCCTGTACCTCGAACGGACCGTCCACGAGACCGGCCAGCACGGAGGTCGCCTCGGGGTGCGGCCGGCCGAGATGGACCTCCAGCACGCCACCACCGATGCGCCGCTTGAGGCGGGCAGGCGTGTCCTCCGCGATCACCCGGCCGTGATCGATGATGACGATGCGGTCAGCGAGCCGGTCGGCCTCATCGAGGTACTGGGTGGTCAGAAGCACGGTCGCGCCCTCATCGACCAGCGCCCGCACCACGTTCCAGACCCGCACCCGGCTCATCGGGTCGAGACCCGTGGTGGGCTCGTCGAGGAACAGCACCGCCGGGCGGGCCATCACGCTCGCCGCGAGATCCAGCCGCCGACGCATGCCACCGGAGTAGGTCTTGACGGGCCGGTCCGCCGCGTCCGTCAGCTCGAAGCGATCCAGCAGCTCCATGGATCGTCGAGAGGTGTCCGTGCCGCTCATCTGGCTCAGCCGACCCACCATCGCGAGGTTCTGGCGACCGGTGAGCAGCTCGTCGAGCGTGGCATCCTGAGCCGCCACACCGATCCGCCGACGCACCGCGGCCGGCTCCCGCACCACGTCATGTCCGGCCACGCGCGCCCATCCCTCGTCGGGGTCGCTCAGCGTGGTCAGGATGCGCAGCGTCGTCGTCTTGCCCGCCCCGTTGGGGCCCAGGACCCCCAGGATGGAGCCACGCGCGAGGGCCAGGTCGACACCATCGACCGCCTGCGTGGCTCCGAAACGCTTGCGGAGGCCCTGTGCCTCCACCATCAGCTCCGTCATGCGTGCCTCCTGCACGTGTCGTCTCGACCCGGCGCCCGCGGTATCGTGGCTGACTTACCGGTCGGTAAGTGCTATCCTAGCGTGGACGACGGGGATCGACAAATGCTGACTTACCGGCCGGTAAGCACCGGTAGGCACGCGCACCAGGAGGCGTCGGGTACGATCCGGTGATGGCAAGGACGAGGACCGCGGCCCCGGCTACGCGTTCGGGGGATGGCAGGGACACGACCGCGAGGGCGCGAGCCGCCGAGGCACAGCCAGCCGAGGCACCGCCCACGGAGGCACCCGTCTCGAGCTCGGTCGGTCCCCCGGCCGCGCCGACGGTGCCGGACACCACGACCCGGGACCGGATCCTCGAGGTCGCCCTGGACCTGTTCATCCGCAAGGGATATGCCGGGACCTCGATGCGCGAGATCGCGGCGCCCCTCGGCATCTCCAAGGCCGCGCTGTACTACCACTTCCCAAGCAAGGCTCACATCATGCTCGAGCTGCACCTCGAGATGCATCGGGCGACCGCCGATATCCATGACATCCCGGCGCCTGGCGCCGACGACGAGACCTGGCTCCGGTTCGTGGACCAGCTGATCGGCCTCGCGTTGCGCAACCGACGCCTCATCGAGCTCCACTTCCGCAACCGCGACGCGTTCGAGGAGGTCCATGACGACCGGCTCAAGGCGGAGCACTCCCAGGCCCACGACGGACAGCCCATCGAGGCATCCCTGATGGCGCTGTTCCTCGATCGCTCGGGCACGCCCGACGGCCGGGTGCGTCGGCTGGCCAGCATGGGCGTGGTCATGAGCGTGCTCTTCGGATCCGCGGCCGTGAGCGACATCCCGGATGCCGAGCTCGAGCCGATGGTCCGGACCATCGCACACGAGGTGCTCCGCACGGGCTGACTCGGTCCCACGCTGCGCTGCGTTCGGATGCGTCAGGGCACAGCGTGTGTGGTGTTGGCGGGCGCCCTGTGTGTCCCTTGCCCCTCGACGCGTGGAGGGCGACGCACGTCGGTCACGTCGCCGGCGCGATGCCGAGCAGTACAGACGCTATCGACTCCTCCGGCACCGGGCTCGCGTGCCCGGGCTGGCTCCCGAGAGGGTCCGTCGCCCGTGCGATGGCTTCCAACGCGTCGCCGGGAGCGATGCCGCGCCGATCCGCGCGGACTGACGGGGACGTCCGGCCTCAGGCCTCGCAGGGCGGTGCCGCGACGACCGGCCCGGTCGACGCGTGCAGCGTCTCGTGCGCGACCATGGCCCCGTCCGCGCCCCTGGGCGGCAGGCGGATGGCGACATACGCCCAGATCGCGGCGCCCACCGCGAGCACGGCGCTCACCAGCGCCACGAGCTGCATCCCCTGGACGAACGAGTCGCGGGCCACCGCGAGCAGCGCCTCGCCGAGCGCCCCGGGCAGCTGCGCGGCAGCGTCCACCGCACCGCCGAGCGTGTCACGGGCACTCTCGAGGACGTCCGCAGGGACCCCGTCCGGCGCGTGGCCGAGCATCGTGCCGCGATACAGCGCGACACCGATGCTGCCCAGGATGGCGATGCCCAGCGAGCCACCCAGCTCCGTCGCGGTCTCGGAGATACCGGACGCAGCACCTGCCTTCTCGGGTGGCGCGGTGCCCACGACCAGCTCGGTGGTCAGGCCGAACACCGGTCCCAGTCCGAACGACACGATGATGGAGGCGACCACGACCGGCACCAGGCCGTCGGGTGACGCGGTGGCGGAGGCGAGGATGACCAGGCCGAGCGCGGTGAGCGTGAAGCCCACCGCGATGATGGAGCCAGGCCCGAAACGGCGATGGAGCCAGGGCACCGAGTTGGACGCGATGATGAACGCGATGGCCGACGGCACGGACCAGGCACCGGCCTCCAGTGGCGACATGCCCAGCACCAGCTGGAGGTACTGCGCCACGAACAGGAAGTAGCCGACCATCACGAACACGGTCAGGAAGTTGACCGAGAGCGCGGCGCTGAAGGCACGGTCCCGCAGCAGCCGAAGGTCGATCATGGGGTCGGCGAGTCGGAGCTGTCGACGGATCCACAGGCCACCGACGACGATGCCCAGGAGCATCGACGCGACGGCCACCGGCCCGATGCCGTCCTGGGCGATCTCCTTGAGGCCGAAGATGACGGCGAGCACCGCCACCAGGGACATGGCCGCGCTCGGCAGGTCCAGCCGACCCGCGTCCGGGTCGCGGTACTCGGGTAGCACGATCGGGCCGAGCACCAGCAGCAGCAGCACGACCGGGATGGCCAGCAGGAACACGGCACCCCACCAGAAGTGCTCCAGGACGAACCCACCCGCGAGCGGTCCCACGGCACTGCCGGCCGAGAACGCCGACACCCAGATGGCGATCGCGCGCGAGCGCTGCGCCGGGTCGTGGAACATGCTGAACAGGAGCGACAGCGTCGAGGGCGCGAGGGTCGCACCGGCGATGCCCAGCAGCGCCCGGCTGACGATGAGCAGCTCCGCGGTGGGCGCGAGGGCGCACAGGATCGAGGCCACGCCGAACGTCGCGGCACCGATCATGAGCAGCTTGCGACGTCCGATCCGGTCGCCGAGCGTGCCCATGGTGATGAGGAAGCCCGCCACCATGAAGCCATAGATATCGATGATCCACAGCAGCTGCGAGCTGGTCGGCTGGAGATCCGCGCTCATGGCGGGTACCGCGAGATGGAGCACCGTCAGGTCCATGACGTACATCAGGCAAGCGAGCGCGAGGACGCACAGCCCGACCCAGTCACGGGTCGTGGCGCGGGCGTGTGTCATCGGCTCGGTCGGGGCTGTCACGGATGCTCCATGGGGTCTGAGCCGGTCGCGAGGACGGGACCCGGGCGGGGTCCGTCCCTCGCCGCGACCGGGGGATCGGACGATCAGACGCCGTCGAACGCGGCGCGCAGAGAGGCGATATCGAACTTGCCGTGGACCTTGAGCATCGCCTCGGTGACCCGGCGGACCTTCTCGGGGTCGGCGTCGAGCATCATCCGGTCCAGCTCGACCGGGGCGATCTGCCAGGAGAAGCCGAAGCGGTCCTTGAGCCAGCCACAGTATGACGGCTCGCCACCATCGACCAGCTTGTCCCAGTACGCATCGACCTCCGCCTGCGACTCACAGGGCACCACCAGCGAGACGGCTTCGCTGAAATGGAACTCCGGACCACCGTTGAGCGCGCTGATGCGCTGGCCGCCGAGCTCGAAGTCCACGACCATGACGCTCCCCTCCGGACCGGGTCCGGCGGGGCCATAGCGCGCGACGCTCAGGATGCGCGAATCGGGGAAGACCGAGACATAGAGCTCGGCCGCCTCCTCGGCCTGACCGTCGAACCAGAGCATGGGATGGATGGGTTGCATGGCTGGACCTCCTGCGGGGCGCCCGGGGTGGGACACCATACAGACGTCGCCCGACGCCCGGACTCATCGGGTGGGCCCATCGTCGGACGGCAGCTCCGGGACCCCATCCGACCGGCGCGTGGCACGGCCGAGGCCGCGGCGATCAGCCAGCGAGCGCCTGGTCGAGGTCCGCGATGAGATCGGCCACCGTCTCGATGCCCACCGAGATGCGGATGACATCGTTGCCGGCACCTGCCGCCGTGCGCTGCTCATCCGTGAGCTGACGGTGGGTGGTGGACGCCGGATGGATCATGAGACTCCGGGTATCCCCCACGTTCGCGAGGTGGGACCACAGCTCCACCCCCTCCACCAGCCGCACCCCTGCCTCGTAGCCACCCCGGAGGCCGAACGTGAACACCGAGCCTGCGCCGTCCGGCAGATAGCGCTGCGCGCGCCCATGCGACTCGTGCCCCTCCAGACCCGGGTACGACACCCACGCCACGGCCGGGTGGCCCGCCAGGAAGCGCGCGACGGCCTCCGCGTTCCGGACATGCCGCTGCATGCGCAGAGGCAGCGTCTCGATGCCCGTCAGGATGTGGAACGCGTTGGTGGGCGAGAGCGCCGGGCCCAGGTCGCGCAGCGCCACGGCGCGGGCCTTCATCGTGAACCCGAAGTCACCGAAGGTCTCGTGGAAGGTCAGCCCGTGATAGGCAGGGTCCGGTCGGCTGAGGCCCGGGTATCGATCGTCCGCGGACCAGTCGAAGCGACCCGACTCGACCACGACCCCGCCCATCGACGTGCCGTGGCCACCCAGGAACTTGGTCATGGAGTGGATGACGATGTCGGCGCCCCATTCGAAGGGCCGACACAGGATGGGACTGGCCATGGTGTTGTCCACGACCAGCGGGACGTGGTGCTCGCGTGCGACCGTGGCGAGCATGGCCAGGTCCGCGACCACGGCCGCCGGGTTGGACAGGCTCTCGGTGAACAGCAACCGGGTCCGGGGCGTGATCGCGGCACGCACCTCGGCCTCGTCCCGGGGGTCCACGAAGGTCGCCTGCCAGCCCAGCCGCGGGAACGTGTGGCTGAGCTGGGTGAGCGAGCCGCCGTACAGGAAGCGCGACGCGACGACGTGGTCGCCCGGCTCCAGCAGCGTGTAGAACGCGACCAACTGCGCGGCGTGGCCCGAGGCGACCGCGACCGCGCCCCGACCACCCTCGAGGCTCGCGAGACGTGCCTCCAGCGCCGACACCGTGGGATTGGTGATGCGGCTGTAGATGTAGCCGAAGGTCTGGAGGTCGAACAGGGAGGCCGCGTGGTCGGCGTCCTCGAACACGTATGCCGTGGTCTGGAAGATGGGCACGTTGCGGGCGCCCGTCACGGGCTCCGGCGGGCTGCCAGCGTGGACGGAGCGCGTCTCGATGCCGTAGCGCGACTCGCGGGCGGGCTGGGGTGTGTCGCTCATCCGAGCAGTGCCTGGCGCTTGCTGGTGATGCGGTCGCCGTTGATGCCGCTCCATGCGAGCTCGCCCGACAGACGGCCGTACTCGATCTTCATGCACCGATCCTGGATGACCGTGAGACCCGCCGCCTCGGCCGTGGCTGCCGCCATGTCGTTGCGGATGCCAAGCTGCATCCAGACCACCTTCGCACCGATGGCGATGGCCGCATCCACGATGGCCGGCAGCGCGTCCGGTCGACGGAACACGTCCACCACGTCCACGGACTCCGTGATGTCGCGCAGGTCCGCGACGACCGGCTCACCCAGGATCGCCTGGCCGACCGCGACCGGGTTGACCGGGATCACCCGGTAGCCCTTGCGCTGGAGGTACTTCATCACGAAGTAGCTCGGCCGCATGGGGTTGGGGCTGGCACCCACCATGGCCACCGTGCGCGACTGGCGATAGATGCCCACGAACAGCGCGTCAGGGTACTCGCCGGTCGATCCGGGGACGGAGCAGGAGGGATCGGCAGGGTCGCAGGCGAGGCCAGGGTCGGCCTCGAGCATCCGGATGGGACTGGTCATGGCCTCGATGGTAGAGGTCAGCGGTCCCGCGTGGGCGCGCGGGCGGGAGGCCGGGCGATCGCTCGACTCATGTCCATCGGCGGATCGCCCAGCGCTCGAACACGCCGAGGAGCGAATCGGTCGACTTGCCGATGATCGCGAGCAGCACGATGGCCAGCAGGATGCGGTCGACGCGGCCGTTGTTCTGGGAATCCGAGAGCAGGAAGCCGAGGCCAGCCGAGGCGCCCAGTAGCTCCGCCGCGACCAGGAACAGCCACGCCTGCGCGAGGGCGAGCCGGAGCCCGGAGATGACCGAGGGCAGCACGGCCGGCAGCTGGACCGTGGTGAACAGCCGGACCCCGCGCAGCCCGAAGGCGGCCCCGGCCTCCACCAGATGGCGATCCACGTGGCGCAGGGCCGCCGAGACCATCGTGTAGACGGGGAAGAAGGCACCGATGGCGACGAGCGTGATCTTCGATTCCTCGCCGAGCTTGAGCCACAGGATGAGCAGCGGGATCCAGGCCAGCGATGGCACCGCCCGGATCGCGCCGAGCGTGGATCCGAAGAAGATGTCCCACACCCGGGCAAGGCCGGTGATGGCACCCAGCAGCAGACCCAGCGAGGCGCCGATGGCGAAGCCCACCAGCACCCGCTGCGTGGAGATGGCGACGTACTTGACGAGCAGGCCCCGCTCGAGCATGTCCAGCGCGGCATTCCAGACCATCGCGGGCGAGGGCAGCTGGGAGATGGTGAACCAGCCGAGTGACGTGGACAGCTGCCAGAAGGCGAGCAGCGCCACGGGCAGGATCAGCGCGATCGCGACCCGCGCGGAGCGCCGGGAGGTGAGCGCATCGGCGCCCACCTCCGGACCCGTGGCGGCACCCGGGTCACCGGGTGCGCGTCGCAGGTCAGCGTCCAGCCGCTCTCGGTCGGCGTCCAGCGAATAGGCGTCCGCTGGGTTCGTGCCGGCCCGGGTCAGCTCGACGGCCCGATCGGTCACGGCACGCGGGCCGGGTCGGCCTGGGTGGCGAACGTCGGCTCGATGAGCGTCGCGAGGGCAGCGTCCACGGCCTCCTGGCTGGGCACGTCACCCGACGCCACGAAGATCGGCCCGATCTTCTGGAGCACCGCGACCTGCGCATCACCGGGCACGTTGTCCACACCCAGGTTGGAGCGCTCGGCGATGACCTTGGACGCGATGGCCACGTCGAGCCCAGCGACCTCGGCGAGGATGGCCGCCGTCTCGTCGGGGTGCCCGAGCGCCCAGGCGCGGGCCCTCTCGTACGTGTCCACGACGGTCTGGGCGACGTCCGGCCGACTGGCCAGGAACGACTCGGTGGCGTTCAGGAAGCCGTAGCTGTTGAAGCCCACGTTCCGGTACAGCAGCTTCGCGCCGGCTGCCTCGGCGCCGGCCATGATCGGGTCGAGCCCCGCCCATGCGTCGACCGAGCCGCCCTGGAGCGCCGCCCAGCCATCGGCGTGCTGGAGGTTCTCGACCGTGACCGCATCGAGCGGCACGCCTGCTTCTTCGAGCGACTGGAGAAGGCAGAAGTAGGGGTCGGCGCCCTTGGTCGCCGCGATGCTCTTGCCGGCG
>CAZYTQ010000120.1:0-9704 GCA_964650135.1 uncultured Anaerolineaceae bacterium | reverse complement strand
ACGGCAGGGGGCCGCATGGCGGGAGGCTCCAGGGCGGGAGCCAGCCACGGCGAGGGCCGGCACGGCGGGAGCAGCCACGGCGGGAGGCCGCATGGCGGGAGCCAGCCACGGCAGGGGGCCGCATGGCGGGAGGCTCCAGGGCGGGAGCCAGCCACGGCGAGGCCCGGCACGGCGGAGGCCGGCACGGCGGTGGACGAGCAGCGGTCGCGCCGGCACCGATGTCGCCACCACCGACGTCTGGATGCGTACACCGCCGACCGGCGGCAGTGACACCACATCGCGGCCCTGCCATGATGCGGTGCATGGTCGTCCGGACGGTGCTCCAGCGAGGTCCCAAGGGCAAGCGGGCGGTGGCCTTCGCCCTCGACTGGCCAGGCTGGAGTCGGGGAGCCAGGACGCCCGAGCTCGCGCTCGAGACGCTGGAGGCGTACCGCCATCGCTATCGGCCCGTGGCCGTTGCCGCAGGCTACGGCGACGAGCTTGACGCCGCCGGACCACTCGAGCTCATCGAGGATCAGGTGGCCACCGGCTCGACCGACTTCTGGGGCATCTCCTTCCTGCCCTCATCGACCGAGCATGGCCGCATGGCACCGGCCGACCTCGAGCGACGGCTGGCGCTCCTCGAGGCTGCCTGGGCGTTCTTCGACGGCGTGGCGGCGCGCGTGTCACCCGTGATGCGCAAGGGACCACGGGGCGGCGGCCGGGATCGCGACCGGATCATCCGGCACACCATCCGGACCGAGAGCGAGGACTTCGCGAAGCGTGTCGGTCTGGAGGTCGCCGAGGAGGGCGCGCTCGGCCCGGGGGCGCTGGCGCCCTACCGGAAGGCCTACCTGGCCGCGATCCGGGCCTTTGACGCGGGCGAGATCACGCGCCCGATGTACTCCTGGAGCCTGCCGTTCCTCATCCGCCACAGCGCGTTCCACACCCTCGACCATGCGTGGGAGATGGAGGACAAGGACCTCACGGACGTCGCATCCGCGCCGTGACCTCGATCTCGATGCGCATCCGTGGATCCGCGAGCCCGGCGCTGATCATCATCGCGGCGGGCCGCACCTCGCCGAACCAGCGGCGCAGCACCGGCCAGCACCGCTCGAACTCGCGTGCGTCGGGCAGCACATAGGTGACACGCACCACGTCCGCGATGGTGGCACCCGCCTCCGAGAGTGCCGCGGCGATGTTCCGCAGGGCCTGGTCGGCCTGCTCCGCGACATCATCGGAGATGGTCATCACCGCGTAGTCGAAGCCGGTCGTGCCTGCCACGAACACCCACTCCTCGTCGACCACCGCGCGGGAGTAGCCGATGGCCTCTTCGAAGGTGGACCCGGAGCTGATGTGCCTGCGTGTCATGCCCCGCAGTATCGGGCCCCGCGGGTCCGTCCGAGGCATCAGGTGCGCGACGACGCTCGGCCATCTCCGTCCCGAGCGCCAGGGATGCCCAAGGTGACCGGCGACCCGCTCCGGCTACCCGCTCCGACTGCCTGCTCCGGCCACTGCCGGTGCCGCGCCGCGCACCACCGATCCCGCGAGCACGTCCCGCACGAGCGCCTCGAGCACGTCCACGCCGGTCCCGATGCAGCCTTCATCCACATCGAAGCCCGCGCTGTGGAGGGACACGGCGGGTCCCGTGCCGGCGACGCCGAGCTTCAGGTAGAGCGATGGCCCGAGTGCGCCGTACAGCGCGAAGTCGTCGGCGGTCATGGGTGGTTCCGAGAGCAGATGCACCGCGTCCGCCCCGACGATCGGAGCTGCGCAACGGATCGCCCGCTGGACGAGCGCCGGGTCGTTGAGGACGGGGGGCATCTCGTCCGCCCAGCGGAGGTGGGGGATGAGATCGGCGGCTGCGGCCACACCGCGCACGGTGCGCTCGATGATCGCGCGGAGACGGGCTCGGACCGCCGGATCCACCGTGCGCAGCGTGCCCGTGATCGTCGCCTCGTCCGCGACCACGCTCTGGGAGCGGCCACCGGCGACGGTACCCACGTTGAACGCCGCGACGTCGTGGGGATCGCGTGCCCGTGCCACATCCTGGTGGAGCGCGGTCACGAGCTGGGCGACGCCCAGGACGGCATCACGGCCCATGCTGGGCATCGCGGCATGCGCGGCACGACCCGTCAGGCGGACGAGGAAGGCATCCTTGGCGCCCATCGCGACCCGCTGGTCGACCCCGATCGATCCGGCCGCCAGCTCGGGCCAGCAATGCAGCCCGACGATGGCCGCCGGCGGGTCGCCGGTGATCGCGCCTGCTGCGAGCATGGCCGCAGCGCCGCTCGGCTCACCGAACGGCCGCTCCTCGGCTGGCTGGAAGATGACGGTCACCCTGCCGGACAGGGCAGGGTCGGCGGCGAGTCGCTCCGCGACGCCCAGGATCACCACCATGTGGACGTCGTGGCCGCAGGCGTGCGAGACACCCTCGATCGTCGACGCGTACTCGACCGTCTTGGTGTCAGCGACCGGCATCGCGTCCATGTCGGCACGCAGGACCACATGCGGCCCGTCCCCGGTGGCGCACCATGTCCCCACCACCCCGGTCCCGCCGACACCCTGCCGGACGTCATACCCCGACCGCTCGAGCCGCTCGGCGAGGAGCCGCGCCGTCCGATGCTCCGCGAACCGGAGCTCGGGATGGCGATGGAGGTCACGCCGAAGCTCGACCAGATGCGGGGGCGCGGACGGCCCGGCGGTGGGACGGCTCATGGACTCCTGTGGCTCCGGGGGTCATCGGCATCGCGGGCGAGGCCGGGCAGAGCCTACCACGAATGAGACCGAAAATGACCGACCCGTGTCGACCCGCCTGCAGCGGGCCCCGATCACGGGTATGGTTCGGCACCACATCCCA
Organism: uncultured Anaerolineaceae bacterium; assembly: GCA_964650135.1. GTDB lineage: Bacteria > Chloroflexota > Limnocylindria > Limnocylindrales > CSP1-4 > JAFMJV01. The sequence continues at coordinate 6,865 of CAZYTQ010000120.1, read as the reverse complement.
TCCGGAGGGCACGCGGCAGACGTGATCGGCATCGTCGGGCCGGCCGATTCGACGGCGCTCGTGCTCGCGGTCGCGCGGGACGAGGGCATCGACCATGAGGTCCTCGCGCGCCACTATCGGCGCGTCGAGGAGGCTCAGCCGATCGCCGCCGAGCTGGACCAGGTCTGCCAGGTCATCCTGTTCACCGGACGGGTGCCGTACGCCCTCGCCGCGGCGGGTGGTCCCTACCGGGCGACGCTCCAGTACGTGCCCCACTCGGGCGCGGACCTGTACCGGGCGATCGTGCATCTCCAGCGATCCCACCACGGTGACCTGCCACGGGTGAGCCTGGACACCATCGAGCCGGCCGTGGTCGCGGAGGCGTGGCGCGACCTGGGTCTGGACCCGCCGACGCATGTCCTGACCCTGGAGCCGGACGATGACGGCGACCGGCTGCGACCCACATCCGACATCACGGCCTTCCACCGAGCGCGATACGAGCGCGGCGAGGTGGACGTGTGCGTGACCTGCCTCGGCAGCGTCTATCGTGACCTGGACGCCCTGGGTGTCCCGGCATGGCGGATCTCGCACTCACGCACGGTCGTCCGTGACTCGCTGCGCCAGGCGTACCTCGCGGCGCGCCTGGCCATCACGGAGGCGAGCCAACCCGCGGCCGTGCTCGTCAAGCTCGGCACGGCCGCAGCCACCACGGACGAGACGGCGGTCTACGACGTGATGCGCCGGCGGCTCACGGGCCGGATGGCGGTGGTGGGCATCGCCGAGGGGCTGCATGGGCGGGTGGTCGACCTCGACGAGGACACGCTGGTCGTCTACACCACGCGCGCCGCCGTCGAGGCGTCGCTCGCGCGGCTGGCGACCGACGGGAGCGGCCCCTTCGCGCCCGGACGCCGTGACGCCGACAGCGCCCTGGGGATCGGCATCGGCGCGACCATCCCGGCGGCCGAGGAGCACGCACGTCGTGCCTTGGCCATGGGCGACCGGTACGGGGAGCTGCACGTCGCACTCCCGGAAGGGGAGGTGGTGCTGGCCACGGGCGATGTCGACCGGTCCGGGTATCGGCTCCGCGAGACCCATCAACCGACCTTGCGCATCGCCCAGGAGATCGGGCTCGGGCCGCTCGCGTTCGCGCGTCTCGTGCGGGCCCTGCGACAGGTGGACGTCGGGTCGGTGACCGCGTCCGAGCTCGCGCGGGCGTATGGCATCGAGCCGCGGTCGGCCCGTCGGCTGATGACGGCGCTCGTGCGTGCGGGCGTGGCGCGCCGGATGGGTGTCCAGGGAGGGCCCGGCGCCGGCCGTCCCCAGACGGTCTACCGCGTGGATGTCGAGCGTCTGCTGCCGAGCCAGGACGGGGTGTGACCGCACGTCGCGGCTGACGTTCGGTCCGGTCGCGGGCGTGGCGTGGCAGCGTGCCCGGACCGTGCCCTGACCGGCATTGAGTTTCGGTCGGATTAGTGCTAGTTTCGCGGCGTTGACCGGTGTGATGTCGCCTTGGCATCGCACATCCGGCACCTGCGGAGGAGGGACCCACGACATGGCGATGCGCCTGGGCGTCGCGAATGGGCCGCTCCCCATGTCGTCCGATGGTGTGACCCCCGCGCTCGCGGCGCAGCTGCGCGCGTTCGGCATCCGTGCGGTCGCGACCCACCTGGGTGACACCGAGGTGCTGCTGTCGGGTGGGGCGAGGCGCGTGCGCGCCATCCTCGACCACGAGGGCATCGTCGTCGCCCAGGCGACGGGCTATGCGCCGAACCTCGTCGACGCCGAGCCGGCGATCCGGCGCGACGCGATCGCACGCGTCCGCCGTGGACTGGCCATCGCGCAGGACCTGGGCGCCGTGATGGTCAACACGGGGGTCGGCTCGCACCACCCGACGTTCGCGTACGGGCCGCATCCCGAGAACCACTCGGCGCGCTCCATCGACACGCTCATCGCCAACCTGCAGGAGCTGTGCCCGGAGGCGCACGATCGGGGCCTGCTGCTCTCGCTCGAGCCGCACCTCCTCACGACCCTGAGCGACCCGGACACCATCCGTGGCATCGCCGAGGGCGTCGGTCATCCAGCGTTGCGCATCAACTTCGACCCCGTGAACCTGATCGGGACGCTGCGCGACGTGTACGACACGGCCACGGCGCTCGGCCGGATCCAGGCGATCATCGGGCCGTACCTGGGTCCGAGCGCGCACGTCAAGGACATCCGACCGGCCCCTGCGCTGGTGCTCCACCTCGACGAGGTCCCGCCCGGCGAGGGCCATCTCGACTGGGACGCCTACTTCCGGGTCTGTGCGGCCCTGGGGGATGGCGCCGCGCTCATCGTCGAGCATCTCGATGGCGTCACCACCGAGCGCGCCCTCGACTTCGTGCGCCAGCAGGCGACCCGCTGCGGTATCGAGCTGCTGTGACACCAGCGGATGCCGCCTCGATCGACGATCGATCGCGCGGCATCCGGGCACGCCTCTCGGCGTTCGTGGATGGTCGCGCGTGGCCGTACCTGTTCCTCGTGCCCGCCCTCGTCCTCGTCGCGGTGGCCATCCTGTACCCGGTCGCATCGGGCGTGCTGCTGAGCTTCCAGAACGCGGAGCTGCTGCGACCAGCCCGGAACGGCTTCGTCGGCCTGGACAACTTCGCCGAGCTGCTCGACGACCCGGTGGCCTGGACGGCCCTGGTCAACACGGTCATCTGGGTGGGTGGGGGCGTGCTCATCCAGCTGGGGGTCGGCCTCGGCATCGCGCTCCTCCTCGATGGCCGGTATCGCGGGGTGGGGCCGGTGCGCGTCCTGGTCTTCCTGCCCTGGTTCCTGCCCTCGGTCGTGGTCGCGCACATGTGGGCGATGATGCTGGACGCTCGGTTCGGGGTCATCAACGACATCCTGTCGCGGGTCGGCCTGATCGCTGGCCAACGGCCCTGGTTCGCGGACCCCTCGACGGCCCTGCTCACGGTCATGGTCGTGGAGCTCTGGTGGTCCGTCCCGTTCTTCGCGCTGTTCCTGCTGGCCGGGATGCAGTCCATCCCGGACGATCTCGTCGACGCGACCAGGGTGGATGGCGCGTCAGGGTTCCAGCGGCTCCGGTTCCTCACCTTGCCGTTCATCCAGCCGGTGATCGTGGTCGCGGTGGTGCTCCAGGTCATCCGCCTGACCAACGCCCCCGACCTGCTCAACATCCTCACGGGTGGCGGGCCGGGTCGGGCGTCCATGACGCTGTCCCTGTACGCCTACCGGACCGCGTATCAGAAGTTCGACTTCGGCTATGCCGCGGCGATCTCCGTGGTGCTGCTCGTCGGCCTCTCCATCTTCGCGGTCGCCTATATCCGACGATCCGGGGTCGTCGATGGCTGACCGGACGGCGACCACGCACCAGCGTCACGGGCCACGTCGCCACGGCATCCTGGTGATGCTCCTGGTCGGTCTCGCGGTGGCCAGCGCGCTGCTGCCGCTCGCCTGGATCCTGCTGACCTCGTTCACGCCCGAGGAGCAGATCATCGCGGGCCCGGCGTATGTGCCGAGCACGCTGACGTTCGACAACTTCGCGACCGTGTGGCGGCGAGGGGACTTCCCGGACCTGATGCTCAACAGCCTGGTCGTGGCTGCCCTGACGGTCGGCATCTCCATGGCCGTCGCGCCGCTGGCCGCGTACAGCCTGTCGCGGAGTCGCTACCGGGGCCGCGGCCTGGTCCTCATCCTGTTCCTGTCCACCCGGATGTTCCCGTTCCTGCTCATGCTCATCCCGGCCTACATCATCCTGCGCGACATCGGGCTGCTCGACAGCCGCCTGGGCCTGGCACTCGCGTACACGACCTTCTCGCTGCCGGCCGCGGTCTGGTTCATGAAGACCTTCTTCGATGCCATCCCGACCGAGATCGAGGAGGCGGCGCGCATCGACGGCTCGGGCCGCTTCTCGACCTTCCGACGCATCGCGCTGCCGCTCACCCGACCGGGTCTCATGGCCACGGGCGTGTTCATCGGCATCGGCGCCTGGAGCGAGTACCTCTTCGCGCTGATGCTCACGACCAGCAAGGGCAGCCGGACGTGGCCCGTCGGCGTCTCGCTCCTGGTCGGCGAGTTCCAGCTGCCCTACGGCCAGCTCGCCGCGACGGGGGTCATCACGGTCATCCCCATCCTCCTCGCCTACCTGCTCGTGGGCCGGAACATGGTCCGCGGGCTGATGGGAGGTGCGATGAAGGGTTGACCACCTCGGACCACTCGCATTCGATGGGATGGAGGAAGCTCGTCATGCTCCAGCAACGGACAGGGACCGGCGCGACACGGCGCCACACGCGGTTGATGGTGGGCACGCTCGGTGCGGTGCTCGCGACCGCATCGCTGGGTGTCGGGGTCGCCGCGCAGGAGCCCGCGCCCAGCGGCGACATCACCTACTGGCATCACTTCACCGAAGAGAACGAGATGCTCGGGCTCGAGCACGCCGAATCGGTGTTCGAGACGGATCACCCCGGGGTCACCGTCACCTCGGAGACGGTCCCCAACCCGGACTACATGACCAAGATCGTCACCGCGGTCCAGTCGGGCCAGCGGCCGGACACCGCGATGGTGTCGGTGGACCGCCTCGCGGACATGGTCGAGATGGGGGCGCTGCTCCCCATCACCGACCGTGTCAAGGCGTGGGAGCACTACGACGCCTTCAGCCCGGCGATCTGGGACGCCATCACCTACGAGGGTGAGATCTATGGCATCCCGGCGTTCTCGTTCGTGGATGTCATGTTCTATCGCTCCGACTGGTTCGAGGAGCAGGGCCTGACACCACCCACGGACTGGGACGCATTCCGGGCCGCCGCGATCGCGCTCACGGACGCCTCGCAGGACCGCTACGGGTTCGCCCTCCGGGGCGGGGCAGGCGGTGCCGGCTGGGCGATGAAGGTGCTCGAGTCGTTCGGCGTCCAGTGGCTGGACGAGGCCGGACAGCCCGCGATCGACCGTGATGCGCTCATCGAGGGCCTCGCCTTCTACACCGGGCTCGCCACGACCGACGGGGCCGTCCCGCCGAGCGCCGCGGGCGACGGCTACACGGAGACCGTGACCAGCTTCAAGACCGGTGGCACGGGGATCCTGTTCCAGAGCACCGGTGCGCTCGCCGACATCAGCTCGGGCCTCACGGCCGGGGAGCAGTTCCTGAGCGCTCCGATGCCCAGCGGTCCGGGTGGCCCGTCGGGCCGGCTCTGCGCTCTACAACGGGATGATGTCCGACTCGAACGCGGATGCCGCCTGGGAGTGGCTCGCCCACTGGGGCCGGGATGACGCCCAGATCGACTTCATGAAGGCGACGGGCTACTTCCCGCCGAGCTCGACCGCTCAGCAGGATCCCTTCATCGCCAACGACCCGATCATGGCGCCAGCGGCGGAGGCCGCAGCGGCCGGTGTCCCGGAGACCCAGTTCGCGGGCCTGCCGGGCTTCCAGGCCGATGTCCTGCTGCCCGCGCTCCAGGAGGTCCTGACCGGCCAGAAGTCGGTCGAGCAGGCCGCCGACGAGATCATCGCCGGTCTCGCGGACGCCGTGGAATAGCCTGGGCGGGTGACCCGGGCGGAGTGACCCGGCGCCCGTGACCCTCACGCTCGACCTCGCCTTGGCCGCGGGGTCGAGCACATCATCCGAACCACCCAAGGAGTGACATGGAGCTGGATGGGCGACGCGTCCTGGTGACCGGTGCCGCGAGCGGCATCGGCAGGGCGACGGTGGAGCGCCTGGAGCGGGGAGGCGCCCGGGTGGCGGCCTTGGACGTGATGCCGCCGCCGGATGGCACGAGCACCGATGCCGTGCGCTGGTGGCGCGCGGACGTGGGCCACGAGCCCGAGGTGGCCGCCGCCACGACCGAGGCCGCCGAGTGGCTCGGCGGGCAGATCGATGTCCTGGTCCACGTCGCGGGCATCATGCGCGCCCAGCGGGCGCCCATCGACGAGATCCCGGTCGAGACCTGGGACGAGGTCATGGGCGTGAACCTGCGGGGCACGTTCCTGATGGTCAAGCACGTCATCCGCCACCTGCCGCCGGGTGGCGGCGCGCTGGTCCTCGTGAGCTCCGTGGCGGGCGTCTTCGTCGGCAGCGGCTCGTTCGCGTACGGCGCCAGCAAGGGCGGCATGCACGGCCTGGCCATGACCCTCGAGGAACGGCTCAAGGACACCGGCATCCGCGTGACCGAGCTGTGCCCCGGGTCGGTCCGTACCCCGCTCCTGGAAGCCTCGCTCGCCGAGGCATCACGCCGAGCCGGTGACTCGTCCTACCAGGACTCCGTCGCGGCTCGCTGGGTCGAGCCGGCCCAGGTCGCGGAGGTGCTGGCGTTCCTGGCGAGCCCTGCCGCGGACATCCTGCGAGGCACGATCCGGACCATGTGACCGACCTCGCGCGTTCCACCGACGTCCACCTGGACGACCGCTGAGCACCCCCTGACCACCCCGACGACACGAAGGAGCCCACGTTCCCATGGCCAAGAAGCAGCTCATCTACGCGATGCCGGACACGACCCGGATGATGGAGGGGGTCCCGAACCGAGGGACCGAGGACGGGATCGGTGGCCCCGGCGCCCAGTGCTACCGGGCGGGCAACCTGGTGTGGCTGACCGGCCAGACCGGCCTGACCCTCGATGGCGAGATGCGCCACCCCTATGACATCGAGGGCCAGACGCGCCAGGCGTGCGAGAACATCAAGCAGCTCATGGAGATGGCGGGCGGCACGATGGATGACATCGTGCGCTACGTCACCTATGTCACCGACCGGGCGTACCGGTTCCCGATGGGCAAGATCTTCAAGAGCTACTTCACGATGCCGCCCTGCGGGACGGGTCTGATCATCGACGGCCTGGCTCGGCCGGACATGCTGGTCGAGATCGACTGCTGGGCGTACATCGACGACCCGGACTGA
>CAZYTQ010000119.1:0-9716 GCA_964650135.1 uncultured Anaerolineaceae bacterium | reverse complement strand
CGTGGTCGACGCACGCATCGGCGCGCACCGTGGTCGACGCACGCATCGGCGCGCATCAGCTCGCGGCAGCACCACCCATGAGGGTCAGGAGGAGCGCCATCTGGACCCACATGCGATCCTCGGCCTGCTCGAACACGATGCTCCGCGGCCCGTCCAGCACCTCCGAGGTGATCTCGTCGCCCCGGTGGGCCGGCAGGCAGTGCATGACCAGCGCGTCGGGCGCGCCCTCGAGCAGCTGACGGGTGACGGCGTAGGCGCGGAACACCTCGCGCCGCCGCTCCACCTGCTCCTCCTGGCCCATGCTCGCCCAGACGTCCGTGTAGACCGCATCCGCGCCCACGACCGCCTCGACCGGGTCGGTCACGACCTGGATGCGCGAGCCGGTCCCCTCGGCGATGTGACGCGCCCGATGGAGCACCAGCGGATCGGGCTCGTAGCCGACCGGGCTTGACACCCGCACATGGAGACCCAGCGAGGCGCCCGCGAGCAGCAGGGACGCGGCCACGTTGTTGCCGTCACCGACATACACGAGCTGCCGTCCCGCGACGGCCTCCACGCCACCCCACGCCTCGGCGAGGGCCATCATGTCGGCCAGCGCCTGGCAGGGGTGCTCCGCATCCGAGAGCGCATTGATGACCGGCACGGTCGTGGCCGCCGCGAGGTCCTCCAGGAGCGAGTGGTCGAACACGCGCGCCACGATGGCGTCGGCGAACCGCTCGAGCGTGCGCGCCACGTCCCGCGGGACCTCTCGCGAGCCGAGCCCGACCTCCTCCCCCACGAGGACCACGGGCGTGCCCCCCAGGCGCGCGATCCCCACCTCGAAGCTGACCCGCGTCCGCAGGGAGGGCTTCTGGAACACCAAGGCGACCGCCCGCCCCGCCAACGGCTGGTCGCCGGGCAGCGCGGGGCCGGCCGAGGGAGCACGGCCGGCCTTGAGCGCGATGGAGCGTTCGAGCAGGAGCGCGATGCCGCGCGGATCCAGGTCGGCGACCGACAGGAACCGCGCGGTCGCCGGGTTCGGGTTCGCTGGCATCGCCGGCAGGATGACACGGATCGCATGGATATGCAATACTGGGTCCGCGAGCGCATGTTAATGCAGGACGGAGAGCCGCCACATGCGCCGGCACCACTCGACCGCGCGCCGTCCGGCGCGCGGTTCGCGCATCATGGAGCGACGCGCGCGGCCCCGGGAAGATGCGTGGGCCGCCCCAGCGCGCGGCCGTCCAGACGGAGGATCCGAGAGGGAACCGTGAAGAAGGTCGTGCTCGCATACACGGGTGGCCTGGATACCTCGGTCGCCTGTGCCTGGCTGCACGAGCACCACGGTGTGGAGGTGGTGACCCTCACCGTGGACGTGGGCGGCGGGTCGCTGCGTGCGGGCGTCGCGGATTCCGCCATCGCCGCCGGGGCCACCAAGGCCTATGTGGTCGATGGCCGTGACCGGTTCGTGCGTGACTTCGTGTTCCCCAGCCTCCAGGCGAACGCGCGTTACCAGGGCGTGTATCCCATGGCCACCGCGCTGGCGCGACCACTCATCGCACAGCTCCTGGTCGAGGTGGCGGAGCGGGAACGCGCGGATGCGGTCGCACATGGCTGCACCGGCAAGGGCAACGACCAGGTGCGCTTCGATGTCGCGGTCCGAGCCCTCGACCCGAAGCTGGAGGTCGTCGCACCCCGGCGCGTGGGCATGGGCCTGTCACCCGCGCAGGAGCTCGTCTTCGCGCAGGAACGGGGCATCGAGGTCGCCGAGGGCGACGGCGCAGGTTACTCGGTCGACCAGAACCTGTGGGGTCGCTCGATCGAGACGGGCGTCCTCGAGGACCCCTGGCAGACACCCCCCGCCGACGTCTACACCTGGACGGTGTCGCCCGGTGCGGCGCCTGCCATCCCGACCGAGGTCATCATCGGCTTCGCACGTGGTCTGCCCGTATCCATCGATGGCGAGCCCTGCGACCCGGTCGAGCTCATCGATCGGCTCAACAGCCTCGGTGGCCGGCATGGCATCGGTCGCATCGACCATATCGAGGACCGGCTCGTGGGCATCAAGAGCCGCGAGATCTACGAGGCACCCGCGGCCGCGATCCTGCATACCGCGCACGCGGCGCTGGAAGGGCTGACCCTGTCCAGGGAGCAGCTGCGGTTCAATCGTCTCGTCAGCGACGAGCTCGCGCAGGCGACCTATGACGGCATCTGGTTCTCGGCGCTCCACCGTGACCTGCGGGAGTACGTCGCGTCGGCACAGCGGGTCGTCAACGGCGAGGTCCGCCTGCGGTTGGACCATGGCAGCGCGTCGGTCGTCGGTCGGCGGAGCGATGATTCGCTGTATGACCGCGCGCTCGCCACGTACGACGCCGACGATGCGTTCGACCACGCTGCCGCGGTGGGCTTCATCCGCATCTTCGGGCTGCCACTGCGCACGGAGGCGGCTCGCCACGGCTCCGCGTGGAGCTGGACCAGGCCGCTCCTGTCCGAGCTGCCCGTGACCCTGACGGAGCCCCCGTCCCGGGTCGACGCGTCCTGACGACGCGACCGATGCACGACGTCCCGGTGTGCCCGTGAAGGCCTGGGGTGGCCGATTCGCCGAGGCGCCCGACCAGCTGGCTGCTGACTTCGGGCGGTCGATCGACGTCGACTCGGAGCTCGCGCTCGAGGACCTGACCGGGTCGATGGCGCACGTCCGTGGACTGGCCCGCGCCGGCTTGCTGACGACCGATGAGCGCGATGAACTCCTCGCGGGTCTCGAGGGGCTCAGGGCGGAGGTCCGGGCAGGCTCGATCGACTGGGACCCCGCGCTGGAGGACGTGCATCTCAATCTCGAGATGGCGCTCGCGTCGCGTATCGGTCCCGTGGCCGGCAAGCTCCACACCGGCCGGTCACGCAACGACCAGGTGGCCACGGACCTCCGGCTCTGGCTGCGGCGGCGCATCGGGGAGATGGATGCGTGCCTGGTGGGCTTCGAGCGCGCCCTCGTGCGACTCGCGCGTCGACATGCGGCCGCCGTCATGCCTGGGCACACCCATGTCCAGCCTGCGCAGCCGGTGCTGTTCGCGCATCACCTGCTGGCATATGTCGAGATGACCGAGCGCGACCGAGGGCGCTTCGCCGATGCGCTGCGACGGGCCGACCGATCGCCGCTCGGGTCCGGGGCGCTGGCGGGGGCCGGCTTCCCGGTCGACCGCGAGGCCACTGCCGCCGAGCTGGGCTTCGCGGGTGTCACCCGCAACTCGATCGACGCGGTGGGTGACCGCGACTTCGTGGTGGAGACGCTGGGTGCCGCCGCACTGGCGATGGTCCACCTGTCGCGGCTGTCCGAGGAGATCGTGTGGTGGTCGAACCCACGGTTCGGCTTCCTGCGCCCCTCGGACGCCTTCTCGACCGGGTCCTCCATGATGCCCAACAAGCGCAACCCCGACCCCGCGGAGCTCATCCGCGGACGGACCGCGGGGCTCATCGGCGCGGTCACCGGGGCGCTCGCCCTGCTCAAGGGACTCCCTGCGAGCTATCAGCGCGACCTCCAGGAGGACAAGCCCGCGCTCATCGCGGGGTTGCGGACCCTCGAGGCGTCGCTGCGCGTCATGACCGGGCTGCTGGACGGGCTGCAAGTCGACGAGACACGCATGGCGTCTGCCGCAGGCGAGGGCTACAGCACGGCCACCGCGCTCGCGGATGTGCTCGTGGAGCGGGGCGTGCCATTCCGTGCCGCCCACGGCATCGTGGGCACGCTCGTGGGGGCGGCGGAGGCCGCCGGCCTGACGCTCGACGAGGTGGCCGACGAGGCGATCGTGGCGGCCCTCGATGCATCGGAGGACCTCGTCGCGCGAGGGCTGGCGCAGGACACGGCGATCGGCGACGTGCTCCGGTCAGCGGCCACCGTGGAGGGCGCCATCTCGCGCTTCGATGTCGTCGGTGGGACCGCGCCCTCGCGGGTCGCCGCCGAGCTGCGGGCAGCCGAGGAGCGTCTCGGCCTCATCTGACGCGCGACGGCCGGCAGGCTCGCCTCCGACCCGGCGCCGGCGTCGACCCTCAGGGCTCTGGGTCGTCCCAGGGCACCGGCGTCGTCGTCCCCGTCTCCCAGTCGCGTCGAAGGGTGGCATCGGCGATCGCAGCCTTCGGCCCCGCGTCGAACGTCGGCCACGCTTCCCGGTAGTGCGCCTCCTTCACGAACCCCGCCCGCACGAACGTCCGCCGCATCGTGACGTCGTCCTCTCGGGTCTGACCCTCCACGTGCGTGACATCCGGGTATCGCGTGAAGACCAGGGTCGTGAACGCCCGCACGACCAGCGGGCCGAGGCCCTGGCCTCGATGGCTCGCGGCCAGGCGTACGTCGAAGAGTGGGCTCCCGCCACGCGACATCGATGAGCTCGTCCAGCACGACGACGCCGATCCGTTCGCCGTCGACGTCGACCCAGAAGCCGTGGCTGTCGTCGGACCAGAACCGGCCACCATCGACGAGCGCACGCGCCTGCGTCTCGGTCGGGCTCGGCACCACGTGGAACGGGAACTCGTCGCTGGTCAGGAACACGACCAGTGCATCGGCGTCGAGCAGCGGGTCGCACGGGACGAGCTGGACCTTGGGCACGACGTCCATGCGAGATGCGACGGTGCGCTCCAGCGGGCTGTCGGCGGTCCGTGAGTGCCCCGGTGCGTACCCAGAACAGACGCTCCCGGACACAGAAAGGCGTCGGGCCCCCGGCTGGCGGATCCGGGAGCCCGACGTTGGCCCGAGGAGGAGAGATTCGAGATGAGGTGGCCGACCGGCAGGGAGCCCTTCTCCCCGCCGGTCGATGGGTCCTGTCCGAAGGTGGGGACCTGCCCGCCTTCGGTGCCGGTACCCACCGATCGGTACGAGCAGCAATGTACCGGGGCAGCACGGCAGGGTCGATGGCGGATCGGTCACCATCGGGCACGGTCGGGTGACGCTTTGACGGGCGAGGTTGCGACCGAGGTCCGGGACCCCACGGCCCGACCTCACCAGATCGCGGCGTTGCCTCCGCCGGGCTCCTGACGCAGTCGCGCGACCCGTGCCACGCCACCCGTCACCACGACCTCCGCGGGTACCGGGTGCGACAGGAACAGGGGCATCGACTCCGTGAAGCCATAGGCACCCACGTCCAGCACCGCGAGCGCATCCCCGCTGCGCGGCGCGGGCAGCTCTACCGCCTCCGTCAGCATGTCGATGCCGGTGCACAGCGGCCCGACGACGGCGGACGGTGTCCGCGCCTCCCGGCCCGCCGCCTCGCCCACCGCCACGATGCGGTGCGGGTCACCTACGAGCGCGGGTCGCAGGACGTGGTGGATGCCGCCATCCGTGACCGCGAGCGTCCGGCCGTCGCGCTGCTTGGTGCGGATGACGCGCATGAGATAGGCGCCAGCCGGTCCCACCAGGAAGCGGCCCGGTTCGAGCAGCAGCCGCGCAGCGGACAGGGCAGGTCGGTGATGCCAGTCATCCAGGACCCGTCCCAGGCCGGCCCCGAGCGCGCCCACGTCGAGCGGTGCCTCGTGGTCCATGTAGGGGATGCCCAGGCCGCCGCCCGCGTCGAGCAACCGCATCGTGAGCCGATGCCGCGCCGCGAGGTCCGTGGCACGCTCGGCGAGCCACGCCACGTGATCCACGAGCAGTCGCGCGTCGCGCACGTTGGAGGCACCGAACGCGTGCACGCCGAGGATCCGGTAGGCCGAGCCGGGCGCCCCGATGGCACCCGCCAGGCGCAGCCGGTCGAGCACCTCGTCCGCCTCGTCGGGCAGCAGCCCGAACTTGGCCGCGCCGGCACCACCGATGATGGGCGTCGTCTCGGCGCCCGTGGCTCCCGTGGCGAGACGGAGCATCAACCCCTGGTGGGGTGGCGCCATGGACGCGAGATCGAGCAGGACCTCCACCTCCTCCACCGATTCGATGGTCACCGCGCGCACGTTCGCGCGCACCGCGGCCGCGATCTCCGCATCGGTCTTGCCGGGCCCCGTGAACACCACGCTGCGCAGGTCGAAGCCGGTCCGGGTGACCGCGACCAGCTCCCCCGCCGAAGCGATGTCCGCACCCACGCCGAGCCCAGCGAGATGCCGCAGGACCGCGGGCGATGGGTTCGACTTGACCGCATAGGCGAGGTCGACCGAGGGCGGCAGGGCATGCCGGAGCAGGCGCACCCGCGCCGTCACGACATCGAGGTCGTACACGAACAACGGGCTGCCGTGGTCCCGCATGAGGGCCGCCGGGTCCAGGCCGGCCACCCGCGCACCCACTTCGATGGCCGGGTGGGGCGCCGCACCGACCGATGGCTCGAGGGCGAGGTTCATCGAAGGGCGTCCTCGAGCGCCACGCGCGCGTCCGTGCCCGCATCCCGCTGCTTGACGATGACCGCCACATCCAGCGCGATGCCCTGGGCCTCCGCCCACGCGCCGGCCGCCGGCCGGCTTCCCGGCACGACCACCGAACCGGGCGGCACGACGAGCGGCGCCTCGGGGGTGCCCCGGATCTCTCGCTGCCCGACGAGATCGATGAGCCGCGACTGGCCCGTGAGCACCACACCGGCGCCCAGCACGGCGGCCCGGCCCACGATCACCCCGTCATACAGACCACAGCCGCCGCCCACGAACGCGTCGTCCTCGACGATGACCGGCCGGGCACCCGCGGGCTCGAGCACACCCCCGACCTGGACGGCGGCCGAGAGGTGGACCCGCTCACCCACCTGGGCGCACGAGCCGACGAGGGCGTGCGAATCGACCATCGCGCCCCTCCCCACCCAGGCGCCCACGTTCAGGTACGCCGGGGGCATGATGGTCACACCGGGCTCCAGATGCGCGCCCGAGCGGATGGTGGTGCCACCGGGCACCACCCGCCAGGGCATGCCGGCATCCACGGCGGCGCGCGCACCCGGGCTGTCGAGGATGTCCAGGACCCCGTACGAGACGCGGTCGCGCGCTGCCAGGATCGGCCCGTCGCGATAGTCGCGCATGCCGGGGATACGGAACCCGAGCAGGATGGCCTGCTTCACCCACGCGTTGACGCGCCAGCCATCCTGGACGCCCGGGTCGGGCGTGGCCGCGCGGACCGTGCCCGACTCGAGCGCCGCGACCAGGTCCCGTACGAACGAGGTGGCTGCATGCTGCTGCTCGACCGGCAGCGGTGACCCGCTTGGCCAGCCGGCGACCAGCGTCCGCAGCCGTTCCTCGAGCGCGAGGGCGATGGGCCCCGTGTCGCTGGGCGCCGGTGCCGCTGGTGACGTCACGCTGCCACCAGGGTGGTGCCGGCCACCTCGATGCCCGCCGAGGCGAGTGCCGCGCGGAGCCGCGGCCGGAGCTCGTCCGCGAGCGGCAGCAGCGGCTGGCGGAGCACGTCGTGGATGAGCCCCATCTCCGCGAGCGCCGCCTTCACGGGCACCGGGTTGGGGCTGATGAAGTTGACACGCATCAGCTCCAGGAGACGCTCGTGGAGTGCACGCGCCTGATCCCAGGCGCCATCACGCGCGAGGGCGCACAGACGAGCCATCTCGGCGGGGATCTCGTTGGAGGCCACCGAGATGACGCCGTCGCCACCGAGCGCGAGCAGCGTGAAGGTCCAGGAGTCATCGCCCGACAGGACGGCGAAGCCCTCCGGGCGATCGCGCACGATGGTCATGATCTGCTCGAGGTTCGCGGACGCCTCCTTGACCGCGATGATCCCGGGATGGCCCGCGAGCCGCAGGAGCGTGGACGCGTCCACGTTGCAGCTCGTCCGGCCGGGGACGTTGTAGACGACGACGGGCAGGCCACCCTCGTCCGCCACGGTCCGGTAGTGCGCCTCGAGCATCCGCTGGTCGGGCTTGTTGTAGTACGGCGCCACGACGAGCGCGGCATCGGCGCCGGCCGCGGCGGCGCGACGTGTGGCCGCGACCGCGGTCGCGGTGGAGTTGGAGCCCGTGCCCGCGATCACCGGCACACGCCCCGTGAGGCCACGGCGCGCGACCGCCTCCACGGCGATGCCGATGAGCCGGTCGTCCTCCTCGTGCGATGTCGTGGGCGACTCGCCGGTCGTGCCACAGGGCACCAAGCCATCGATGCCCAGGTCGAGCTGTCGCTCGACGAGCCGTGCGAACCCAGCCTCGTCGAGGGCGCCGTCCGGCGTGAAGGGTGTGACGAGCGCCGTGAAGGCACCCCGGAGGGTGAGCGGGCTGGTGGTCGTGTCGGTCGTGGTCATCGGTCGTCTCCTGTCGGTGATCGGTCGGTCGGGTCGTGGTCGGGTCGTGGTCGGGTCGTGGTCGGGTCGGTGGACGCGGGCCGGTTCGTCAGGCGGCGCTCTCGCTGGTCAGGTCGGTGAGCAGCTGCTCGAAGCTCATGACGCCGGCAGGCAGGTCGGACCTGGCGAACAGGGTGTCCGCGGCGAGCAACGCACCCGCCACGTACGCCGAGCGGTCCCGGGCCGTGACCCGCAGCTCGATCGACTCGCCCGGGGCATCGAAGCCGACGATGTGCATGCCCGGGGAGGCACCGGCTCGGAGCGAGACCACCTCCAGCGTCTCGGCATCCGGCGCGCCCTGCCCCTCGGCAAGACGCGCCCGACGCTTGGAGGCCAGGTGCGGCAGGATCCGGTCGGCGATGGCCGCAGCGGTGCCGGACGGCCGATCCACCTTGGTCCGGCGATGCCACTCGAACACGTATGGGTCATAGTCCGCGAACCGGCCGAAGCGACGCGCGGCTTCCTCGGCGACGGCCGCGAACAACACCACGCCCACGCTGAACGTGGGGCCGACCACGATGCGCATGGCACGCTCCCGGGCCAGCGCGCCCAGCCGGTCGGCGGTGGCAGGGTCATGGGTCCAGCCGGTCGTGCCGATGACCAGGTTCGTGGCGCCCGCGTCCGCGGCGAGGATGGCGTTGCGCGAGAGGCCCTCCGCATGGCTGAACTCGAACGCGACATCGACCGGCGCGAGCGTCATGGGATCCGTGGTGGTGACGTCACGACCCAGCGTCGCGACGACCGTGTCGCCGCGCGCGATCAGGGCCGCGCCGATGGCCCGGCCCATGTTGCCGGCGCCCAGGAGGAGTGCTCGCATCGTGTCGGTGTCTCCGTTTCGTGTCCCGGTGGTGGGACCCGTCGGGCGTCGGCTCCGATGCCGGACATGAAGAAGCCGCAGCCACCGCGTCTCGGTGCTGCGGCCCTCGGAGCCTGCCCGGCAGGCCCCGTGTCGCGTCGTCCGCGCGCAGGCCTGCTAGGCCACTGCCTCCAGGCAGGGCCGCCAGCGCTTCGGCTTGAGGACGAGCAGACGTGTCATCGCTCGGGGACTATGCCACGGCGAGGGGTGGAGCGCAACCCACTGTCCGGATGGTGGCAGTCCTCCCGAAGGACATCCTGGCTGCCCGCGATGCCGACCGTCGATGAGCCACCGGCCGACCGTGGACGCGTCGTCGTGGACGCCGCAGCGCTCGTCGCCCTCCTGACGGTCGAGGCGGGCGCTGGTGGGTGGGTGGCCGACCAGGTCGGCCACCGGACCATGGTGGGGCCGCATCTCCTCGTATTCGAGACCGCGAACGTGCTCCGACGCCTGGAGGTCATGGGGCGGATCGATGCTGCCACCGCCTCCCTTGCGCACCACGAGCTCCTCGATGCCGCCATCTGGCTCGTGGGCTACGCACCCTCGCGGAGCGTGCGCGTGAGCTGCGCCTCAACCTCGCCACGTACGACGCCTCGTACGTGGTCGCTCGTCGAGCGTGACCAGCGGTGCCTCGAGCAGCTCGGCGAGCGA
>CAZYTQ010000118.1:0-9840 GCA_964650135.1 uncultured Anaerolineaceae bacterium | reverse complement strand
CGAAGATGCCCTTTGAGTCGAACAACAGGCGACCAATGAGCGTGCTCTTGCCATCATCGACCGAGCCCGCGGTCGAGAAGCGCAACAGGTCCATGCGGCTAGAAGTAGCCTTCGCGCTTGCGGTCTTCCATCGAGGTCTCGGAGAAGGCGTCATCCGCGCGCGTGGCGCCACGCTCCGTGATGCGTGCCGCGGACACCTCCGCGATGATCTCCACGATCGTGGCGGCGGTGGACGAGACCGCGCCGGTGCAGGTCATGTCACCGACCGTCCGATAGCGCACCACCATCCGCTCCAGCGTCTCCTCGTCGCCGCGCGGCAGGAAGTCGCTGGGTGCCAGCCACATGCTGTCGCGTCGGAAGACCTCGCGCTCGTGGGCGTAGTAGATCGAGGGCACCTCGAGCCGCTCGCGCTCGATGTACTGCCAGACGTCCATCTCGGTCCAGTTGGAGATGGGGAAGACGCGCATGTGCTGACCGCGGCGGATGCGCCCGTTGTACAGGCTCCACAGCTCCGGCCGCTGCGCCTTGGGCTCCCACTGGCCGAACTCGTCGCGGAGGCTGAACACGCGCTCCTTGGCGCGCGCCTTCTCCTCGTCCCGGCGGGCGCCGCCGAAGACCGCATCGAACCCATGTGTCTGGATGGCATCCAGGAGGGTGGTGGTCTGGAGGCGGTTCCGGGACGGGTTGCCCGGCTCCTCCCGGACACGACCGGTGTCGATCGACTCCTGGACGCTGGCGACCACCAGGCGCTCCCCGAGCTCGGCCACCCGCCGATCGCGGAACTCGATGACCTCCGGGAAGTTGTGGCCGGTATCCACATGCATCATCGGGAACGGGAAGCGTGCCGGTCGGAACGCCTTCTCGGCGATGCGCAGCATCACGATCGAGTCCTTGCCACCGGAGAACAGCAGCACGGGCGACTGGAACTCCGCCGCCACCTCTCGCATGATGAACACCGACTCCGCCTCCAGGGCGTCGAGGTGCGACATCCGGGCCTGGATGTCCCGGGCATTGGTCAGAGCGATGGTCATGTCACCTGGAGGTGCGGCGTGCGGCGAGGGCCCGGCCAGGCCCTCGCAGGGCGGCGTCCGGGCGGTCGTTGGACTGGCCGGTAGTATACCGACCGCACCGATAGGGATGCTGGAGGAGGCCCCACGACCTGCCGGTGCTGGCCACGATCGTCATCCTTGCCATGGCGCCCCGCCGATCGGTGCCGAGAGCGGTCGGTCCGGCACGACCGGACGTCCCCGACCGGCTGCCGCACCGCATCAGGCGCGCTGGAGATGTGTGTCCCTGAACCCTGTGGGGTGCTTGAGACCGTAGCCGAAGCACCGGTCCATCCCCACATGGGCCGCCAGGACCACGCCGGACACCACGGCGGCTGGCGCCCCCAGCGCGAGACCGACGGCCACCAGCGCGATCGCGAGCACCCAGTTGTGGACGATGTCATAGACGATCGCACCCACGGTCGGCCCAGCGGCGTACGCCAGGATCGACAGGTCCGGCACCAGGAGCAGTGGCACGAACCAGAGCCAGTCCGCACCAAGATGGGCGTACGCGGCGAGGCCAGCGAGGAACACGGCGAGCCCTTCCAGTCGGAGGATCGGCCGAACGACGTCGTGCTCCGGGTCGGCAGGGATGGGCGGATGGGCGGTCGTCATGACAGAGGTCCTTCGTGGTCGTCGTGCGTCAGCCGCGTGGTGTAGGCTATCGTAGTTAGCCTTCATAGCTACTGTCAATAGCCTTCATCGTCAGGAGTCACCCCCGATGCCAGCGCCGGCACGGACCTCGCTCGACCACATCGTCCGCGCCGCCCGGGCCGTGCTGGAACGGGATGGTCTCGATGGACTGACCATGCAGGCCGTCGCCGCCGAGGTCGGCGTCCGCGCCCCGTCGCTCTACAAGCACGTCGATGGGCGTGGTGGCCTGATCCGTCTCACCATCGACCATGCCCTCGATGAGGTCGCGCAGCTCCAGCGGGCCGTCCCCCCCGGACCGCCAACCGGCTGGGCACGAGCGCTCGGCGATGCCTTCCGTGCCTTCGGCCACGCGAACCCGGTGGCATTCGGGCTCCTGTTCGCCCCGATCCCAGGCGAATGGCGACCGGACCCGCGACAGGCAGCCGACGCCGCTGCGCCCATCCTCACAGCGGTCGCCGGGCTCGTCGGTCCCACCGATGCGCTGTCGGCCGCCCGGGCGCTCACCGCGAGCGCCTTCGGGTTCGTGTCCATGGAGCTCGCTGGCGCGTTCCGGCTCGGCGGCGACGTCGACGCGGCGTGGGACTACATGATGGACACGCTGATCACGGCGCTCGGATCGTCACACGACCGATAGCCCGCCCCGATGTCCTGACGCCACGCGTATCTGCGCACACGCCCGTGGGGTGCGAGAATCAGCACCCACACCGAGCCCCTGAAGGAGTGACCGGAATGGACCTGCGTCGCGCGTTCGCGCCCACTCGCACCGCCCACGCCCACTGTGACGTGCCCTGCGGCATCTATGACCCCGTCCAGGCACGCATCGAGGCGGAGTCGTGCTATCGCATCATCGAGAAGTACCACGCCTCCACCGATGACGTCTTCCGGGCACGTTGCCTGATCGTCAAGGAGGAGCGGGCGGAGCTGGCCAAGCACCACATCGATGTGCTCTGGAGCGACTACTTCAAGCCCGAGCACCTGGAGAAGTTCCCGGACATCAAGGACATCTGCTGGAAGGCCGCCAAGCAGGCCTCGAAGGTGAAGCAGGGCGCGGACCTGGACGCCGCGAAGGAGCTACTGTCGCTCATCGACCAGATCGATGCGGCGTGGAAGGGCACCGGCGGCCCCGCCAACACCCGACTCCCCTCCTGATCACGCTGCCCGGATCACCGGGCGCGCCGCTCGACCGCCGGGGTCTCGCATGAGGCTCCGGCGGGTCATGTCGCCGGGCTCGGTCATCGGGCTCGTCGGGCTGGTCGGGCTGGTCGGGCTCGTCGCGGACCTGGCCACGCCTCGGGGCCGGCTGCGCGCGTCCCTGCTCCACCTCGCTCGCTCGTGGCAGGCACGCGTGGCCATCGAGGGCCCCAGCATGGAGCCGACCCTCACCGCGGGCGACTGGCTCCTGGTCGATCCGTCCGCCTACGCACGCCGAGCGCCCGTGGCGGGGGAGCTCGTGCTGGTCGCCGATCCACGGGAGCCCGAGCGGGTGCTCATCAAGCGGGTCGCCACGGTGGACCCTGACGGCTGGCTGCGACTGGTCGGTGATGACCCGGAGCACTCCACCGATTCACGAGCGTTCGGCGCGGTCGATCCGGCCAGCGTGAGCGGCGCGCCCTGGTTCCGGTACTGGCCACCGCGCCGGGTGGGCCGCATCCGCTGATCGGGGCGCGGCCGGCCGCGCATCGCCGGGCATCGCCGCGCACGCCGCGCTTGGCCCCGCACGCCGCGCATCGCTGCACATCGCCGCGTGGCCGACGACCCGGTCCCGCACCGTGTGCCGGCTCAGCGCTTGACGGCGACCCCCTTGGACATCGGGGAGGTGTCGTCGTTGGAGCGGATCTGGAGCGCGCTGACGCGGCCGCCCACGGGCACACCCGTGACCACCACCGACCACCTGCCATTCGAGCCGACCTTCGTGGTCCCCAGGTACGCGGACGGCAAGCCCGGCTTCCCGGCGCCGCGCGACGAGCGGAACACCTCCACGCGCGCTCCCGCGCGACCACGGCCTGCGACCCGGATGCCACCACCCGACACGCGCGCACCCGTGATGGTGGGTGCGGCCACGAGGTGGTTGGCGCCCTTCTTGCCCTGCTGCTTGAGGCGGATGGCAGGACCCGTGGTCCCTGACACGATGTTGCGGCTGAGACGCGCGCGCTGGACCTTGACGTCGATGAGGCCGATGCCGCCACGCTTGGCGTTCCGGATCACGTTGCGCAGCACGATGCCGTCCGGCAGCGCGTCGTCCAGGACGATGCCCCAGCGCTGCATGGGTGCCGCCTTCCCGGTCACGTCCACACCCACGATGTTGGCCTCGAGACGGTTGCCGCTGGCCCGCTTCGAGCGCAGCCGGATGCCGTCATATACGGACGCGATCCGATTGCCCCGGACGACGTTGTCGTAGACCCCGTCCCAGAGGTGGATCCCCGCCGAGTCGGACAGGCCCTTCCGGCGCCCGGACGCGTAGTCGCGGTGATATCGACCGTCCTGCCGGAAGCCCACGATGTTGCCCTCGACGAGGTTGTCCCTGACCCGCCAGCGCGAGGTGGCCTTGCCGGTCTGGCGATCCCAGCCATGGGACAGCTCGATGCCCTCCCACACGGTCGGTCCGATGACGTTCCCCTCACCGGGCGCGGCACCACCCACGAGGCCGTGCTGAGGTCCGAAGTCGTGGTCCACACCCACCCAGCAGAGTGCCGTCGCGCCACGCGGCGAGATGCACAGCTGGTTGCCCTGCACCACGGTGCCGTGGGTCCCCGGGCCGTAGTGGTCGATGCCCTTCTTCATGTTCCCGATGACGTTCCGGTCTGCCAGGTTCGGGCCACCGATGCGGGTATCCGTGGCACCCGTGTTCACGAGCACGCCGATCTCGCCGAAGTCGGCGGCCCCGCCGTTGGCATCGAAGCCGATCCAGTTGCCCACGACCCGATCGCGCGCGGCGTCCGGGCCATCGATGACGACACCCCGGTAGAGGTCCGAGAGCACGAAGCCACGCACGGTGACACGGGCACCCGTGATGTAGAACCCCGTCTCGCGCGCGTCGAGGCCGTTGCCCCGGATGCGCACACCGGGCACCGCGTTCGAGCCGTGGGCGGCGGTGTTGCGCCGAGCGCCTGGCTGGCTGTAGCCGTCGATGACGAGGCTGCCCTGGGTGCGCGTGATGAGGGGCAGCCTCCGGTCGAGCCTGATGGTCCGGGGGACGTCACCCCCCAGATCGAACTCGATGCGCATGTCGTCGGTCCACATCTCCGACTCCGCGATGGCGGCGCGCAGGGTGCACCGACCCTCGTCGTCGGCGCACTGGCCGTCACCCGGGCGAGCGTCGGGGGTGTCCGCGGCGCTGGTCACGGTGAGGACCCCTGGACCACCCGCCGCGAGTCGCAGACGCACGCCGCCGCCGGCCTGGAGCCGGCGACCATCGGCGAGCTGACGCACGTCCACGGTGCGGCCCTGGGAGGCGGCGACCCGGGCCACATCCACGATGTCCGGGCAGCCGTCGCCATCCACGTCCAGGATCCGCGCGGCGCGGCGAGCAGCCGTGGTGCCGGACCCCTCGCAATCCACACCATCGAGACGCGTCTGCTCCCACATCGCGCGGGCCACCGCGAGGTCGCGTGATCCGATGACCCGACCCGCGGCGAGACTCACGATGCGGTCGCTCGTGGCCACGGGCCGACGCGGCACACCCGGCAGCCCCAGGCGCCGGCCGGCGGTGGTGGCCACACCGGTCACGCGCACCGTGGCGCGGGCCTCACGGCCGGGCCACGCGACCACGAGCTCGAGACGCACCAGCCCATCGACCGACGAGAGCCCATACGCGCCGAACGCCCACTCCCGTCCCATGGTCACCGGCCGCAGCCCGACACCGCCGCCTGCGGGCACGACACCGATGAGCTCGGTCGCGGGATCGGCGAACCGGACCGTCCCCTCCACCGCGGACGCCGTGGCCGGCAGTGTCAGCCGGATGGCCGAGCCGATGCCGGGGGCGACGGTGGTGGGCAGCCTGACGCCGACGCGCGTGGCAGCTTGTGTCGTGTCCGGCTCGACGACCGTGACCGCCGCGGACCACGCCGCGACCAGGCACATCGCCACCGCAAGGACACGTCCGATCGACGGGTGCATGCGACCTCTCGGGGCCGCCCCTCTGGGCAGGACGACCCGCAGCACCGGGGGTTCTGGGCCCACGGCGTGCGCCGATCATCGCTCGATCAGGGGTCGATCGTCGATGCTCTGGTGCACGGGCCTGTGCCGGCACGCACCGCGCGATCGGCCGCTGATGGGCCTGCGCGGGCCGCTGGTCCGACCGCCCGCTCGGTCGCTGGTCGGAGCGCTCGCTCAGTCGCCGATGAGCTCGCCCATGAGCGCGACGTGCTCGAGGTCCCGCGGCACGAAGTCCTGGAGCATGATGCGGTCCACCCCCGCGGCAGCGAACTCGGCCATGCGCGTGCGTGCCTGGTCGAGCGTCCCGGACACCCACCGGTCCTGGCGTGCCGCGAGCCAGGCCTCGGCCTCCGCGGACGCCTCGCCGAACATCGCGATCTGGTCGCGTACCCGGGCATCCACCTCGGCACGATCTCGTCCGATGAGCACCCCTGCCATCACGGAATGGGTCAGCGAGCGCGGGTCGCGGCCGGCGTCCCGGCACGCGGCGTCCAGACGAGCGCCGATGTCGGCGACCTCGGTCGGCGACGAGGAGCTGATGTTGTACTCGTCGGCGTAGCGCACCGCGATGCGGATCGAGCGCGGCTTGCCCACGCCACCCACGATGAGGTTGGGCCGACGCCGGCCATCGGCACGCGGTCGGGAGCCGTCGTAGCGCGGACGGAAGAGCGAGCCGCGGACCTGCCAGTGCTCGCCCTCGAAGGTCCAGCCATCGGGCTCGTCCCAGAGTCCTCGGAGGATGGCCAGCTCCTCCTCCATCATGTCGATGCGCACCTTGGCCTCGGTGGGGTATGGGATGCCCAGCTCCGCGTGCTCGGTCTCGTTCCAGCCCGCGCCCACGCCGCACTCGATGCGCCCGCCGCTCATCTCGTCCACGGTGGCCACGATCTTGGCGTACTCACCGGGGATGCGGAACGTGACCGGCGACACGAGCGTGCCCAGGTTGATGCGCGTGGTCTCGCGTGCGAGACCTGCCAGCGTCGCCCAGGCGTCGGTCGTATGGCGACCGACCGGCCCCGGGAAGCTCGTGTAGTGGTCGGAGCGGAAGTACGCCTCGAAACCGGCGGACTCGGCCGCCCGCGCGATGGCCAGGATCTCCGCGTAGGTCAGCCCCTGCTGTGGCTCGGTCATCAATGCGACGCGCATCCGTTCCCTCCCAAATAGTTCATGCGTAGTGAATCATCATGCTTGACAGGACCATATCGATATGCAGAATGGTTTCCCGTGAGTACGACCATCCCACCGCGAGCGGACACCGACACGTCCCGGGGTACGCCCTATCCGGACCTCGATGCCCCCTCGCCAGAGCACATCCTCGACGAGCTGGAGCCCATGATGGCCTACCAGCGGCGCGCGATGATGCGCTTCTGGCAGGACCGTTCGCTGAGCAAGATGAACCTCCACGTGCTCATGCTGCTGGAGCAGCATGGTCCCATGCCCATGAGCCGGCTCGCCGGCATGGCCGATGTCGCCCTGTCCAACCTGACAGGGATCGTCGATCGCATGGAGCAGCATCGGCTGGTCGACCGGATCCGCGACGAGCGTGATCGACGGGTCGTCCTGGTCCGCGCCACGCACCAGGGACGGGAGCGCTGCGCGGAGATGGAGGGTCTCCGTCGGGAGCACCTGGTGCGCCTCATGGGCGCGCTGACGGGCTCGGAACGACAGGTCGTCCTCGTCGCGGCACGAGCGCTCGCACGCGGTGTCGAGCGTCTGGACGCCGAGGGGTCGGTCGAGCATCTCGACGCCGTGGGACCCCCGGGCCGCTAGACCCATCCCGCCGCCCCGGACCACTTGGTCCATCCCGGCCCGCCCGGCCGTGGCTTCACACTGGAAAGGAGCACCAGCACTCCATGGAATCCATGCCCTCCGCCGCGGAGTGGGAGGCGAAGGACCCAGCATTGCAGCTGCCGCAGCGCCGGAAGATGCAGATCCTGTTCGCGATCATGCTGGGCATGTTCCTGTCGGCGCTCGACCAGACGATCGTCGGCACGGCACTCCCGCGGATCACGGGTGACCTGCACGGCAGCAACGAGCTGTACACGTGGGTCGTCACCATCTATCTGCTGACGGCCACCATCACGGGCGTCTTCTACGGCAAGCTCTCGGACATCTTCGGACGCCGTCCGATGCTGCTCATCGGCATCACGGTGTTCCTGCTCGGATCGTTCCTGTGCGGACTGTCCTGGAGCATGGAGAGCCTCATCGTCTTCCGGGGCATCCAGGGCGCCGGCGCCGGTGCCATCTTCCCGATCTCGCTGGCGGTCATCGGAGACCTGTTCACACCCCGCGAGCGAGGCAAGTACCAGGGCCTGTTCGGCGCCGTGTTCGGCGTCTCGGCGATCCTTGGCCCCCTGCTGGGTGGCTTCCTGACCGAGAACTTCAGCTGGCACTGGATCTTCTTCGTCAACCTGCCCATCGGCATCGTGGCGCTGTTCATCATCTATCGCTTCCTGCCCACGGTCCACGGCGAGCGACCGACGCGCAACCTCGACTACCTGGGCGCGGCCGTGTTCACGGTGGCGGTGTCATTGCTGCTCATCGGCCTCACCAACAAGCAGACCATGGACTGGGCCGAACCATGGGTGGGCGGTGCCATCGTGGCCTCGCTGCTCATCGGCCTCGTGTTCCTGCTCGTCGAGTCCCGGGCCGCCGAGCCCATCGTCCCGCTGGAGCTGTTCCGCAATCGCGGCTACGCGGTGACCATCCTGGTCACGTTCCTGTCCGCGATGGGCTTCTTCGGCGCCATCGTCTACCTGCCGCTGTGGTTCCAGACCGTCCGTGAGATCAGCCCGACCGACTCGGGTCTCCAGACCCTGGCGCTGCTGGCGGGTCTCATCCTGGGCTCCATCGTCTCGGGCGCGCTGGTCAGCAAGACCGGCCGGTACAAGATGCTCATCACCGCCTCGCTGGCGACGATGACCGTGGGGCTGTGGTTCATGACCCACCTGACCGCGACCACCGAGCTGCCCCTGCTGTGGTTCTGGATGTTCATCACCGGCCTGGGCATCGGCCCATCCTTCTCGGTGCTGACCATCGTCGTCCAGAGCGTGGTGCCCTTCGAGCGTCTGGGCGTGGCGACCTCCAACCTGACCTTCTTCCGCCAGATCGGCGGTTCGATCGGCCTGGCCATCGTGGGCACCATCTTCGCCACCGGGTTCGGTGACCGACTGGGCCCCGAGCTGGTGACCGCAGGCGTGCCGTCCGCGGTGGCTGATGGTCTCGCGGCTTCCGGTGGGTCCGACCAGTTCACCCAGATCGGCACGAGCGTCCGGGCAGGGCTCGAGGCGAACCTGCCCATCGACCTTCAGCCGTTCCTCGAGCAGATCCTGGCAGGCATCTACCAGGCGTTCTCGCTCGCGGTCGCGAACACCTTCTGGCTGGGCGTGATCATGAGTGCCATCGCGCTGGTGGCCGTGGTCGTGGCACTCCCCGAGGTGCCGCTGCGCGGCATGGGCCGGGTCGATGCCACGGGTGCCGCCGGTGCCCGCGACGGCTCCGACCGCCCGGCGGTGCCGCTCCTCGCGGAGTGACCTGACGGCTGATCGACAGGCCGTCCGGCCGAGCGATCGGACGGCTGGGCCGAGTGGCCCGACGCTGGGCCGAGTCGCCCGACGCGCAGGATCCCGCGCGTCGGCGGCCGCCGACACCATGAACGCCCGGTCCCTGACGGTCCGGGCGTTCTGCATGCCCTCGCGGCGGTGGTGCCGGCCGTCGCGGCGGTGGTGCCGGCCATCGCGGCGGTGGTGCCGGCCTTCGGTTCAGCTTCGCCGAACGACGGGCGGCCCGGCGCACGGTTCCGTGGCTGTCGGCGACCCATCACAGCCGCCCCCAGTCCCCTGCTGGTCACTTGAACCGACGGATGTTCGGGCGAACCGAACTTCCGGGCCGCTAGCGACCCCGCCACGACCCTGGAGCTCGGCCGTGGCGTGCGTATGACCCCGGATCGTTCGGCCAACCTGAACCCGGGGCAATGGCGGGCGCG
>CAZYTQ010000117.1:0-9874 GCA_964650135.1 uncultured Anaerolineaceae bacterium | reverse complement strand
CAGGAACGTGGCCAGCGCGCCGGGGACCTGGGCCACGATGCCCGCGAAGATGATGAAGCTGATGCCGTTGCCGATGCCTCGCTCGGTGATGAGCTCACCGATCCACATCACGAGCACCGTGCCCGCGACGAGCGAGAAGATCATCGTGATGGTCTCGAGGCTGGCGAGGTCGAAGTCGGGGATGACCGGTGCGCCGGAGCCGCTCTGGCTCGACAGCAGGATGAGGTAGCCGTAGGCCTGCAGGAAGCCCAAGGGCACCGTCAGGTACCGGGTGTATTGGTTGATCTTGTTGCGGCCGTACTCGCCTTCTCGCTGCAGCTGCTGGAGCCGGGGCACCACCCCGGTCATGAGCTGCATGATGATCGACGCGTTGATGTACGGGTTCACACCCAGGGCGATGATCGAGAACGAGGCCAGCCCGCCGCCCGAGAACAGGTTCAGGAGCTGCAGGAACGGGTTGTCGCCGATGACCGTGGCGAGCGCCTCGGGGTCGACGCCGGGCACCGGCACATGGGCCAGCCCACGGACGACGACCAGCATCGCGACGACGAACAGGATGCGCCGCCGGATGTCCGGGGCGCGGAAGGCGTTGACGAGCGCGTCGAACACCGTGGATCAGGCCTGCGGGGCGTCGAGGTCGGCGTCCTGGGCCTGGCCCGGCTCGGCCGCGGCGGACTCGTCCGCGGGGCCCGGCATCGTCCCGGTCGCCGTGGCCGCCGGCTCGCTGACCTGGACCGGCTCGGGAGCCGGCGCGATCGTCTGGACCGACCCACCGGCCGCTTCGACCTTCGCGCGCGCGCTGGCCGTGAAGGCGTCCGCGAGCACGAACATGGGGACCGACACGTCACCCGAGCCGAGGATCTTGACCGGCTGGCGCTCCTTGGTGATGAGGCCGGCCGCGCGCAGGATCTCGGGGTTGACGGTGTAGGGGGACTTCGGGGTCAGGAGCTCGCCCAGGCGGCCCGCCTCGGCATACGCCGAGATACGGCCGATGTTCACCTGGTATTCCACCCGCCACAGGTGGCGCTTGAACCCGCGCAGCTTCGGGACGCGGATGTGGATGGGTGTCTGGCCACCCTCGAACCAGGCCGGGATGGAGGCACCGGAGCGGGACTTCTGGCCCTTGGTGCCGCGACCCGCGGTCTTGCCCTTGCCGGCCGCGATGCCGCGACCGACCCGGATGCGATCCTTCGTCGCGCCGGGCGCGGGCCGAAGGTCATGGAGCTTCACTTGTCATCCTCCTGGGCCGCGGCGGACTTCCGTCCGGTCGGTGCCTCGTCGGGGATCTCCTCCCAGCTCACGAGGTACTGGACCGTGCGGATCATGCCCCGGGCCACCGGGTCGTCGCGCAGCACCACGGTATGCCCGATGCGGTCGAGACCGAGCGCTCGGACGGTGCCGCGGGCACGCTGGGTGGTGCTGACGGTGCTCTTGCGCAGCGTGACCTTGAGCTTACCGGGCATCGCTGGTCGCCTCCATGGGACCCGTCGGCTGACCCGGGATGAAGCTCCGCAGCGGGCGACCGCGGCGGGCGCTCAGCTCCTCGGCGCTGTGCAGGTTGCGCAGCCCCTCGAGCGTGGCGCGCACCACGTTCACGGGGTTCGTGGAGCCGAGGGACTTGGACAGGATGTCACGCACCCCGGCCGCCTCCACCACGGCACGCACCGAGCCACCGGCGATGACGCCGGTGCCCTGCGAGGCAGGCTTCAGGAGCACCGTGGAGGCGCCGAACTGCTGGCGCACCTCGTGCGGGATGGTCGTGCCCACGAGAGGCACCCGGATGAGGTTCTTCTTGGCGTCCTCGACGCCCTTGCGGATGGCCTCGGGGACCTCGCCGGCCTTGCCCAGGCCGACACCCACGTGACCATTGCCATCACCCACGACGACCACCGCGCTGAAGCTGAAGCGGCGACCACCCTTGACGACCTTGGCCACGCGGTTGATCTGGACCACCCGCTCCTCGAGGGTCAGCTTGTTGGGATCGATCCGTGCCATGAGGGCCCCTTCCTAGAAGTCCAGGCCGGATCCGCGCGCGCCATCGGCGAGCGCCTTGATCCGCCCGTGGTACCGGAACCCGGCCCGGTCGAACACGACCTGGGAGATGCCGGCCGCCCGGGCGCGCTCGCCGACGAGCTCGCCCACCTTGCGGGCGCGCTCCACCTTGGTGCCATCCACATCGCGCAGGGCCGCCTCCAGGGAGGAAGCGCTGGCGAGGGTCCGGCCCACGGTGTCGTCGATGACCTGGGCGTAGATCTGCTGGTTGCTGCGGAACACCGCGAGCCGTGGCCGCTCGCCCGTCCCCGCCAGATGCAGGCGGATCCGGGTGTGGCGCTTGCGGCGGGCGGCGCCCCTGTCGGCCGTGGCCATGGTGCTCGTGGTTCTCCTTCGGACTGTTCGGGGCGGACGATGACGCCCGACCCGTCGGTATCGCGGGCCGGCATGGCCGGTCCGCAGGGGGCTACTTCTTGCCGCCGATCTTGCCGGACTTGCCGGCCTTGCGGCGGATGACCTCGCCGCTGTAGCGGACACCCTTGCCCTTGTAGGGCTCGGGCTTGCGCATCGCGCGGACCCGGGCGGCCACATGGCCGACCAGCTCCTTGTCGATGCCCGTGACCGCCAGGCGGGTCGGGTTCTCGACCTCGAACGTGATGCCCTCGGGGGGATCGATCTCGATGGGGTGGCTGTAGCCCAGGTTCAGCTGGAGCTTGCGACCCACGAGCTGGGCACGATAGCCCACGCCCGTGATCTCGAGGCCCTTCCGATATCCGGTCGTGACGCCCACGACCATGTTGTTGATGAGCGTCCGGGTGAGGCCGTGCAGCTGGCGTGACTCGCGGGCGTCATCGGGTCGCTCGACCCGCAGCACGCCGTCCTCGCGCACGATGGTCAGGCGCGGCGTGATGTCCCGGCTGAGGGCGCCCTTGGGGCCCTTGACCGCGACGTGCGTGCCCTCGACCGTGATGTCCACGCCGGCCGGGATGGTGATGGGCAGTCGCCCGATGCGTGACATGGCGCTCTACCAGACGTACGCCAGGATCTCGCCGCCCAGCTGGCCCCGGCGGGCCTGCTGACCGGTCATGATCCCCTGGCTGGTGCTGACGATGACCACGCCCAGCCCGCCCAGGACACGCGGGATGTCCGTCTTGGCGGCATAGACCCGGAGACCGGGCTTGCTGATGCGCTTGAGGCCGCTCACGACGGGCACCCGGCCCACGTACTTGAGCTGGATGCGCAGGAAGCTGCGAGGACCCTCGGCCACCTCGGAGAAGTCCTCGATGAACCCCTCGTCCTTGAGGATGCGCGCGATGGCCAGCTTGGTCCGTGAGGCGGGCACGAGCACGTCGTCATGACGCGCGCGGCTCGCGTTGCGGATGCGCGTGAGCATATCCGCGATGGGATCGGAGATGTTCATGGGGCTACCAGCTCGACTTGGTCACGCCCGGCAGCTGGCCCAGCAGGGCGCGCTCCCGGAAGCAGATGCGGCACAGCGCGAACCGGCGCATGTACGCGCGGGGGCGGCCACACACGGAGCACCGGTGGTAGCTCCGCACGTCGAACCGCTGCGTGCGCTGGGCCTTGGCGATGAGTGACTTCTTGGCCATGCGTGCGCTCCTCCGTCAGTTGGCGAACGGCATGCCGAGGAGGGCCAGCAAGCGCCGGGACTCCTCGTCATCGGTCGCCGTCGTGACGATGCTCATCTCGAGCCCGCGCAGACGGTCGATCCGGTCGTAGTCGATCTCCGGGAACGCGAGCTGCTCGCGCAGTCCCAGGGAGTAGTTGCCACGGCCGTCGAACGACCGGGACGGCACGCCCCGGAAGTCCCGGATGCGCGGCAGCGCGACACGCGTGAGCCGCTCCAGGAAGTCCCACATCCGGTCGCCCCGGAGCGTGACCATGACGCCGATGGTGTTGCCCGTCCGTAGCCGGAACTGGGCGATGGACTTCTTGGCTCGTGTGACCACGGGCTTCTGGCCCGTGATGAGGGTCATGTCGCGGACGGCCGCATCGACCGCCTTGGCGTCCCGGAGGGCCTCACCGAGGCCGATGTTGACGACGATCTTGGTGAGACGCGGCACCTGCATCGGGTTGGCGTACTGGAACTCCTTCTGGAGTGCCGGCACCACCTCCGCGCGGTACTTGTCTCGCAGCTCGCTCATGAGCGCTTCTTCCTCTCGACCCGGGTGAGTGCCTCGCCGCAGTGGGCGCAGGCCCGGACGCTTCGGCCGTCGGCCGCCTCGGTGTGGCGGATCCGCGTGGGCCGCGAGCAGGAGGGGCAGATGACCATGACGTTGCTGATGTCCATGGGCATCGGGATGTCCAGGATGCCACCCTGCTGGACGCGCGGCTGTCGATCCGTCCGACCGGCGCTGGAGCGCGGCTTGGTGTGGCGCTTGGCGATGTTGATGCCCTCGATGACGACGGCGGCGCCCGCCAGGGGCGAGGTGCGCTGCCAGCCGGAACCGAAGCGGGACGTGGCCTTCTTCCAGCCCTGGGGGTTGGTGACCACGCGCTGGACGACACCCTTCTTGCCGGCATCCTTGCCCGCCAGGACCAGCACCTGGTCCCCGGCCCGGATATCCAGCACGCGGGTGCGCCGCTGGGGCGACGCGACGGGGGGCATCAGAGCACCTCCGGCGCGAGCGAGATGATCTTCATGTAGTTCTTGTCGCGGAGCTCACGCGCGACCGGCCCGAAGATGCGGGTGCCACGCGGGTTGCCCTGGTTGTTGATGAGCACGGCTGCGTTCTCGTCGAAGCGGATGTAGCTACCGTCGGGCCGGCCGTACTCCTTGGCGGTACGCACGACCACCGCCTTGACCACGTCGCCCTTCTTGACCGCCGCGTTGGGGATCGCCTGCTTGACCGCCGCCACGATGACGTCACCGACGCCCGCGGTGGTCTTCTGGGACCTGCCCAGGACTCGGATGCACTCGATGGTCCGGGCGCCGGTGTTGTCGGCGACCCGGAGCCGAGTGGCGGCCTGGATCATGCCGGCACCTCATCCACGACCGGCTCGGCGGCATGCTCACGGCCCGGATGGGCTGCGGCGTGGATCGCCTCCTCGGTCGCGGCCTCGGTGGCCACCACGGACTCCGTGCTGCCATCCGCGGCGCGCGCCACGACCTCCACCAGCCGCCAACGCTTCGTGGCGGACAGGGGACGCGACTCCTCGATGCGCACGGTATCCCCGATGCGCGCCTCGTTGCGCTCGTCGTGTGCCTTGAACTTCGTGGTCAGCCGGATGACGCGCTTGTACAGCCGATGACGGCTGAGACGCTCCACCGAGACCACGATGGTCTTGTCCATCTTGTCCGAGACGACGCGCCCGACCTTGGTCTTGCGCTTCCCGGCCGTGCGCGCCTGTGCCGCGCTCATGACTTCCCTCCCCGACGGGCGGCGGTGCCCGCCGGCGTCCGGCTGCCGAGCTCACGCTCGGTCTGGACAGTGAGCAGCCGGGCGATGGAACGCCGCGTCTGCGAGATCTGGCTGTAGTCCGACAGCTGTCGGGTGGCGAGCTGGAACCGCAGGTCATACAGGTTCCGCCGCTCGGCCGCGATCTGGGTCAGGAGCTCCAGGTCCGAGAGCTCACGGGCCTTACTGATGTCCATCGCCGGCTCCTTCGCGGACCAGGAACTTGACATCCACCGGCAGCTTGTGGCTCGCCAGGCGCATGGCCTCGGCAGCCTCTGCCTGGGGGACCCCGGACATCTCGAACAGGATGCGACCCGGCCGGACGACCGCCACCCAGTGATCGGGCGCGCCCTTGCCGGAGCCCATGCGGACCTCGGCGGGCTTCTTGGTCACCGGCTTGTCCGGGAAGATGCGGATCCAGATCTTGCCGCCGCGCCGGACGTAGCGGGTCATGGCGCGTCGTGCCGACTCGATCTGGCGGCTGGTGATGTAGGCGGGCTCCTCCGTCACGAGGGCGTAGTCGCCGAACGCGATGGTGGTGCCGCCCTTGGACGGGCCGCTCATGCGGCCACGCTGCTGCTTGCGGTGCTTCACACGACGGGGCATCAGCATGGTCAGGCGACCCCCGTCCCGGGCGTACCGGCCGATGCGGTCGCGGCGACCTCACGCGGTGCCGTCCGCTCGGGCATCACGTCGCCCCGATAGACCCACACCTTGACGCCGATGGCGCCGAAGGTGGTGCGTGCCAGGACCTGGCCGTAGCTGATGTCCGCACGCAGGGTGCCCAGGGGGATGCGGCCTTCCTTGTCCCACTCACGGCGAGCCATCTCGGCGCCGCCGAGGCGACCGGCCACGGAGATCTTGACGCCCTTGGCGCCGGCCTTCATGGTCCGCTGGATGGCCTGCTTGATGGCCTTCCGGAAGGCGATGCGACGCGCCAGCTGCTGGGCGATGTTGGCCGCCACCAGGGTGGCGTCCAGCTCCGGCTGGCGGATCTCCTTGATCTCCAGCTTCACCTTGCGCGTGGTCAGCTTGCCGACCGCCTGGCGGAGCGATTCGACGTTCGCGCCGCCCTTGCCGATGACGATGCCCGGCTTGGCGGTGTGGACGGTGACCGTGACATGGTTGATGCCACGCTCGATCTCCACGAGGCTGACGCTCGCGTTGGCCAGTCGCTTGCCGACCAGCTGCCGGATCGCCATGTCCTCCTTGAGCAGGACGGTGTAGTCGCGATCGGCGTACCACTTGGCGTTCCAGGTGCGCGAGACGCCCAGCCGGAAGCCGTTGGGATGGACCTTGTGTCCCATGCCGTCAGGCCTCCTTGCTCTCGACCACGATGGTCACGTGGGTCATCGGCTTGTGGATGGGGAACGCACGCCCCTGGGCGCGCGGTCGGAAGCGCTTGATGGTCGGGCCCTCGTCGGCGACCGCCGCGACGACCACGAGGTCATCCGCGGACAGGTCGTGGTTGTTCTCGGCGTTGGCCGTGGCGCTCTTGAGCACCTTGGCCACGTCCTTCGCCGCCCCCTGGGGCATGAAGCGCAGGATGGCTGCGGCCTCACCCACGGGACGACCGATGATGGCGCGGGTCACCAGGCGCGTCTTGCGCGTGGAGCGGCGGATGTACTTGGCGGTGGCGGAGACACGCATCGTCGGCCTACTTGAGCGACGTCGACCGCTCGGTGTGCTTGCCGTGCCCGCGATAGGTGCGGGTGGGGGCGAACTCGCCGAGTCGGTGGCCGACCATGTTCTCGGTCACGTAGACCGGGATGTGCTTCTTGCCGTTGTACACGGCGACGGTATGTCCGATGAAGTCGGGGAAGATGACGCTGGCACGCGACCAGGTCTTCAGCACCTTCTTCTCGTTCCTTCGGTTCATCGTCTGGACGCGGCCAAGGAGCCGCGCCTCGATGAACGGTCCCTTCTTGAGGGATCGTGACATCTCGGTCCTCCCTGCCTAGCTCTTGCGGTGCCGCGAGCGGACGATGAGTCTGCCCGTGGTCTTGTTGCGTCGGGTCCGGTGGCCCATCGCGGGCTGGCCCCATGGGGTCTTGGGCGGCATGCCCGTGGGCGACTTGCCCTCGCCACCGCCGTGCGGATGGTCCCGCGGGTTCATGACCACGCCGCGCACCTCGGGCCGCTGGCCCATGTGACGTGCCCGGCCGGCCTTGCCGATGCTCTGGTTCTCGTGGTCCAGGTTGCCCACCTGCCCCACCGTGGCCATGCAGCGCGTGTCCACGCGCCGGACCTCGCCCGAGGGCAGTCGGATCTGGGCGGTGGTCCCCTCCTTGGCGAGGAGCTGCGCCGAGGCGCCCGCGGAGCGGACGATCTGGCCACCCTTGCCGGGCACCAGCTCGATGTTGTGGAGCTGGGTGCCGAGGGGCACCGAGGACAGCGGCAGGGCGTTGCCCACCCGTGCCTCGGCATCCGGGCCCGCCACCACCGTGTCCCCGACCTTGAGGCCCTGGGGCACGAGGATGTAGCGCTTCTCGCCGTCCGCGTAGTGCAGCAGGCCGATGCGCGCCGACCGGTTCGGGTCGTACTCGATGGTCGCGAGCTTCGCCGGCACGCCGAGCTTGTCGCGCTTGAAGTCGATGCGCCGGTAGTGGCGCTTCTCGCCGCCACCACGATGACGCACGGTCATGCGTCCGTGATGGTTGCGGCCGCTCCCCCGCTTCTTGGGCTCCAGCAGCGGCTTGTGGGGCTGGTCGGTGGTGATCTCCTCGAAGGTCGAGCGGGTCATGAACCGCCGACCGGGGGAGGTCGCCTTGTAGCTACGCAGCGGCATCCCTAGACCCCCTCGAAGAATTCGATCTTGTCGGTGGACTTGACGGTCACGACCGCCTTCTTCCAGGGCGAGGTATAGCCCTGGACGCGTCCCCGCTTGCGGTTGCGGCTCTTCTCCTTGGCCTTCGCGGTGGACACGTTGACGTCCAGCACGGTGACCTTGAAGAGCTCCTGGACCGCCTGCTTGATCTGCAGCTTGTTGGCGTCGTCATGGACCGCGAACGTGTACTTGTGACGCTGCGTCTCGTCCATCGACTTCTCGCTGATGACCGGGCGCAGGATGATCTGCGCGGCCTGGAGCGTCATGCGTACACCTCCGTCATCGTGCCGATGGACGGCTGGGTGATGACCAGGGTGTCCGCGTCGAGGACATCCACGACGTTGAGCGAGTCGGCACGGATGACGTGCACGCCCGGCAGGTTCCGCGCGGACAGCTCCAGCCGCTCGTCCTTGCCGGCCTCCACGACGAGGACCCGGCCTCGTGCGCCGAGGGCGGCCAGGTAGCCGACCAGCTCACGGGTCTTGATGGCGTCCATGTCCAGGTCGGCGACGACCTTGATGGCCCCGTCACCCAGCTTCGAGGTCAGCGCACCCTGGAGCGCCAGGCGGCGCATCCGCTTGGGCAGACGCTGGACGTACGAGCGCGGGTGCGGCCCGAACACCACGCCACCGCCCGCGTAGTGCGGAGCGCTGCGGGTGCCCTGGCGGGCGCGGCCGGTGCCCTTCTGACGATACGGCTTGTGACCACCGCCGCGGACCTCGCCACGGGTGCGGGTGTCGGCCGTGCCGGTGCGTCGACCAGCCAGCTGGGCCACGACGGCCTGATGCAGGACCGCGGTGTTCACGGGCGCCGCGAACAGCGCCTCCGGCAGCTCCACGGTGCCGGACTCGGTGCCGGCCTTGGTGAACAGGGTGATGGTGACGGCCACGGCTATGCCTTCCTGACCATGATCAGTGCGCCGCGGGGGCCCGGCACGGGGCCCTTGACGAGCAGCAGGTCGCGCTCGGCATCGACACGCAGGATGGTCGCCTTCCGGACGGTCACCCGGTCGTTGCCCATGTGACCGGCCATGCCGGTCCCCTTGAACACCTTGCCGGGCGTGGTGCCGCCGCCGATCGATCCGGGCTGCCGATGGGAGTCGGAGCCGTGGGTCTCGGGGCCGCGCCGGAAGTGATGTCGCTTGATGGTGCCTGCGAAGCCCTTGCCCTTGGAGACGCCGGTGATGTCCACCGTCTCGCCGTCCTCGAACAGGTCCACGCCCAGGGTCTGACCGACCTCGAACGCCGCGTCCTCGTCCACCCGGAACTCGCGCACGTCACGGACGCGCGGCAGGCCCTTGAGCTGGCCGAGACGGGGCTTCGTGAGCCGCTTCGCGGTGCCGGTGCCCACCTGGACGGCGGTGTAGCCGTCCCGCTCCGGTGTGCGCAGCAGCGTCACGGTGTTCGCCTGCACGGCGACCACCGAGACGGGCACCATCGTGCCGTCCGCCTGGAACACCTGTGTCATCCCGACTTTTCGGCCGAGAAGGCCGATACCTGGCTTGCTCATCACATCTTGATCTCGATGTCGACGCCCGCTGCAAGCGACAGTCGCATCAGGGCGTCCACGGTCTTGGACGAAGGGTCGAGGATGTCGATGAGCCGCTTGTGGGTGCGGATCTCGAACTGCTCCCGGC
>CAZYTQ010000116.1:0-10097 GCA_964650135.1 uncultured Anaerolineaceae bacterium | reverse complement strand
CCGTCGACCGCCCGGACCGCACCGAACGCGCAGGCCAGCC
The DNA here is from genome assembly GCA_964650135.1 of uncultured Anaerolineaceae bacterium. Lineage (GTDB taxonomy): Bacteria > Chloroflexota > Limnocylindria > Limnocylindrales > CSP1-4 > JAFMJV01. Next base: position 10,057 of record CAZYTQ010000116.1, on the reverse strand, counting down.
CCTCGACGCGCAGCGCCGTCTCGGTCCCGCCCGAGATCGCCCCGTCACGGGACGTGCCGTGGCTGGTCATCCCGTGGTCGAGACCCGAGCCCGCAGGAGCCAGCCCACCGATGCCAGCGAGATGAGCAGGAGGGCGGCAGCCGGGGCCGCTGCCGCTGCGTAGCCGCCCTCGGTCGCCTCGGTCCACAGGCGGGTGGCCAGCGTGCGCATCCCGGGCGGCACGAGGAACAGGCTGACCGGGAGCTCCTTGAGCACCGTCAGGAGGACGAGCACGGCACCCGCCATGATGCCCGGGCGTGCGAGCGGCCAGCCGACCCGGAGCGACGCCCGGAGCGTGCCGTCGCCAAGCGACCGTGCCGCGTCCGTCATGCCCCGTCCGACCAGCAGGACCGCCCCCGTGATGGGAGCCGCCGCGAGGGCGAGGTGGCGGACCGCCAGCGCCAGCACGAGCACCGGCATCGTTCGATAGAGGTCCGGGACCAGGACCAGTGACGCGAACACGGCGGCGAGGGCGAAGCTGATGCCCGGGATGGCGTAGGCCGCCGAGATCGTGAGCCGGCTGGTCGCCGCGAGCCATCCCGGGTGACGCGCCTGGACGATGGCCACCGGCACGACGAGCAGGGTCGCGACCACCGCCGCCGCCGCGGCGATGGTCAGGGAGGCGACGGCCGGCGCGACGGTGTCCCCGACGGGGGAGCCGACACCGACGGCGACCGAGCGACCCAGCCAGGCAAGGACCGTGCCGGCGGGCAGGACCAGGGCGAGCAGCACGACCGCGCCACACAGCGCGACCGCCGGCCAGCGCCAGACGCCCAGCGTCACGGGGCGGGGCGGCCGGCGTGGGCCGTGGGGTGTCGAGATGGCGTGACGCCGTCGGATGCGCCACTCCAGCGCCACCAGCCCGAACGCGAGCACCATCAGGACGAGCGAGAACAGGGCCGCGGACGAACGGTCGAGCGATGCGCTGTACTGGCTGGCGATGGCGCGCGCGAACGTGTCCGCGCGCAGGATGGCCACCGAGCCGAAGTCCGAGAGCGCGTACAGCGCGGCAAGCAGGGCACCTGCGCCGATGCCGGGCAGGAGCATCGGCATGGTGCCACGCAGGAACGCGCGCAGCGGTCCGTCGCCGAGCGACCTGGCCGCCTCGGCCATCGCGGGATCGGCACGGGCCAGGGCCGCACGCGTGGCAAGCACGACCAGAGGGTACGTGGAGAGCGTGAGCACCACGATGGCCGCCGCGAGCCCATGAGGACCCGGCAGCCAGCCATCGAGGCCCGCGGCGCGTGCCACCTCCCTCGCCGGCCCATCCGGCGCGAGCGCCGCCACGAACGCGTACGCGAGCAGATAGGAGGGCACGGCCAGGGGCGCGATGACGAGTACCGTCCAGGCACGCCGCGCCGGCAGGTCCGTGCGCAGGGTGAGCCATGCGAGGGGCACGCCCAGCGCGACCGCGCCGGTCGCCGTGCCGAGACACACGAGCAGGCTGGTGACCAGGAGCTGGACGGAGCGGGGTCGGAGCAGGACCCGCAGCGCCTCGTCGTCCGCCCCGCTCGCTCGGACCGCGAGATAGACGATGGGGATGAGCGCCAGCACGCAGACGACCGCCACCGGCACCGCGAGTGCCAGGGGCGGTCGGCGCGAGCGCCGGGAGGCGCGGCCGTCCATGGGACGGACCGCGGGTGCCTCCCGGATGACGCGCGATGCCGACGCGGGGGCCGCCGGGCGGCTCAGTCGATGAGCTCGAGCTCGCGCATCAGCGCGAGGGTGCCGGCCAGGTCCTCGAGCTCTCCGAGCCCGACGGGCGGGGCGCCCAGGTCAGCGAGCGGCACGAGGCCATCGGTGGTGGGCACGCCCTCCACGAGCGGATATTCGTAGGTCTGCTCGGCGAAGTACCCCTGGGCCTCCGGCGACAGCAGGAAGTCCACGAACGCCGCAGCCTCGGTCGGCTGGTCGGTGGAGGCCAGGATGCCCAGACCGGCCACGTTCACGAGCGCACCGATGTCGCCCGCGTCGAAGTAGTGGTTGGCGACGGGGAACGTACCGCCGGCCGCCTCGGCCGCGGCCGCGAGGTTCCAGAGGTAGTAGTGATTGACGAGTGCGACGTCCACCTCGCCGTTGGCGACACCCTCGACCGCCTGGGAGTTGCCCTCGTACACCACCGCCTCGTTGGCCTTGAGACCTTCGAGCCACGCACGTGCGGCGTCCTCACCCAGCGCCGCGCGCATCGCGGTCACGTGTGACAGCAGCGATGCGTTGGTGGGCGCCCAGCCGATGCGGCCCTTCCAGGTCGGGTCGGTGAAGTCGAGGATCGACCCCGGCACCTGGTCCTCGGTCAGCCGCTCCGTGGAGTACGCCGCGACCCGCGCTCGGCCGCTGGCGCCCACCCACGTGCCGTCCGCCGCCCGATAGGCCTCGGGCACGAGGGCGAGGGTGGACTCGGCGAGCGGCGCGAGCAGCCCGGCGCTGACCAGCTCCTGGAGCGCGCCGGCGTCCTGCGAGAGGAACACGTCGGCCGGTGAGGCCGCTCCCTCCTCGAGGATCTGGGCGGTCTTGGCGGTCGTGCCGCCGTAGTCGATCGTGGCCGGGATCCCCGTCACCTCGGTGAACCGGGCGACGATGGGACCCACGAGTCCTTCGCTGCGACCCGAGTAGATGGTGAGCGCCCCCGACGGCACGGGGGTGGGGCTGGCGGCCGGCGACTGTCCGAGGGTCGCCATGGGCACCAGCGCAGCGAGCGTGGCACCAAGGAGGACCGTCGAACGGCGCGGCAGGACGGAGCGCGAGGTCATGCGTGTGCTCCCGTGCGGGGGGCGCCCTGAGGACGGCGCCCTGGTCCAGGCCGACGACCGTTCCGCTGCGGCCGTGGCGACTGGATATCCGACGTGGCGGATCGGACATCCGCGTGGAAGCGTAGCGGCGGAGCCGCCCTCGGTCAAGCCCTCTTGCAGGCAACGGTCAGGAGCGCCTGATTCAGCCGGCGAGCGCCTGCCGGAAGATGCCCAGCGCCTCGTCCACCTCATCGGCCGTCACATCGAGCGGCGCGATCCAGCGCACCACGTTGTGGGCGGGGCCGCAGGTGAGCAGCAGGAGCCCCAGGTCGGCGCAGCGCGCGATGAGGGCATCACCGATGGCGCCGTCCGGCGTTCGACTCTCGCGGTCGGTCACGAACTCGACGCCGATCATGAGGCCCGGGCCGCGCACATCGCCGATGCGCGTGTCCTCGGCCGCGATGGCGCGCAGGCCGGCCGTGAGCTGCTCGCCACGCGCGGCCGCGTTCTCGACCAGGCGCTCGTCGCGGATGGTGCGCAGGACCGCGACCCCCGCCGCGCAGCTGACGGGATTGCCGCCGAAGGTGCTGCCATGGGCGCCCGGTCCCCATGCGCGCATGTGCTCGGTGCTGGCCACGACCGCCGACAGCGGCAGACCGTTGGCGATCCCCTTGGCGATGCACACGACGTCGGGCACGATGTCCGCGTGCTCGAAGCCCCACATCCGGCCCGTGCGACCGAGACCCGACTGGACCTCGTCGGCGATGAGCAGGATGCCGTGGCGATCGGCGATGGCGCGCAGCTCCTGGTAGAACGCGAGAGGCACCGGGTCGTATCCACCCTCGCCCTGCACCGACTCGATGAGGAACGCGGCGACCGACTGGGGCGGCACCTGCTCCGCGAGCAGCCGCCGGAGCGACTCGAGCGCGCCGTCGACGGCCGCCGCCTCGTCACCACCGAACCCGCGGTACACGCTGGGGAAGCGGCTCACGTAGGTATCCGGCAGGAACGGGCCGTGACCCACCCGGTAGTTGAGGTTGCTGGTGGTCATGCTGAGCGCGGCATAGGTTCGCCCATGGAACGCACCCGAGAACCCGATGATGGCCGGGCGACCGGTCACCCGGCGAGCCAGCTTGACCGCCCCCTCGATCGCCTCTGCGCCCGAGTTCGCGAGGAGCACCGAGTCGAGCGGCGCGGGCAGGGTCTCCACGAGCGCATCCGCGAGGTCCGTGACCGGCGGCAGGAAGCCGAGCCCGTTGCACATGTGCAGCAGCTGGTCGGTCTGGGCGTGGATGGCGGCGCTCACCGCCGGGTGCGCGTGACCCAGCACGGTGACCGCGAGCCCGCACGCGAAGTCGAGGTACTGCGCGCCATCGGCGTCATACAGCCGATGCCCCTCGCCACGCACCCAGGCGCGTTGGAAGTAGCGGCCGAGGACCGGCGACAGATGGCCGGAGCGCTGGGCGAGCGCGGCGTTGCCGCTCAGGGCGGCGGCCTCGGACGAGATGGTCAGGGGGTCGAGGGTCGAGGTCTGGCTCATGGCTCCGTTCCGGGTGTCACATCGCTGTCGCGATGGCGGGAGGGCTAGGGTACCGGTGGTCGGGGGGCTGCGTCGCGCCCATCCCGGGCTGGCGATGCGGCGCCGGGACCGCCCGCGGGTCCGGGTCGGCTCGCCTAGAGGCGCCGACCCCGGGCACGGTCGAGCGAGAAGCGGGCCGTGTCGGCGATGGCCATCACGGCCATGGTGCCGGCCTGGACCGGGTCGCTGACCACGAGGTCCGCGACATCGGTGACCGAGCCCACCTGGTTGAGCGAGATGACGGGGATACCGGCCGCCTGGAGGTCACGCACCGCTGCGGTGATCTCGCCACCCATGATCGATCCGGCCAGCACCAGGATGTGGGCACGCGGCAGGTCCGCGACCGCACGCACCGTGGACGCGATGTTCTTCTCACCCACGAGCGCGATGGTGTCCACCGAGATGCGCTCGCCGCGCAGGTTGTGCCGGTCGGACTCGGACACGGCCCCCAGGCTCACCTGGGCGACCTGGGCGCCGCCACCGATGATGATCACCCGCTTGCCGAAGATCTGGCCGAGGGTGGGCCGGGGCTCCGCCACCACGACCCCGGGCGTCTGGCGGACCGTGGACGCGGCGGTCTCCCCGTCGAGATCCCGGAACTCCACGTCCAGGACCCGGTCGACGCCCGGCTCGCCGCGTGTGGCCGGGAACGAGTTCACCGAGACGACGTCCGCACCCGCCTGCCGGAGGCGCACCAGCAGCTCCACGAAGTCCGCCTCGGGGGAGACGCGCACGCTCACCGCCGACAGCGTCCGCCCGGGTGCCGGGATCTGGAGGTCCGGCAGCTCCGAGCCGTGCGGGTCCTCGCCCGGCTCCAGCTCGCTCTCGACCGGCGGCAGCGCGTCGACGTCGAGGTCGTCGCGGGGCTCGTCGGGGGGTCGCTGCTCGTCCATCCGCGCACTATCGCATGGATATGCGATCGCATGGGCGGCGGCCCACGCAGCGCACGGTCGCACCGATCGTCCCGTGGTCGCACCACACCGTGGATGGTGCGACTCGCCGCACCATGGTGCGACCATGGTCGTACGACGCACCACAGCCGACATCCCGATGGGGGCACCGGTCCCCCGGGAGCAGATGGAGACCCAGCTCCCGGCGGCAGACCGGAGGACGCCGGACGCCCCGGTGCTGCCGGCGCGGACCGAGGTCATCCAGCTCCGCGCCAAGAACCAGCTGACCCTGCCGGAGGCCATCGCCCGCGAGATCGGGGCGGAGCCGGGCGACCGGTTCCGCGCGTGGGTCGAACCGGACGGGACGGTCGTGCTCCGCAAGTCCGTCAGTCTCGCCGGCAAGTACCCGGGCATGTGGGGCGACACGGACGAGGCGATCGCCGCACACCTGAGGGAGCTTCGCGACGAGTGGGAGCGTGACCGACCCTGGTACTGAGTCACGGATCGGGCCCCATGCCCGCCTGGTCATCGACACCTCGGTCCTGGTCGTCCATCACGGGAACGGAGGTCGTATCAGAAGCCGCGACGCTCATCCTGGATGGCTTCGTGGGGATGGGCCGCAACGAGGGAGTGATCTCGTCACCGAGCGTGGGCGAGGCACTCGTCCGGCCATCCCGCGTCGGTCGTGCGCGTGAGATCGGCCTCGGCATCCTCGACATGCCCGGCCCGAGCGTCCGGTCCGTGGACTTCCCGGTCGCCGCGGAGGCGGCCAGGGTTCGCGCCGGGACGTCCCTCGCGATGCCGGACTCGGTCGTCATCGCGACGGGCGTGCTGACGAGCTCCACGATCCTGGTGACCGACGACAGGCGCCTCGCCGTCGCGGTCCCCCAGGTCGTCCCGGCGATACAGGTCTGCCTTCTGAGCGACCTCGTGGCGGCCTGACTGCCCATCGGCCACGGGGCCAGGGCGGGCACACCCACCCGGACCTGCGCATGCGGCGCGCCGTATCATCATGCGGTCATGACCGAGATCCTCACGCGCCCCGCCACCGACGACCAGCCTGCCGCACCCGCGATCGGAGGACGCGCCCGGATCCGGGTCGCCGTCGTGGGTGCCACCGGCTACGCGGGCGGCGAGATGGTGCGCATCCTCGACCGGCATCCGAACGTCCGCATCGTGGGCCTCGTGGGGCGTGGTCGCGAACACGAGCCGGTCGGCGTCTCGCATCCCCACCTGTCCGGCACGGGCTATCACGTGGACGCGGCGATGCCGGACGCGGACGCGGTCTTCCTGGCCCTGCCCCACGGCCTCGCCGCGGCGCAGGCGCGCGACATCGTGGGCACGGGTGCCCGGATCGTCGACCAAGGGCCGGACTTCCGGCTCCGGGACCCCGCCGACTACCCTCGCTGGTATGGCTTCGAGCATCCGGAGCCGGAGCTGCTCGCGGCGTCCGTGTACGGGCTGCCGGAGCTGCATCGAGACGAGCTGCGGGCACTCGGTGACGCGCCGGTGGGCATCGTGGGCGCCGCGGGCTGCTATCCCACGGCGACCATCCTCGCCCTCGCGCCGCTGGCCCGGGCGGGGCTCATCGGCGATGTCGTCGTGGACGCCAAGAGCGGTGTCTCGGGGGCCGGTCGGGACCCCAAGCCGCACCTCACGTTCGGCGAGGTGAACGAGAGCGTCAGCGCCTATGGCATCGGGGGACATCGCCATGTCGCGGAGATGGAGCAGGAGCTGGGCGCGATGGCGCCCGCCGATGCACGCGACGGCCTGCGGGCGATCGACTTCCTGCCCCATCTCATCCCCATGACCCGGGGCATCCTGTCCGCCGGCCATGTCCGGCCGATCCGGTCGGTCACGGCGGCTGAGCTGCGGGACCTGTATCGCGATGCCTACGCGGATGAGCCCTTCGTGGAGGTCGTGGACACCGCGCCGGCCACCAGGCACGTCACCGGCAGCAACATGGCGCGGGTGTCGGCGCACCTGGACGAGCGCACGGGCAGGATCCTCGCCATCGGGGTCGTGGACAACCTGGTGAAGGGTGCCGCGGGCCAGGCGATCCAGGCGTTCAACGTGGTCTTCGGGCTGCCGGAGACGGCTGGCCTGGAGCAGCGACCGCTCGTGCCCTGACCAGCACGCTCGTCCCGACACACGACTCCCTTCCCGGACGGACACCCATGACCAAGGACGCCCTCGGCGCGCTCCCCACCGGCCTGCCGGACATCGAGCCACGCGCGTGTCTGCCACGTGGCTTTCGCGCGGGCGCGGCGACCGCGGGGGTCAAGGCATCCGGACGACCCGACCTGTCGGTGGTGCTCGTCGAGGGTGGCGTCGGGTCGGTGGCCGCCACGTTCACCCCGAACCGGTTCGCGTCGGCGCCGGTGCTCCTCAGCCAGCGGCATCTCGCGGATGGGGAGCCCGCGGGGAACGGGCGATATGGGCGGGTCGCGGCGCTCCTGTCGGTGAGTGGCTGTGCGAACGCCGCCACGGGCGAGGCCGGGATGGCGGACCAGGCACGGCTCGCGGAGATCGTGGCTGCGGCGATCGGTGCCGCGCCGCAGGATGTGCTCTCGGTGGCCACGGGCATGATCGGCCCGCGCTATCCCATGGATCGCCTGGGGACGGCGATCCCGGAGCTCGTCACGGGCGGTCTGCGCGACGACCCCGATGTGCTCACGGACATCGCGGAGGCCTTGCGCACGACCGACTCACGGCCCAAGTGGGCCACGGTCCGCCTGGAGCTGCCCGCGGCAGACGGCTCGATGCGCCCGGTCACGGTCTCGGGCGTCGCCAAGGGCGTGGGCATGATCCATCCACGCATGGCCACGATGCTCGCGTACCTGCTCACGGACGCGGACGTGGCACCCCCGGACCTGGCAGCGATGCTCCGGCCGATCGTGGCGCGGACGTGGGACCAGCTGACCGTGGACGGCGACACGAGCACCAGCGACACCGTGTATCTGGTGACGTCGGCGGGGTCCGGCACACGACGGGTGGGGCCGGGAGCTCCCGGCTGGGACGAGCTGTCACGCGCGGTGGAGGCCGTCGCACGATCGCTCGCTCGACAGCAGGCCGCGGATGGCGAGGGGGCCACCTCCCTCCTGACGTGCCAGGTCTCGGGGGCACGCGACGACGCGGACGCTCGTGCCGCCGCTCGGGCGGTCGTGGCGAGCTCGCTGGTCAAGGCGGCGGTCCACGGCCGCGACCCGAACTGGGGGCGCATCGCGGACGCGCTCGGCAACGCACAGCTCGCCGATGCCGCGGTCCTGGAGGCCGCCGGCCTGTCGGCGGATGAGGCGGCGCGTCGCGGCAGCACGCGGCTGGACCTCGACCCGGACCGGGTGCGCATCACGATCGCGGGGGTACCGGTGTTCGCGGGCACACCGCTCCCGTTCGATGCGGGAGGCGCGAGTCGCGCGATGGACACCAAGGAGATCCTGGTGCGGGTGGACCTGGGCGTGGGATCGGGGACCGGCGAGGCGTTCGGCTGTGACCTGACCGAGGCATACGTGCGCGAGAACAGCGAGTACAGCACGTGAGCGACGGATCGGCCGAGTCGGCGCCGAGCGCCGGGCCAGTCGATGTGGCCGCCGCCGCCCGAGCCACGCCCATCGTCGTCAAGCTGGGCGGCACGACGCTCGCCGACCAGGCCGCGACGCTCCAGGAGGTCGCTGACCGGTCCCATCAGGGTGGCCTGGTGCTGGTCCACGGCGGCGGCAAGCGGCTCACGCAGTGGCTGGCCCGGATGGGTGTCGAGAGCCGGTTCGAGGGCGGGCTCCGCGTCACGGACGACGCCGCGATCGAGGTGGCCCTGGGGGTGCTGCGGGGCGTGGTCAATGCCGAGCTCGTGGCGGCGCTCCGGACCATGGGCGCCGATGCCGTCGGCTGGTCGGGTGTGGATGGCGCGACCCTGGCCGGGGACCGGGTCGCCGGTCTCGGCCGGGTGGTGGGCATCACCCGTGTGCGCAGCACCCTCCTGGAGGCGTTGCTGGCGGTCGGGGCGCTGCCCGTCGTGGCGCCTGCCGCCCTCGACCCGGACGGCGTGATCTGCAACGTCAACGCGGACGACGCCGCGGCGGCGCTGGCGGGTGCCCTGGGTGCGCGTCTCGTGCTCCTGACTGACGCGGACGGTGTGTGGGGAGCCGATCGTCAGCGCATCCCCGCCCTCACGGTCGCCGAGTCCGAGCGGCTCATCGTGGACGGCGTCATCGCCGGTGGCATGGTGCCCAAGGTCCGCTGCGCCGAACGTGCCATGCGCGGCGGCGCGGCACAGGCCGTCATCGCGGACGGCTCAGCAGCCGCCGCCCTCGCCCGCGCGCTCGACGACCCGGACTTCGGCACCCGTTGGAGCGCCTGAACCCGGTCCGCGGGCGCGGCCCGAACCCTGCCGGTCCGGCATGCGCCCTCCCGGTGCGGTGCCGGCCGCCCGGTGCGGTGCCGGCCGCCCGGTGCGGTGCCGGCCTCCCGGTGCGGTGCCGGCCTCCCTGCCCCGATCGGTGCGGATGGCGATCGACCCGGGCACGACCGGATGCGCCTCGATGGCCGGCTGTCTCCTGGTCGACACCTTGCCGATCGATCGGACTGGCTGACCACGAGACACTTGCTCGCGGACTCATCGCACCGACCCACGCTCGGCCGGATCGCCGATCGCTCGACCAGTCGGGCACATTGCATGGAAGTGGTCCCGACGGTCCGGTGAGTGGCCCACCAGTGCGATCGATCGGCATGAACCTCACGGGAGCGACGCGAGCGCGGGAGCGAGCGCACTCGTGTGCGTGAGCGAGCGCGCACCGTGGTCGACGCACGCATCGGCGCGCACC
>CAZYTQ010000115.1:0-10120 GCA_964650135.1 uncultured Anaerolineaceae bacterium | reverse complement strand
CACCCCGACCCGGCGACGCACCCCGACCCGGCGACGCACCCCGACCCGGCGACGCACCCCGACCCGGCGACGCGCATCGCGGAGCTGCGACGCGTCATCACGGAGGCCAACGGGGCCTACTACATCGAGGATGCCCCGGTCATGGCGGACGCGGACTGGGACCGCCTGTTCCGGGAGCTCCAGGACCTCGAGACGGCACACCCGGAGCTGGACAGTCCGGACTCGCCGACCCGTGCGGTCGGAGGCCGGCCGACGGGTGTGCTCTCGGAGGTCACCCACCAGGCACCGATGCTCAGCCTTGGCAATGCCTTCGACGAGACGGAGCTGCGCGCCTTCGATACCCGTGTCCGTCGGCTGCTCGGCCCGGACGCGCCCGACGCGCTGTATGGCTGCGAGCTGAAGATCGACGGTCTCGCCATCTCGCTGCGCTACGAGCGCGGCCGGTTCGTGCTCGGAGCGACACGCGGGGACGGCACCACCGGCGAGGATGTGACCGCCAACCTGCGCACCATCACGGCGATCCCGCAGCGTCTTCCGGAGCCGCTCACCCTGGAGGTGCGCGGCGAGGTCTACATGCCCAAGGCCGAGTTCGCGCGCATCAACGCGGAACGCGAGCAGGCCGGGCTGCCGCTGTATGCCAACCCACGCAACAGCGGTGCGGGCTCACTGCGCCAGATCGACCCGCGGGTGACCGCGTCACGACGGCTCTCGGCGTGGTTCTACATCCTCATCGAGGACGGCCCGGACGGCGCACCGAGCACGACCCGACAGAGCGACGCCCTCGACCGGCTGGAGACGCTGGGCTTCCCGGTCGAGCCCAACCGGGCACGGGACCTGTCCATCGAGGGGATCCTCGCGTTCGTCGAGCGCTGGCAGGAGCCACGTCATCACCTCCCATACGAGACGGACGGCGTGGTCATCAAGGTGGACCGGTTCGAAGACCAGACCCGCCTGGGCATGGTCAGCCGGGCGCCTCGCTGGGCCATCGCCTACAAGTTCCCGCCCGAGGAGGTGGAGACCACCATCGAGGACATCGTGGCGTACGTCGGCCGGACCGGGACGCTCACACCCGTCGCGCACATGACCCCGGTCAAGGTCGCCGGCTCGACCGTGGCACGGGCGACCCTCCACAACCTGGACGAGGTGCGTCGCAAGGACATCCGCATCGGCGACCGTATCGTGCTGCGCAAGGCGGGCGACGTCATCCCGGAGGTCGTCCGACCACTCGTGGACCGGCGCACGGGCGCGGAGCGCGAGTTCCAGATGCCCGCCACGTGCCCGGTCTGCGGCACACCCGTCGTCCAGGACGATGGCGCCGTCCGCCACTACTGCCCCAACCTCGCCTGCCCGGCGCGCGTGGGCCAGGAGTTCGGCCACTTCGCGGGCCGGGGCGGCATGGACATCGAGGGTGCCGGCTGGATGGTGGTCTCGCAGCTCCTGCAGCGGGGCATGCTCCACACCCGAGGGGACTTCTATCGGCTGACCGTCGAGCAGCTGGAGTCGCTGGATCGGTTCGCTCGCAAGAGCGCCGAGAACCTCCAGGCAGCCATCGCGCGTGCACGCGTCCGGCCACTGGCGCGGATCATCAATGCCCTGGGCATCCCCCAGGTGGGTGAGCAGACCGCCATCGACCTGTCCGCCTGGATCGCACAGACCTGGCCGCCGGAGGAGGACGAGCCGATGGGTGGCCTCGATGGCTGGTTCGCACGGGTCGCGCGTGATCTCCGCGTGGTGCCCGCGGAACGGTTCACGGAGGTCATGGGCATCGGACCCACCGTGGCGGCGAGCGTCGCGGCCTGGTTCGCGGCGCCGGCCACGGCGGGCGTCCTTGAGGACCTCGTGGACGCAGGGGTGGAGCCGGTGCGGCCGGTCGTGCGGCCACGATCCACCGCGGGAGACCCGGCGGAGACCGGGCCACTGGCGGGGAAGACGCTCGTGGTCACGGGCACGCTGCCGGGATTCGACCGACAGGCTGCCGAGGAGGCCATCCGGACCGCAGGCGGCAAGGCTGCGGGCTCGGTGAGCCGGAAGACGGACTACCTCGTGGCCGGCGACAACGCAGGGTCCAAGCTGGCGAAGGCGCAGGAGCTCGGGGTGGCCGTCATCGATGAGGCTGGCCTCCGACGGCTCCTGGCCGGTAGGGATCTGGGAACGGCCTGAGTGGCTGGGCCATGAAGCCCAGCCACAGGGCCGCCCATCTCTGCGCCCGCCACCCCGAGATAGATGACTGGATCCCCATCCGCGTCGGTGCCGCTGTGGATGACGCATCCATCAGCGACATGGCGCAGCACTTCCTCCCTTCGGTCTGAGGGGGAGGCGATCGGACCATCGGTCCGGATGCCGATGCGCTCGCGACCGGACTCGCGAAGCACGTTCCTCACCAGCGCCTTCGCGTCGGCGAGGTCAAGGCAGCGTCCCAGCCTCGAAGGCCGACCGCTGCCACGCCAGCCGCTCCGAGGGAGACCACTCCGCAGGCAGCCACGGCTGCTACCAGGCCCCAGCGTCTGCTGGCCTTGGATCGTCGCTCTCGCATCATCGGTCCACCTCGATCGCAGGTCGGACAGGTTCGACATCCCGGCGACAGGCGTCAGCAGAAGGTGCTCGCCACGCTTCCATGAGCGCTGGACCGGTCGTTGTGCGAGTCGAGGACCCCCACCTCCCAGCCGGCATCGAGGCAGAAGGACGTGCCACCTGGCGGGCCACCGTCGAAGAACCAGACGACGTCGTTCGCAGGCATGCGATCCCCGATCGATGACACGAAATCGTTCAGACCCTGGCTCGCAGTCGGGTATGCATCCCCGGCGTACAGGAGTCGGCGGGCGGATCGGCCTGACGCGCAGCCGCTCAGAGGACCAGGCGGGCGATCACCTCGTCATCCTCCATCTCGCCGGTGCGCACGAACCCCAGCCGTTCGTAGAAGGGTTCGGGCCCGCCGCGTTCGGGGACCCAGCTCACCAGCATCCGGGCGTGCCCTTCCGCGCGCAGGCGGTCGATGAGCAGGGTCATGACCCGTGTGCCGATGCCGCGACCCTGGTGGCGTCGGTCGATGAGCAGCCGCCAGAGGTACGGGGCAGCCTCGGATGACGTCGCCTCGGCGACCATGACGAAGCCGACCAGCTCCCCATCAGCCTCGATGGCCCGATACCAGGGGAGGACCGGGCGACCGTCCTCCTCGCCGGGTGCCAGGGCATCCCCGTACGACGCCGCCACGGGCGCCACGAATCGCTCCTGGGTGTGATGGGTGACGAGACGGCCGACCGCGTGGACGGTGTCCTGGGTGATCTCGACGAGCCGGACGTCGGCGGGCGGCGTCCGTGACCGTGCGAGCCACTGGGTCCGGTCGCTGGCCAGCAGCGCGTACCGGTCGTCGTCCTCCCATGTCCCACGCACGAACGCCGCGGCGATGGCCCGTCCTTCATACCGGAACCCCAGCTGCTCGAGCAGGATCGCGGAAGGGATGTTGGCAGGGGCGAGCGTCGCGCCGACGCGGTGGATACCTCGTGCGAACAGGGCGTCGATGACCGCTCCGACCGCCTCCCGGCCGTATCCCTTGCCCTGCCGATCGGTACGCAGCGTATAGCCGATCGTCGCCGATCGGCCCGTGGCATCCAGGCCCACCGCGACGTCCCCGATCAGCTCGCCGTCGCGCTCCACGGCGATCTGTGTCCAGTCGGCCGGGCGCGGCTCCGTGAGTTCTGCCTGCTCGTCGATGAGCGCCCGCGCGGCGTCGACGCCGTAGGGAAGCGGCCAGTCCTGGTAGCGCGCCACGTCCGGGTCATCGCGGTACGCCGCCAGCACCGGAGCGTCGTCCGTGCGGAAGGCGCGCAGCGTCAGGCGCTGGGTGGTCAGCGGCAGCATCGGTGGCGTGGGGGACACGGCGATCATGGTAGTGCGGCAGCCCGTGGCCGGATAGCCGGACGCCCGCCCCCACGAAGGGAGCGGGCGTCGGTGCGCGCGACCGTGGACGCCGACCGTGTCACGGTGCGCGGGGCGGACGATGGAGGAGGCCATCGTCCATTCGATATGGCCCGGCCGGCCTCACGCCGGCCGAGCGGGGTGCCAGCGTCAGCCGGCGGGGGAGGCAGCCGGCGAGGCAGCGGGAGACGCGGGTGGGGTGGTGGGCACGACCGTCGCCGGATCGCCATCGACCGCGGCCGCGAGCCGCGGCGCGAGGCCATCGAGCAGGAACGGCAGGCTGAGCACCGTCACGAACGAGGTCGCTGCGCCCAGCGGGTCGGTGAAGCTGCTGAGGAACACCTCGCGACCCTCCGTGTGCACCGGCAGTGACGCGTACAGCGGCCCGCCCAGGTCCGCGACACCATCGGCATCGAGCCAGATGATCGCGTCCACGTCCAGCATGTCCACGTTCTCCTCGCTGAGGTTGCCACCGAAGTCCGAGCCGGTGACCGCCGCGAGGCCCTCGGGCAGCGTGAACCCGAGCCGGGTGAGGAGACGGCCGCGGGGGTCGGTCGGGCCGTATACGAAGATGCCCTCCCACGGGGTGGCCGTGACCGCGGACCTGCCCGCGAACTCCGGGTGGGCGGCCTGGACCTGGGCGAACAGGCCCTCGGCCCGACCCACCAGCGCGCCCGCTTCGGCGGTCTTGCCCAGGATGGCGCCGACCGTCATCGTCTGTGCCTGCCAGGGGATGCCCCAGTCGATGGCATCGGCCGGCTGGGCGACCGTGGGCGCGATCGCGCTCAGCGTCTCGTACTCGTCCTGGGTGATGCCCGAGTAGAGCGCCACGATGAGGTCCGGATCGAGGTCCGTGATCGCCTCGAAGTCGATGGCGGCACCCGGCAGCACCACGGGTCGTGCGTCGCCCAGGAGCGGTGCCGCCCATGGCCATGCGCCGTTCGGCTGCTCACCGAACCACTCGGTGACCGCCACGGGCGGGTGACCCAGGGCGATGAACGCATCCTGGTCGGTGAGTCCCACGGTCACCACCCGCTCCGGGAAGGCCTCGATGGTCGTCTCGCCGTACTGGTGAGCGACCGTGACCGGATAGGCATCCCCGGCCGCTGCGGGCGAGGCAGCGGGTGACACGGCGGGCGCGCTCGCGGCAGGGGACTGGGCGGTGGCGGGGATCACCCCGACGATGCTCGCGACCAGCGCCCCGACGAGGGCGAGTCGGTGACGCGGCTGTGGCTGACGGGTGGAGGCGACGAGACGCACGGACGAGGATGGCTGCATCGGGTGGTGAGCTCCTGCGGGGTCGGTGGCTGGGCATGTGGTCCGGCGGTCACCGCCGGCATCGTCGATGTGTCCGGTCAGACTCCCTCCAGGGATGGCAGGACATCGGTCAGGGGCCGACCCACGGCATCGCCGGCGCGCGCCGGCATGCTCGGGGCGCCGAGGGTCGGCACCGGGCCGGTCGCGGGCTGCGTCGCCCGGTCACGCCGCTCGGGGCGGCCGATGGGCAGGACCATGGGCGTGCGGCTCACGGGGTCCTCGATGACCCGGCAGTCGAGACCGAACACCGACTGGACCAGCGCCTCGGTGAGCACGCTCCCGGGCGCGCCCTGTGCCGCGATGCGTCCCTCGTGCATCGCGACCATGTGGTCGGCGTATCGCGCCGCGAGGTTGAGGTCGTGGATGACCAGCACGACCGTGCGGGACTCCTCCTCGTTGAGCCGGTGGAGCAGGTCGAGCACCTCGACCTGGTGCGCGAGGTCGAGATAGGTCGTCGGCTCATCGAGCAGCAACAGCGGTGTCTCCTGGGCGAGCGCCATCGCGATCCAGGCCCGTTGTCGTTGGCCGCCGGACAGCTCGTCCACCAGCCGCAGCCGGAGGTCGGCCGTCCCGGTCAGCTCGAGCGCACGCTCGACCGCCTGCTCGTCCGCGATCGACCACTGCTGGCGCCAGGATTGGTGCGGGTAGCGGCCTCGACCCACGAGGTCCTCCACGGTCAGCCCATCGGGCGCGACGGGGGCCTGCGGCAACAGGCCCAGCCGGGTCGCGACCTGGCGCGTCGGCAGGCGATGGATCTCCTGGCCGTCCAGCAGCACCGATCCCGAACGTGGTGCCAGCAGCCGCGCGAGCCCGCGCAGGAGCGTGCTCTTGCCACACGCATTGGGCCCCACCAGCGCCGTGATGCGGCCCATCGGGATGCCCAGGTCCAGCTGCTCGATGATGCTCGTCGAGCCGTAGCCCAACGACAGGCCGCTCGCCTCGAGACCATCGCGGCCGGGTGCCAGCGGATCGGGTCGTCTGCCGCGCCGGATCATGTGGCCGCCCGGGGATGGACGTGTCGGCGCAGGCGGTCGACGGGTGCCCGCAGCATCATGCCGCTGCCCCCAGCCGGTCGGCGCGCAGCAGCAGCCACAGGAACCAGGGCGCTCCGAGCGCGATGGTGATGATGCCGACCCCCATCTCGCCCATCGGCGCGAGTGCGCGCGCGATCGTGTCGGCGCCCAGCAGCAGCAGTCCGCCGATGACGGCGGTCGCCGGGATGAGCCCCGCACCCGAGGCACGGGCGAGGCGGCGAGCCATGTGGGGCGCGACGAAGGCCACGAACGCGATGGGTCCGGCGATCGCGACACACAACGACGCGAGTGCGACCGCCACCAGCAGCAGCGCGAGCCGGGTCGAGCCCGTGCGCACCCCGATGGCCGCGGCCATGTCATCGCCCAGCTGGAGGGCCGTGAGTCCTCGCGACAGGGCCAGGGCCAGGGCGCCCAGCACGACGCTGCCGAGGGCGACCACCGCGACGTCGCGCCAGGTGAGGTTGTAGAGCGATCCGAGCATCCACTGGACCGACCGCGAGACCTCCCAGCGGTCACCCGCCGTGAGCAGGAAGCTGATGCCTGCCTCGAGGAACGCGGCGACGCCGATACCCACGAGCACGAAGCGATAGCGGCCCACGCCGCCCTTCCACGACAACGCGGTCAGGACGGCGGCGGTCAGCAGCCCGCCCGCCAGCGCCGCCGGGGTGATGAGGCCCGAGTCACCACCGAGCACGATGATGGTCACGACCGCGAGCGCGGCACCCGAGTTGATGCCCATCGTGTCGGGAGCCACGAGCGGGTTCCGGGTGACGCTTTGGAAGATGAGTCCCGACACGACCAGCGCCCCACCGATGAGCAGGCTGCCCACGAGCCGAGGCAGGCGCAGCTCCCAGACCACGAACCGGGACTCCTCGGCGCCGCCCCCGGTGAGCGTCCGGACCAGCTCCACGGGGTGGATCGCGGACGTGCCGCTGCCCACGGCCACGGCGAACACCAGGATGGTCGCCACCGATGCCGCGAGGAGCACCATCAGCGACCCCGTGGCCACGCGCGCCGAGACCGGCACGCGTGAGGGGCGGATGACCACGTAGCGCTCCACGGTCAGACCGAGGCCAGCCGTCGCGTGCGCACCACCGCGACGAGCAAGGGAGCGCCAAGGAGCGCGGTCACGATGCCCACCTGGAGCTCGGCGGGCCGGATGACGACCCGGCCCAGGGTGTCCGCACCGACCACCAGCAGGATGCCCAGGATCGCGCAGTAGGGCATCAGCCAGCGGTTGTCGGCACCCACGAGGCTGCGTGCGACGAGGGGCACCGCCATGCCCACGAACACGATGGGCCCGGCGAGCACGACCGACGCACCCGCGAGGAGCACGATGCCGACCGAGACCATCAGCCGGGTGGGACCCACCCGGGCGCCCAGCCCACGTGCGACATCGTCGCCCAGGCCGAGCGCGTTGAGCGGACGTGTGGCGAGGACGGCGATGACGATGCCGACCACGAGCAGTGGCAGCACCGCCTCCAGTGACCCCGGCGTCCGACCCGAGAGGGAACCCACGACCCAGAACCGGTACTTGTCAAGGGTCTCCACGTTGGTCACGAGGATCGCCGAGATGCCCGCCTCGAGCAGCGCGCTGAGCACCCATCCAGCGAGCACGAGGCGGACCGGGTCATCGATGCGCCCTCGGCCGCGGCCAAGCAGATGCACCACCATCGTCGCGAGTGCGGCACCCGCCAGCGCGAACCAGACATAGGTCGCCGGGTCCGCGGAGCCCAGGAATGCGATCGAGAGCACGACCACGAACGAGGCGCCCGCGCTGACGCCCAGGAGACCGGGGTCCGCGAGCGGATTGCGGGTCAGGCCCTGCATCAGCAGCCCGGACATACCCAGGGCGACACCCGCGAACACACCGATGACGGTCCGCGGTATCCGCAGCTCCAGCACGGTGCGCTGATCGAACGAGCCGTCGGGTGCCAGGAACGCCCGGACCACCGTGGCCGGGTCGATCTCGCGGCTGCCCACGGCAAGACTCGCGATGAGCACCGGCACCAGGGCGGCGATGATGATGCCCAACCCAAGGACGCGGCCCCGCGTCCGGGTGATGCGACCGATGGCCGGCCGACGCGTCGGCGCGAGCGATCGGGCGGCCGGGATGGCAGTCACGTGGGGATGGGCCTCGACAGGGTGCTGGGGCAGCGCCCGGGCCACGGGGAGGTCCGTGTGAGGCGCAGGTCAGGAGTCCCTGACACGGTAGGTGATGCTACCTTGACCCATGCGACGGGTCAATACCCGATCGAGGGAGTCGGGATCGCCCATGGTCGGTCAGGTGGACCGCCGAGCTGGGTCGGCCGGCGGTGGCCTGCGGCCCGCTGATGGGCCTGCGCCCCGGTATCCTTGTCCGCGATGGCCACCCTGTCGCGCGAGGATGTCGCGCATGTCGCGCACCTCGCACGTCTCGGGCTGACCGATGGCGAGCTGGACCGACTGCACGGGCAGCTCGGTCACATCCTCGACCAGTACGCGATCCTCGCGACGCTCGACACGGATGACATCCCACCCACGGCACAGACGATCGAGGTCGAGACCATCCTGCGGGAGGACATCGCCCGACCAGGCCTGACCGTGGACGAGGCGCTCGCCGGCGCACCCGAGCGTCTCGGCGACCATCTGGTCGTGCCCACCATCCTGGTCGAGCGCCGACCGGACCGCGTGTGACATGCCTGACGGTCGCGTGACCCGCCCGATGCTCCCATGACCGGCGATCGGGGTCTGACGCGTCTCCACGCACACGACATGGCGACGCGTCTGCGCGCGGGCGAGATGAGCGCGCGTGAGCTGCTGGAGGCGCACCTGGCGGTCATCGAGCGACAGGACCACGCGCTCAACGCGTGGCAGTCGCTGGACGTGGTCGGCGCGCGGTCCACCGCGGATGCCGCCGACGCGGCGCTGGTCCGGGCCCGTTCGGAGGGAGCTGCCGCGCTCGACGACCTGCCGCCGCTCCACGGCATCCCCGTCGCGCTCAAGGACCTCGTGGTCACGCGGGGCCAGCCGTCCACCGCCGGCAGCCGCATCCTGGAGGGGTACCGAGGGGTCTACGACGCGCACATCGCGGAGCGGCTGCAGGCAGCGGGTGCCGTGATCCCGGGCAAGACCAACATGGACGAGTTCGCGATGGGCTCGTCCACCGAGCACTGTGCGTGGGGCCCGGTGGCCAACCCGTGGGACCTCGGCCGCGTGCCGGGTGGCTCGTCGGGTGGCTCGGCTGCGGCCGTGGCCGCGTTCCATGTGCCGTTGGCCATCGGCACGGATACCGGTGGATCGATCCGCCAGCCCGCGGCGCTCACGGGCACGGTCGGCCTGCGACCCACCTATGGCCGCGTGTCACGCTCGGGCATCATCGCGTTCGCCTCGTCGCTCGACCAGGTCGGACCATTCGCGCGGGACGTGCGGGACGCGGCGCTGTTGCTGGGCGCGATCGCCGGCCACGACCCGCGGGACTCCACCTCGGCGCCGGAGCCCGTGCCGGACTACGCGGCCGCGCTCGCCACCGACCCCGACCAGGCGGTCGGTGTGTTGCGGGGGCGCCGGCTGGGTCTGCCGCGCCAGTACTTCGTGGCGGGCATGGAGGCGGGTGTCGAGGCACGTGTCCGGGACGCGGTCGGTCGGCTGGAGGCAGCCGGTGCCGAGATCGTCGAGGTGGACCTGCCGCACACGGAGTACGGCCTCGCCACCTACTACATCGTGGCACCAGCGGAGGCATCCGCGAACCTCGCGCGCTACGACGGCATCCGGTTCGGGCGGTCGGTGCGGGAGGGGGACGTCCTGGCCGACTACCTCGCCACCCGTGGGCAGGGCTTCGGTGCCGAGCATGATGCGGCGCTTCACCTCGGCAC
>CAZYTQ010000114.1:0-10667 GCA_964650135.1 uncultured Anaerolineaceae bacterium | reverse complement strand
GTGACCGCCAACGTGATCATCCCCGATGGCGGTGCGCAGGGCACGATCATCGCCCAGGGCGGCCGGTTCGGTGGCTGGGCGCTGTACGTTCACGAGGGCGCCGCGAAGTTCGTCTACAACGTGCTCGGTATCCACGAGTTCCCGACCGTGGCCACCACGCCCATCCCGTCCGGTGCGCACCAGGTGCGCATGGAGTTCGCGTACGCGGGCGGCGGCCTCGCCAAGGGCGGCACGGTCACGCTGTTCTATGACGGCACGATGGTGGGCACCGGCAGCGTGCCGTTCACGCAGGCGATGGTCTTCTCGGCGGATGAGACGACCGACGTGGGCTACGAGAGCGGCACGGCCGTCAGCTCGGAGGTGACGGCCGGGAGCAGCCGGTTCACGGGCACCATCGACTGGGTCCAGATCGACCTCGGGGACGACGACCATGGCCACATGATCGATCCCGACGAGCGCCTCAAGGTCGTCATGGCACGTCAGTAGGCGTCGCGGACGCACCCCGGCCGGATGGCTGGACCATCACAGGACCACGTGACAGGTGACGTCACGTCCACGGGCGATACCATGACCGATGTGACCATGGGTATCCCAGGGGACGGTTCGTCCATCTGGAGATGGACACCATCGCGATGGTCGCACGGGACCGGGCGGATCCCATCCCGGCACGAGCGGGCAGACATGCCCGGAGAGGACGACACATGAGCACCGACGACACGACATCCACACCCACACCCACGGCCAGCGCCGATGCCGATGAGGGCGGCGTCATCATCGCCGCGTCCCTGGCGGACGATCAGGGCGTGCTTGCGGAGGCCGCCCTCGCGGTGGAGGGGGATCACGCCCTGCTCATCGCGCGGTTCGCGGATCCCGACGCGGCACTGTCCGTGTACGAGGACCTTCGGTCGGCAGAGGCCGAGGGACGGTTCGACATCGCCGGTGTGCTCGTGGTGCACGCCGGGGACGACGGCGACATCAAGGTCCAGAAGCTGACCGACCATCACACCCGACGGGGTCTCAAGTGGGGCATCGTCGCGGGCGTGGTGGCGGGCATCGTGTTCCCGCCCAGCATCCTCGCGAGCGCCGCCTGGCTGGGTGGCGCGGGCATGGTGGTGGGCAAGATCGGCAACGTTCGCGAGAAGGCCAGGGTGGAGAAGGCGGTCGCCGATGTCATCACGGCCGGCACGTCGGGCATCCTCGCGCTGGTCCAGCTCAAGGACGTCAAGGCCGTCACGGAGGCGATGCCCTCCGCGCAGCAGGTGACCACCATCCCCGTCGACCAGGCCACGGCCGGCGCCATCGAGCAGGCAGCGACGGCCGCGGGCTCGGCCGGGGATACGTCACCGGCCGGCTCGGCGGGGGACGCGCCGCCCGCGAGCTGATCACGGATCCATCACCCGGTCCGTCAGGACCGGGTGATGCTCAGCCCCGGTCGGGCGGCGGGTCGTCGGTGTCCGGGGCCAGGTCGGCCGCCGCGGTCGAGCGCACCTGCTGCGTCACGAGCGTGTCGAGCATCTGGTGCATCCGGTCGACCTGCGCGCGCAGGGCCGCGATCTCCGTCTCTGGTGGCGCCCCTGACGTGGTCGCGGGGTCGGGTGACAGGTCCATGGCGCCGCGGGCCGGCGGGACCACGATCGCGCGCCGCCCACTCTCCTGGGGCGTCGGTGCCACCAGGAAGCTGGCCAGGATGGACGCGAGGGCACCGATGATGCCGACCCCCGAGAACATCACGAACGTCGCGGTGGCTCGGCCCAGGATGGTCACCGGGTGGTAGTCGCCATAGCCGACCGTGGTGATGGTCACGATCCCCCACCACAACGCCTCGAGGCCCGTGGTGATGTTCGCGTCCGGGTCACGGAGCTCGAACTGGAGCACGAGCACGCTCGCGATGGTCAGCACCGTGAGCGCGCTCAGGATGGTCACGATGAACGCGTACTGGCCGCGGTTCGCGAGGATCTCCTTCACGGCGCCACGCTGCCGGTTGCGCACGATCCGGGCCAGCCGACTCAACCGGAAGAGTCGGAACAGCGCCGTGTAGCGCAGCACGCCCAGGCTGGGGATCGAGCCGAGCAGGTCGAGCCAGCCGCGTCGATCGACGAGATACACGCGGCGGGGGTGCGCGGCGCGGAGCGTGACCACGAAGTCGCCCAGGAAGATGAGGCAGATGATCGTGTCGTACACGAGCAGCAGATCGTGGGTCGCGGGCTCGAGCGGCAGCACGAGCAGGACCATGATGGCCAGCGAGTAGAGCGTGAGCAACAGGATGAACAGGTCGTAGGCGAGCCCGTGCTCGGTCCCGCCCTCGGAGGGTGGTGTCGCTGGTGCGGTCTCCTGCGCCATCTGGGTCACCCCATCCCGTCCCGGCGCCACGCGCGCCACGCTGACCACAGAGATATACCTGATGTCGCGGTCGCGTGGAGCGCGGGCGCGCGTCGGTGGAGGCCATCGGCCGCGCTATCCTTGGCCGGTCACGACGAGCAGTCACGCCCTCGATACGAACCCAGGTGGTCGATCCATGGTGGCTTCGATGTCCGTGCCGCTGGACGCGCAGCTGACGCCACCGCCCACGCGACCGGGGACGCTCTCCCGGTCCGGTCTGATCGACCGGATCCGCGCCGACGACCGGCCGGTCGTCACCGTCACCGCTCCGGCGGGCTATGGCAAGAGCACGTTGCTCCAGCAGTGGGCATACGCGGAGACACGCGCGGTCGCATGGGTGTCGTTCGAGGAAGCCCTCGATGACGAGTCGGTCGTCCTCGCCTATCTCGCCAGCGCGCTCGACCGGGTGGAGCCGCTCGGGTCGGACGTGTTCACAGCCATCGCTGCAGCTCGGGAACCGCCGTCGACCACGGCGCTGATGCTCCTCGCGTCGGCCGCATGGCGGATGACGCGTCCGACGGTGCTGATGCTGGACGACGTCGATCGGCTGCGGACACCCGCCTGCCGCGATGTCCTGGCCTGGCTCTCCGAGCACCTACCCCCGACCATCTGCCTGGTCGCCGCGAGCCGCGAGGCATCGGGCCTGCCCATCGCACGGCTGCGCACACGAGGACGGCTCCTGGAGGTCGGTCCCGCTGACCTCGCCCTGTCGGTCACGGAGACCCGGGAGGTGATGGCCCAGGCCGGCGCGCCGGTGACGCCACAGCAGGTGGATGAGATCGTCGCCCGAACCGAGGGATGGCCGGCCGGCGTGTATATGACCGCGCTGTCGTTGCGCGCGGGTGGTGGCCGGGTCCCGGAGCGAGGTCTCATCGGGATCCCGGATCGGTACGTGGCGGACTATCTCCGCTCGGAGCTCCTGGACCGCCTCGATCCGCGGACCAGGCGCTTCCTGGTCCGCACGTCCCCACTCGTCCGGTTCGACGCGGGCCTGTGTGACCTGGTCACAGACGGTCGACGGTCGGCCGAGATCCTCGCCGAGATCGAGCGTACCAACCTGTTCCTGGTGCCGCTCGACGGTCGGTCGACGTGGTACCGATACCACCACCTGTTCCGGGAGCTGCTGCTCGCGGAGCTGCGCCGAGAGGACCCTGCCCAGGAACAGCAGGTGCTCCGTCGAGCGGCGCCCTGGTGTGCCGAGCACGGCGAGGTCGAGACCGCGGTCGCCTACGCGCACGCAGCCGGGGACGAGGATCTCCTGGCATCGCTGTGTGAGCGCACGACGCTCAGCCTGTACCGCGCAGGACGGGTACAGACGCTGGAGCGCTGGTTCGGCTGGTTCACGGACGAAGCCCTGGCGCGGCATCCGCAGCTCGCGGTGCTCGGTGGCTGGGTGTTCGGGCTGCTGGGGCGGACGAGTCGCGCGGAACGGTGCCTGGCCGCCGCCGACCGAGGACTCGCGTCGGCACGCGATCCGTCTGCCAGAGGACGTGCCGATGTGCTTCGGATGGCGATGGTCGTCGGATCCCTGGACTCGCTGGTCGCGTTGTCCTCGTCCGTGCTCGAGCTGTCGACCGACGACCCGTGGTACGGCGTCGGGATGCTCACGGGCGCGAGCATCCAGGACACCCTGGGTCTGGCGGAGGCCGACCGGTCGTTCACGCGAGCGCTCGACATCGCGCTGGAAGGCGGTGGCTTCCCGGCTGCCGTCGTCTGCCTGGCGGCGCGTGCCCGGCTCGGGCTCGAGCAGGGTGCCCGCGAGCGCGCCGAGACACACCTGCGCGACGCACGCGTCCTCATCACGACGCACGGTCTGGAGGGGTACTCGACCAGCGCCCTGGCCTTCGCGACCTCCGCTCGCGTGGCGCTCCAGCGTGGTGCGACGAGCGATGCGCGCGACGACATCGCACAGGCGCAGCGGCTCCGGTCGTTGCTGACCGCTGCGGTCCCATGGCTCTCGGTCCGGGTGCGCCTGGAGCTCGCGCATGCCTACCTGGCCCTGGGCGAGGTCGCGGGTGCCCGGATGATGCTGACCGAAGCGGATGAGATCGTCGGGCTCCGGCCCGCCCTCGCGCCACTCGCGGACGAGGCGCGGGCGCTGCGGGTCCGGGCGGGCTCGATGGGCGGCGGGCGGCCCGGCGTGGCGACCCTGACCGCCGCCGAGCTGCGCCTCCTGGGCTATCTGCCGAGCCATCTGTCGTTCCGGGAGATCGCCGAGCGACTCTTCGTGTCCGTGAACACGATCAAGAGCCAGGCCATCTCCATCTACGGCAAGCTCGGCGTCTCATCCCGCAGCGCTGCGATCGATGTGTCCGTGGCCGCTGGACTGCTCGATCCATCCGTCAACCGGTTCCCCCTGGCCACACCGGACGCGGATCTCATCCGTCGCGGGTGATGGCTGCCACGCGCTGACATGCTCTCATCTGGTCATGGAGCGACACGCGGTGCCTCTCGTGTCGGACGCGGCGGTCCGGCGAAGCGCGTCGGCGGAGGCGCTCCGACGCCTCGCCATCGGTGACGCCATCTGCCTCGACGACGCGCTCCATGACTCGGATGCCTGGGCGGCCCGGTGCGGTCTCGACGACCTGACGGTCTCGTTCGCGCGGATCGCGGCGCTCGTGGGGTTGGGGGCGGAGGCGCCATCGCTCCAGGTGGCCTGCAATGCCGCGATGGCCCAGGGCGCCAGCCGTGACCAGGTCGTGGGGGTGCTCGTGGCGGCCGGCCCCTCGATGGGCACGGCGCGTCTCATGAAGGCGGCGCTGCGCGTGGGACTCGCGCTGGGCGTGGACGTCGGATCGGACCTCGAGGCGACCGACGACCCCTGGTGACCCGGGGCATGGTCCAGCATCGAGCGATCGGCTGACCCCTCACCGCGGCCGCGACCGGTCGAGGGTCCGACCCCGGGCTGACGTGACGGGTATCGTGTACCGGACGCGGACGCAGGGAGGGGAGCCATGGGATCGGTGATCGGGGCGATGCTGCCCTATGCCGTCGGGATCGCCATCAGCCCCATCCCCATCGTGGCGGTCATCCTGATGCTGTTCTCGCGCCGGGCGGGGGCCAATGGCCCCGCGTTCCTCGCCGGCTGGGTGGTCGGGCTGCTGGCGGTCATCGTGGTCGTGCTGGTGCTCTCGGGGGTCCTGGGCGTGAGCGCTGGCGCCCCGCCGGTCTGGGTCGCCTGGCTCCAGCTGCTGCTGGGCGTCCTGCTGCTCATCCTCGGCTACCGGCGCTGGGCCTCCCGGCCGCCGGCCGGGACGACCCCTCCGCTCCCGCCCTGGCTCCAGGCCATCGAGCAGCTCGCGCCCGGCACGGCCTTTGGCATGGGCGCCCTCCTGTCCGGTGTCAATCCCAAGAACCTGGTGCTGGCCGCAGGTGCTGCGCTGATGCTCGTGCAGGGTGGCCTGGGCGGGTCGGAGCTGCTCATCGCCATCGCCGTGTTCGTGGTCGTCGGCTCCCTGGGCATCGGCGTGCCCGTGGCCTACCAGCGGCTGGGTGGCCCCGGTGCGCGCGTGACGCTCGACACATGGAAGGCGTGGTTGGTGGACGAGAACGCCGCGGTGATGGCGGTGCTGCTGGTCGTGTTCGGGGTGGTCCTCGTGGGCAAGGGTCTCGCCGGGCTGTGAGCCGGCCGACCGACCGACGGACCTGAGCAGCACACCATGGGACAGGCGCGATGAACCCCACTCCCGAGCAGACCCAGCAGCTGACCGACTGGCTGTCCGCCAACTGGCAGGCGATCGTGGTCGTGCTCATCCTGCTGTTCGTCGTCTGGCGGTTCGGGCGACCCTTCGTCCATCGCGCCGTCGTCAGCCTGCTCGATGCCCAGGAACGGACCATGCCGTCCGACATGCCGTACGACGAGCGGCTCAAGCGCGCGGTCACCCTGGAAGACCTTGCCAATCGGCTCATCCGGCTCGCAGCCGGGGTCGCGGTGCTGTTCCTCATCTTCGGCGCGTTCGACCTGTGGTCGGTGGTCGCCGGACTCGGGCTCATCATCGCCGCGCTGACGGTGGCCGGCCAGAGCGTGATCCTCGACTACATCATGGGGGTCCTCATCATCGTGGAGGCCCAGTTCTTCAAGGGCGACACCATCACCGTCAACGGCATCGAAGGCGAGGTCGAGGAGGTCGGTCTGCGCCGGACCGTGCTCCGCGACACCCAGGGGACCGTCCACTCCATCTCGAATGGCACGATCCGGGTCTCGTCCAACCTGACGCGCATCTATGCGGTGGCGTTCGTGGACATCGAGGGGGTCCGGAACCGCGATGTGGAGACCGTCATCGCGGTCATGGGCCGGGTAGGCAAGGAGATCGCCGAGGACCCGGCGTGGGCGGAGCTCATCGAGGAGCAGCCCCACTACCGCTCCACGGTCGCCTTCACGGACCTCGGGGTGACGCTTCGGATGTCCACCAAGGTGCGCACGGCCGGTCGGTGGTCCGTGCCCGCCGAGATCCGTCGGCGGATGGCCGTCGCCCTGCCGGGTGCCGGGGTCCGCCTCAATCGGCGGACGACCCACACGGCCGCGACGACCCCTGGTGACGACGGGTCCGGTTCGGGGGCCGCTTCCACCCCCGGATGACGACGGGTCCGGTTCGGGGGCCGCTTCCGCCCCCCCGGGTCATGCCAGGCCCAGCCGTATCCCGACCCGGACCGAGCAGGCGCGTCACGTGGCCGCACCGGGACGCTGCCCGCGCGGCCACGGAGTGGCGTTGGGCCGGTGACCGGTACGCGTGATGGCCGGCCATCCTGCTATGGCCGGCCATCGGATCGAGCGGCGACCTGGTGAGGGCTAGGGCCCCGTGTAGCCAGGGACCTCCTTGCGTCGGGCGATGGACTGTGCCCACTGCGTCAGGTCGAGGAACAGACCCATCGCGATCCAGATCCAGTCCCAACCCTGGATACCCGTGAGCGTCCAGGTGAGCATGTACATGATCGTGGTGTAGGGCAGGAACACGATACCCAGCAGGGGCAGGAGGAAGTCGCCCTGCCAGACGATGGGCCAGCGGGCGCTGAAGATCCACGCGAGGATCAGGAAGAAGCGTGGCGCGACCGCGAGGCCGAACGCCAGGAGACAGCCGAGCAGGAACATCGATCCCTCCCAGGTGCGTGTGGGGCGACCGCCCGTCCAGGGCGACGATACGGGCTAGAAGCGTCGCCGTCCTGGCGTGATCGCGGCACCCACCACGGCCGCCTTGGCCACGGGTGAAGGCCCTGGCGTGATCGCGGCACCCACCACCGCGGCCTTGGCGACCGGCGAGTGCCCCGGGCTGACGGCGGCTCCCACCACCGCAGCCTTGGCCACGGGGGAGGGACCGGGAGTGACAGCGGCGGCCACGACTGCGGCGCGTCCGACGCGGGAAGGTCTGAGAGGCATGATCAGGCTCCCTGTGCTGCGAGCGCCGCGTCGGCCTCGACCGCGGCGATGATGGCCTGGACGGGGATCCGGCCGCTCGCGATGAGCTGGCCTCCCGCATGTCGGACGGCCGAGCCGAACGGCGCCGCCCACAGGTTCTCGTACACGAGCACGCCGGCCACGCTGCCCGGCTTCATCGTGTCCGCGAGCCAGATGACGTCCTCCTCGGCGAGCGTCTCCGCGAGCTGCTCCTCGAGGCGGGACAGGTCACCCTGGTCGACCAGGTCGGACAGCTCATGGCACTCGATGCTGCCATCGTCGCCCTTGACCATGATGAGCACGTCCATGACCCGGATGGTGCCCGAGTCGTGGAGCCGCACCAGCTCGTCGGCGATGGCACCCCGGAAGTCCTGTGCGCCCACCGGAAACTCCACCACCAGGTAGTCGACCGGTCCCAGCCGGTCCAGCTCCAGGTCCATGTATCCCTCCATGTCGTTCGTCTCGTCGAT
The DNA here is from genome assembly GCA_964650135.1 of uncultured Anaerolineaceae bacterium. GTDB lineage: Bacteria > Chloroflexota > Limnocylindria > Limnocylindrales > CSP1-4 > JAFMJV01. The sequence goes on along the minus strand of CAZYTQ010000114.1, from coordinate 2,426 downwards.
GTGGCCCGGGTCGTGTGACCCGGTCAGCCACGCGGGCGTTGTGGCGCTGAGGCCGCTCCATGGCCATCCGGTCGCGCTCCTCCGCCGTGATCGGGTGGTCGATGCCACGACCAGGGACCCGCATGGATCCATGTCGGCACATCCATGATGAAACGGTCCCGGGGTGGCCGCGTGCATCATCCCGTCGGGGTGAGATCCCCGGCCGCTCGAGCCGGGCGGGATGGCGGCGGGGCAGCACGCGGGCTCATGGGACCGGGTTCGGCCCACGCACCAGGTCGACGACGACGGCCCGTCGTCGGTCGAGGAGCGTCAGGCCGCCGACCAGCAAGAGGGAGGCCAGGAACACCAGCAATGTGTTCACGACCACCACCGCAGCGGCACCCGGGACCGCGAGGAGACCCACGACCAGCAACGCGAGGCCCCCGGAGCGCTGCGCCGAGATGATGCCCAGGGTCCGACCGATGGGCCCCCAGCCGTTGCCGATGGCCATGCCCAGGACGAGCGCCAGGAGGTACATCAGGACCATCGCGCCGACCGATGCGGCGCTCACGGATGCGAGCGAGCCGGCGCTGCTGAGCAACACCACGGGCACCAGCACCACGATGAGCAGGTTCGATCCGCGGGTCGCGAGCTGGCGCACCCGCGCAGCGGATCGGGGTGCACGATGGCGCCACGCGACGCCGATGGACAGCGGCACGACCTGGGTGAGCACCAGCCCGATGAGGAGCCCCGGCGTGTCGAGGCCGGGGCCACCGGGGGCGCTCGCCAGGAGGACGATCGTGAGCGGGGCCGCGATCACCGCGGCGATGGCCGACAGGCCGATCATGAGCGTCACGGCAAGACTGGCATCGCCTCGGCCCATCTCCACGAGGCGGGGCGCGATGGCGGCGCCGGGCGCCGCGCTCATCGCGATGATGGCCACCTGTGCGGACAGCGGCAGGTCCATGACGCGGACCAGGAGCGCACCGAGCACCGGGATGACCAGCAGGTCCAGGAGGGCGACAAGGAGCACCTGGCGGGGCCGACGAAGACCTTCCGCGAGGCTGCCGCGTGTCGCCTGGAGACCCAGCGACAGCATGCTCACCACCACGAATGCCCGGATGACGAAGGGTTCGAGCTCGGCCGCTGTCATCGGCCCGGGGACGTGCCGCCGGTTCGCATCTCGGTCCTCCCGCCCAAGTCGTGGGCCGCCGCGTCGAGCGGTCGGGGCTCCCGCGGCACCCTGGTCACGGGTCTGCGGGACCGGGGACCGATGATACCGGGCGCGACGCAGCTCGATGGCACGTTCTGTCGCGCGCTCGCGGCCGGGACGGTCGACCGGCCGCCCGCGCGTGACGACGCACCGGTAGAATCCCCATCGTCCAGCGCGGCTCACCGGCCCCCGGGTCCGCGCCGACGCCGTATCGGCCCGATGGGAGGCACTGCGCCCGTGACCGGAGATCCGTCCTCGTCCGCGCCCGAGATCGAGAACCTGCTGGCGGAGGACCGGACGTTCCCGCCCCCGCCCGGCTTCGTGGCCCAGGCGAATGCCAGGGCAGACCTGTACCTCGAGGCCGCCGACGACCCCGAGGCGTTCTGGGCGCGCCTGGCACGCGAGCGCATCACGTGGCGGACGCCCTTCACGCGCACGCTCGATTGGGACCCCCCGTTCGCGAAGTGGTTCTCGGGCGGCACGCTCAACGTCACCGAGAACTGTGTCGACCGGCACGTCGCGGCCGGTCTCGGCGACAAGGTCGCCTATCACTGGATCGGTGAGCCTGGCGACACCCGGACGATCACCTATGCCGACCTGCTGCGCGAGGTCCAGAAGGCGGCGAACGCGTTGCTGGAGCTGGGCATCCGCACGGGCGACAAGGTCGCCATCTACATGCCCATGATCCCCGAGCTGCCCATCGCGATGCTCGCCTGCGCCCGGATCGGCGCGGCCCACACCGTCGTGTTCGGGGGCTTCAGCGCCGAGGCGCTCGCAGGTCGCATCGAGGACGCCCAGGCCAAGCTCATCATCACCGCTGACGGCGGCTGGCGGCGCGGCAAGCCCGTCGACCTCAAGACGGCGGCCGACGAGGCCGCGGCGCAGTCACCGAGCATCGAGCATGTGCTCGTGGTGCGGCGTCTCGGCGATGCGCAGCCGGCGGCCATGACCCCGGGCCGGGATGTCTGGTGGCATGACATCGTCGATCGCCAGGCGGCGGACTGTCCCGCGGTCGCCGTCGACTCGGAGCACCTCCTGTACCTGCTGTACACATCGGGCACCACGGCCAAGCCCAAGGGCATCGTGCACACCTCGGCGGGGTATCTCCTCGGCACCAGCGTCTCGCACGAGATGGTGTTCGACATCAAGCCCGATGACGTCTACTGGTGCGCCGCGGACATCGGCTGGGTGACCGGCCACAGCTACATCGTCTACGGACCACTCGCCAATGCCA
>CAZYTQ010000113.1:1778-10861 GCA_964650135.1 uncultured Anaerolineaceae bacterium | reverse complement strand
GGTCGGTCGGCATGGGACACAATGTGACAGTGCAACGTGTGACTGTCAAGTACGGGCCGACACGATCCGACGCCGTCGGCACATCAAGGGCGGTCCGTGCCTGGCCACTTCGGCGGCCATGACTGCGACTTTGGGCTTGCACGGCTGAAGTACGATGGAGCCTCGGCCGAACGGTGGCGGTCCGGCGGCGAGCTTGGAGATCAGCGTGCCCCTGGAGTCACACGACGCGGTCGGCGCGATCCTCGATGCGATCCGCCCGGGTCGCGCCCACTCGCGGTCCGAGATCGTGGAGCACACCGGGCTGTCCAAGGGTGTCGTCACACAGCGGGTGGGCGACCTCATCGCGCTCGGCCTGCTGCGCGAGTCGATGGCACCCAGTACCGGCGGGCGGCCGCCGCGGGCGCTCGAGCTGCGCACGGACGCAGGGCATCTGCTGGTCGCGGACGTGGGCGCCACCAGCATCGATGTCGCGGTCGCGGACCTCGCGGGGCGGATCGTGCAGCACACCGCGGAGCCAGCCGACATCGCGAGCGGACCGGATGTCGTCCTCGCGCGCATCGATGCGCTGTTCGGTTCGCTCGTGGGGATCACCCGGCCGAGCGGGCCGCTGTGGGGCGTGGGTATCGGCCTGCCGGGTCCCGTGGAGTTCAGCACCGGCCGCCCCATCAGCCCGCCCATCATGCCCGGCTGGGATCGGCACCCCATCCGGGAGCGGTTCGTGGCCCGCTACGGGGTGCCCGTGTGGGTCGACAACGACGTCAACATCATGGTCCTCGGCGAGTGGAAGGAAGGCGTCGCGCAAGGCCATGGCAACGTCCTGTTCGTGAAGGTCGGCACGGGCATCGGCTCGGGCATCATCAGCGACGGGGCGATCCACCGGGGCGCCAACGGCAGCGCCGGAGACATCGGTCACATCGAGATCCCGGATGTCACCGACGAGGCCTGTCGCTGTGGCAAGACCGGCTGCCTGGAGGCCCTCGCGGGTGGTGCCGCGCTGGGTCGCCAGGGCGAGGCGCTCGCGCGGTCGGGTGCCAGCGTCGCCCTGGCACGTCTGCTCGAGCGGCACGGTGCCATCAGCGCGGCGGAGGTGAGCAGCGCGGCCCAGGCGGGCGATCCGCCGAGCCTCGAGCTGCTGCGCGCCAGCGGTCATCGCATCGGCCGGGTGCTCGCGGGCATCGTCAACTTCTTCAACCCCTCGCTGGTCGTCATCGGCGGCGGGGTCGCGCGTTCGGGGGACGCGTTCCTCGCCGCGATCCGCGAGGTGATCTATGCCCGCAGCATGCCCCTCGCCACGCGGGACCTCACCGTGCGTCTCTCCGCGCTCGGCGAGCGGGCAGGGGTCACCGGCGCTGCGGCGATGGTCCTCGACCAGCTGTTCTCGCCCGAGCAGCTGGGTGCCTGGATCGGCACGGGCCGGCCCCGGGCCACCATCGAGTCGCTGGCGGAGGGCATCGCCGGGCCGGTCGCCCAGGTGTAGTTCACCTAGGGCTCGCTCGACCCGCCGGGCGTCGGCGAGGCCCCGCCCCCGGCCATCACTCGCCCGGAATCGGGATCGACCATGAGCGATGCGACATCGACCGCCTCGAGGTCGGCGCCCGTGAACCCCAGCAGCTCACGCAGCAGGTCGTCGTCCCAGCCCTCGTCCGGCGCGCCCGAGAGGAACCACGCCGAGCCGTTGTCAGCGAGGATCATGCCGTAGCGCTGGAGCGCCCGGAGGATGACCTGGACATCCGGCGAGGCGCGGCTGATGTCCACGTCGGCGCGCAGTCGGAAGCGGGCGCCCATGGGCGGGAACGCCTCGTCCTCGATGTCCGAGGCGAAGTGGCGAGCGGGCCACAGGTACGCCCGCTGCGTCTCGGGGACCGTGAAGCGGAGCGCGTGACGGATCTCCCCCGACGCGACCTCGTCATGGCGCACGAGGCCCGGCAGGATGGGCAGCCCCGCCGCATCGGCCGAGGTCCAGCCATCGGGCCGGAGCACGGACGACCGGAGGTCGAACACGGCCCCCGACCCGGCGCGCCAGCGGCCGCCGGTCTCCGGGTGCGCGTCGAACAGCTCGTAGAGGACGCACGCATCCCGATCGACGACCAGGACGTGGCGGTCGCCACCCCCGTCCGGGCCGCCCTCGATGGGTGCGTCCGCGGGGATGGGATAGGGGCCCGGGTCGCTCTCGTCCGCGTACTCGAACGAGACGTCCACCCGCGCCTGGTCTCCGGCGACGGTCAGGTACGGGATGCCGATGGGGGCGCCCTCCCACTCCGCCGACCCGAAGTCCGCCTTGAGACCGATGTCCGGCCCGACGCTGGAGACCCAGGCCTCGGACAGGGGATGCACCGGGAGCGTGTCGATGGGCGTGTTCCAGATGTCATCCGCCGGCAGCACAGGACAGCCGGCCAGCTCCGGACCCGGGGGAGGCGATGTCTGTGCCATCACCCCGAGCGAGCCCACGACACCCGTCGTGCCCCCCACGACCGCCGCGAGGGCGAGCATCGCCGCCCAGGACCGTGATCGAGCCATCGCCGCCTCCTGCACCACCGGTCGTCCGCCGGCGCAGTGTACGGCGCCCAACCGGGGGACCCGTGGCCGGGCGGCGATCAGGGGGACCCGTGGCCGGGCGGTGGACCCCGATCTGCCGGGTATGCCACGATGACGGTCGCAGCCCACCCGGACAGCCGTGCCGGGCCATGCGCCGGGACGCCCAAGGAGTCATCCGATGACCAGTCCGCACCGACCCATCTGGATCGACGACTCGAGCCGCGACCCGAGCATCAGCCGGGCGTTCTACGCCGGCCTGCTGGGCTGGGATCTCGTGACCTCGGACGACCCGCAGTACGGCGGCTACACCATCGCCCAGCTCGATGGCAAGGACGTCGCAGGGTTCGGCGGGCAGGACGACCCGAACATGCCCGCGTCGAGCTGGAACCTGTACATCTCGACCCCCGATGCCCGGGCGACCGTCGATGCCGCGACCGCCGCGGGGGGCACCGTGGTCGTGCCGCCGTTCCCCATCGGGACCATGGGCACGTCCGCGTTCATCGCGGACCCGTCGGGTGCCGTGTTCGGCCTCTGGCAGGCGAACGAGATGCAGGGTTTCGGGGTCCAGGGCACCAACGCGTACGGCTGGGGCGAGTTGAACGCGCGTGGCGTGGCCGCCGCGATCCCGTTCTACGAGCAGGTGTTCGGCTGGACCCACCGGACCAGCGACATGGGCGACGGCAACAGCTACACCGAGCTGCTCGACGGCGAGGAGAGCCTGCTGGGTGCCATGGAGGTGGCCGCGGGTGTCCCCGCGCAGGTGCCCAGCGCGTGGATGGTGTACTTCGCGGTCGAGGATGTCGCGGCGGCATCCGCGGCAGCGACCGCTGCCGGCGCCGGCACCATCGTGTCGCCGCGGGCGTTCCCCGGTGGCACGTTCGCCATCCTCACGGATCCGCAGGGTGGCGTGTTCGGTCTCATCCAGATGGCGGGCTGACCGACCCATCCGGGCCGGCGATCGCCACCGGCCGTCCATCGCGGAGCACCATCCGGACATCCCGCAGCGCGCCCAGGTCCGCGAGCACGTCCCCACCCACGAGGACGAGGTTCGCGCGGACTCCCGACGTGATGCTGCCCTGGCCGGATGTCGGGTCCACCATGTGGCCACCCGCGGCGACGCTGGCCTCCAGCGCACCGAGCGGCCCGAGGCCGATGGTCGAGAGCGCCACGATCTCGTCGATGAGGTCACCGAAGCCGTCCGACCCGGCGGCCACGGCCACCCCCTCGGCGAGTGCCATGGTCGTCGAGCGTGTGTGGTCATCGAGCAGTGCCGCAGCACGTCTCCGCCACGCGTCGGGCAGCCCGATCTCGCCGCCCCGCGTCGCCAGCCGCCGATAGGTCACGAGCGTGGGCACCAGCGGGATCCCCTCTGCCGCCATCGCCCGTGCGAGGTCGGTCGTGAGGCCCGTCCCATGTTCGATCGAATCGACTCCGGCAGCCACCGCCGCACCGATCGCGGCAGACCCGTGGGCATGCGCCGCGACCCGCCGGCCGTGGGCGTGTGCCCGGTCCACGATCGCGCCCAGGACCTCGGGCTCGAGGGTCGGCTGGCTCATCGGGCCGCCACCGGCCGCGTCGATGCCCAGGCTCAGGAGCACCTTGACCCAGTCGGCGCCATGCTCGACCTCATCGTCGACGGCTCGCCGTCCCTCGTCCGCGTCATGGACCATGCGCGCCATCACGCTGGGGCCCGCCGGGCCGGTGATCGCCCGCCCGGCACACACGAGCGCGGGCAGGGGCGGCCGCACGCCGCCTGCCACCGATGACCCGCGCAGTGCCAGGTCCTCGCGGTGTGGTGTGCCAAGGACGCGCACGAGCGTCACGCCCCGGGAGAGATGCCTGGCGGCCTCCGTGGCCGCGATGTCCGCCACGGATCCCACGGACGCTGCGGCGGACCCGGGTGCCGGGTCGGCGCGCCAGCCGTGGAGGTGGTCATGCGCGTCCACGAGCCCGGGCATCAGGGTCGTGCCGGGGTTGGTCCATGCGACACCGTGGACGCGGCTGACCTCGGACGCCGCACCCACGGCCACCACGCGACCATCACGGATCGCGACGGCACCCCGGTGGATCGGGTCGGCGCCACCCAGGGGCAGGACGAGGTCGGCGGCCAGGACCAGGGTGCCCGGCGCCTCGTGGCCGACCGATGCCAGGTGCGTCATGTCCGGACCCGGGGGTCCACCGCGGCGACGAGCACATCCACGGTCAGATTGATGCCGAAGTACACGAGCGCGATGAACAGCACGGCGCCCTGGACCACGGGGTAGTCCCGGTCGGTGATCCCCTCCAGCGCGAACCGTCCCACGCCGGGGATGCTGAAGATCTGCTCGATGATGATGGCGCCCGACAGGAGGTAGCCCGCCGACAGGCCGACGATCGTGATGATGGGCACCAGGGCGGTCCCGACGACATGGCGGCGGATCACCTGGCGCTCCGGGAGCCCCTTCGCGCGTGCCGTGCGCACGTGATCCTCCGAGAGGACACCCACGATGGCCGAGCGCGTGACGCGCGCCACGACCGCCGCCTCCGCAAGACCGAGCGCGAGGACCGGCAGGATCATCAGACGCACGCTGTCGATGGGGTCGTCCAGGAAGGGGATGTAGCCCGCCGAGGGCAGCCATCGAAGGCTGACCGAGAACACCAGCACCAACAGCGTCGCGAACCAGAAGTTGGGGATCGCGATGCCGACGAGGCCGAGCGTGCTCGCCACGATGTCACCGGCACGACCGTGATGGATCGCCGCGAACGTGCCCAGCGGGACGCCCACGAGGACCGTCACGAGCAGGGACAGGACAGCCAGCTCGAGCGTGGCACCGAACCGCCCGACCAGGTCGGGCAGGACGGCGCGACCGCTCACCAGCGAGACGCCCAGGTCACCCTGGGCCAACCCTCCCAGCCAGGCCAGGAACTGCTCGTGCAGCGGCAGGTCCAGCCCGAACATCCGGCGCAGGGTCGTCATCTGCTCCGGGGACAGGTTGCCGCCACCCGTCCCGGCGAGTCGGGAGATGGCGTCCCCGGGCACGAGCCGGAGCATGGCGAACACCAGGACGCTGATCGCCAACAGCACGGCCGGCGCCTGGACCAGGCGCCGGCCGATGAGCATGCCCACGGGCCGTCAAGCCCGCCGGTCGGCCGGACCGATCAGCGGTCCAGCCATGTGGTGGCGAGCCCGAGGTGACTCGTGTTGGTCCAGTGCTCGAAGCCCTCGACATCCGGCGCCATGCCCTCGAACTGGGTCGAGTAGTAGACATAGGCGATGGGTGCCTGCTCGACGAGGTAGGCCTGGAGCTCCGCGTAGATCGCGGCGCGGGCGTCCTGGTCGATGGTCGTGCGTCCCTCGTCGATGAGACGGTCCACCGTGGCATCCGAGTAGCGCGGGAAGTTGCCACCCGAACCCGTGTGGAGGGTGGGGAAGAAGTAGTCGTCCGGATCGGCCAGACCGGAGTTGCCGAACAGGGCGATCTGGAAGTCGCCTTCCCGCAGCTGCGTGAAGAACGTGCCGAACTCGTCGGGCCGCAGCTCGATGTCGATGCCCGCCTCGGCGAGCTGTGCCTGGATGGGTTCCGCCGGATCGCGCAGGAACGGGAAGTTGGTCTGGATGGACAGCACGGCCTGGAGTCCGTCCGGGAAACCTGCCTCGGCGAGCAGGGCTCGGGCGCCCTCGATGTCGGCGGTGGGCTGCTCCCCGAAGGTCCCGTAGGCCCAGCTGGAAGGCGGCAGCGGGCTGCCGATGATCGGCTCGCCGCCGACACCCAGGAACGCGAGGTCCACGATGTCCTGGCGACCCAGCGCGAGCGAGATCGCGCGTCGCACGCGCGCATCGTCGAACGGCGCGACGGTGGTGTTGAAGTACAGACCCCGGAAGTTGGTGGCCAGGCCGCCGACGATGTCGAAGCCCTCGGCGCGGAGCGCCTCGACGTCGTTGGCCGGCACGACGCCGGTCCAGTCGACGACACCGGTGCGCAGCGCGTTCACGAGCGAGGTCGGGTCGGGGAAGTACGCCCACTGCAGACCATCGAGATAGGGCAGGCCGGACTTCCAGTAGTGGTCGTTGCGTTCCATGACCAGGCGCTGCCCGGGCAGGTACTCCACGAAGCGGAACGGCCCGGTGCCGTCCACGGTCACCGATGGGTCACCCCCGTCCGCGAGCGTCGTGTGGCTCATGATGCCGATGAACGACCGGGCCAGGCTGGACAGGAACGGCGCGAACGGCTCGGAGAGCGTGAACCGGACGGTGTGGTCATCGACCGCCTCCACGGACTCGACCGAGGCGAAGTCGCCGGCCCACGGGGACGCGGTCGCGGGGTCCTGGATGCGCTGGATGGTGAACACCACATCCTCGGCCGTGAACGGCGCGCCGGAGTGGAAGGTGACGTCGTCCCGGAGCGTGAACGTGTAGACCGTGTCGCCCTCGGTCGTCCACTCCGTGGCGAGCGATGGCAGCAGCTCACCCTCGGGTGACCATGCGAGCAGCGTGTCGTAGACGTTCTCGAACACGTTGCGGGTCGCGGTGTCGTCGGTCCGATGCGGGTCCAGCGACCCTGGCTCGGTCGCGGCGCCGATCTTCAGCACGCCGCCGCTCCGGGGCGCCGTCGAGGCGGCGTCCGTCGCATCCTGGGCGAGCGCGGTCCCGCCGATGGTGGTGAGCGCGACGAGCGAGCCGATCAACGCCCCCGCGAAGCGTCCTCTGACGCGTGAGCTGGTTCTCATGGTCCCCCCTTGCGTGCGGCATCGCGGGGTGGCGCGATGTCCACAGAGATGATGGACTACCGCGCGGGTCCGCGGGAACCGGCTCACGATCCGTCGAGCACCGGGTCGAGCGCGTCGCGCAGACCATCCCCGAGCAGGTTCACCCCGATCACGGCGCACGCGATGGCGAGGCCCGGGAACAACGCGATCCACGGGCCGACCGAGAGCAGTGCCCGACTCGCATCCAGCATGCCGCCCCAGCTTGGCTCGGGCGGCCTCAGGCCCAGGCCGATGAAGCTGAGGGACGCCTCGATGATGATCGCGAAGCCGAGGAACACCGTCGCCTGGACGATGACGGGCGCCATGGAGTTGGGCAGGATGTGGCGACCCATGAGCCGGAGACGCCCCGCACCCGCGATCCGGGCCGCTTCCACATAGGATCGATCGCGGACCGTGAGCACGCTCGAGCGGACCACACGGGTGAGTGGCGCCACGAACACGATGGCGATGGCGAGCGCGGCGTTCACCGGACCCGGCCCCAGGAACGAGATGAGCGCGATCGCCAGCAGGATCGACGGGAACGCGAAGAACACGTCCATGATGCGCATCACCACCTCGTCCAGCCAGCCACCGCGGACGGCGGCGAGCGTGCCCAGCACGACGCTCACGATGAGCGCGCCGAGCACCGAGGAGACGGCCACGAGGATGGACACGCGACCACCGAAGGCCACCCGGCTGAACACGTCCCGGCCCAGCTGGTCGGTACCCATCGGGTGCGCGAGCGACGGTGTCTGGAGTCGGTCCTGGGCGCTGATGGCCACCGGGTCCAGGCTCGTCAGCAGCGGTGCCAGCAGCGCCATGCCCACCACCAGGAGCGTGAACCCGACGCCGACCAGCCCCTGGGGCGACCGCAGCAGCCGACGCACCACCCTGCGTGTCCCCTCCGTCCGATGCGGCCCCGTGTCCCGGGACCCAGGCGGACCCGAGCCTATCATCGGGCGAGGCGCCACCGGGGCTCGGCGGGGCTGGCGCCGGTGACCGGACGGGCATCTCCCATGGCAGACCCGCGACTGCCTACGGCCGACCCTCCGCCTGCGGCCGACCCTCCGTCTGCGGCCGACCCGGTGCTGCAGGTGGACGACCTACGCGTCGTCGTCACACGGGGCGACCGACACGCCGAGCTCGTCCGGGGCGTCTCGTTCGAGCTGGGGCGTGGCGAGGTGCTGGGCCTCGTCGGGGAGTCCGGGAGCGGCAAGACGATGACGGCCCTGTCGATCCTGGGCCTGCAGCCGGCGGGCCTCGGACGCTCCGGTCGCATCGTGGTCGCTGGCCGGGACATCAGCGACGCGACGGGCGCCGCGCTCCGGGCGGTCCGTGGCGGTCGCGTGGGGGTCGTGTTCCAGGACCCGCTCACGTCGCTCAACCCGGTCATGCCGGTCGGGCGGCAGATCGCGGAGAGCCTGGTCTCGCATCGGGCGATGTCCGACCGCGCCGCCATGGCGCGCGCGGTGGAGCTGCTGGAGACCGTGGGCATCCCCGACGCCGGGCGCCGGGCGCGAGAGATCCCCCAGGCGTTCAGCGGCGGCATGCGCCAGCGGGTCATGATCGCCATGGCCGTGGCCTGCGAGCCGCCACTCATCATCGCGGACGAGCCGACCTCTGCCCTCGACGTGACGGTCCAGGCCCAGGTGCTCGACGTGCTCATGCGTCTGCGGGAACGGATGGGCCTCGCCATCCTGCTCATCACCCACGACCTGGGGGTGGTCGCGGCGATCGCCGACCGGGTCGCGGTGATGTACGCCGGCCGGCTCCAGGAGGTGGGGCCCACGGATGCTCGGGTCGCTCCAGGACCGCATCCGTGG
>CAZYTQ010000113.1:0-1768 GCA_964650135.1 uncultured Anaerolineaceae bacterium | reverse complement strand
GATGCGGTCCTGGAGCGACCCGAGCATCCATATACCCGTGCCCTCATCGCGGCCACCCCCCGCATCGATCTGCCGCTCGACCCGGAGGGGCATCGGGGCATGGGTATCGCGGGCGCGCCGCCCGATCCATGGACCCGCCCGGCGGGCTGTGCCTTCGCCCCCCGCTGTCCCAGCGTGCACGCACGGTGTGTCGTGGAGCCCGGGCTGCTGGGCGTGGCACCGGGCCATGGGTCGGCCTGCTGGCTGGTCGAGGACGGGAGGCTCGGGTCGCGCCCATGACCGATCCGCTCCTCCTGGTGGATGGCCTGGTCGCCACGTTCCCGTTGCGCACCGGCCGGTGGCACCGCGCCACCGGACGCATCCAGGCGGTGAGCGGCCTGTCCCTCACCGTGGCGCCCGCCGAGACCGTGGCCCTGGTGGGTGAGAGCGGCTCCGGCAAGAGCACCGCCGCCCGAGCCATCATCGGGTTGCATGGCGCCGATGCCGGGCGCATCGTGCTGGACGGCATGGTCGCGGACCCACGGTCGCGAGACCGCAGCGCACGGTTCCGGGCGGCGATCCAGCTGGTGTTCCAGGACCCGTATGCGTCGCTCGACCCACGGATGCGCGTCGGTGACCAGGTGGTCGAGCCACTCGTGATCGCTGGACGCGCCCCCCGTTCCGAGCGCGAGACGCTGGCTGCGGAGCTGCTGCAGGCCGTGGGCCTGCCGCCCGAGGCGGCTCGGCGCTTCCCGCACCAGTTCAGTGGTGGCCAGCGGCAACGGATCGCCATCGCCCGCGCCCTTGCCATCAAGCCACGCCTCGTCATCTGCGACGAACCCGTCAGCGCGCTCGACGTGTCCGTGCAGGCGCAGGTGCTCGACCTCCTCCGGGAGCTGCAGACCGGATCGGACATCGCGTACCTGTTCATCTCGCATGACCTGGCGGTGGTGCGTTCGGTCGCCCATCGGGTGGTCGTGATGTACCTGGGCCGGGTGGTGGAGGAGGCTCCCGCCGCGCAGCTCTTCGCGCGAGCGCGTCATCCGTACACGCAGGCACTCATCTCCGCGGCGCGCATCCCGGTGCCCTCCATCGAGCGACGCCGACGGCGGATCGTGCTCACCGGCGAGATCCCGAGTGCCGCCGACCCGCCCTCCGGATGCCGCTTCCGGACCCGCTGTGCGTATGTGATCGACCGGTGCGCCTCCGAGGTCCCCGAGCTGCGCCAAGTCGAGGGGTCGCTGGTCGCCTGCCATCGGGTGGAGGAGATCCCCGCCTGGTCCCCGGCGTCCTGAGGCGAGTCAGCTCGCGACGAGCGCGTCCACGCGGCGCGGGTCGTACACGGTGTCCAGCACGAGCCGAGCGAGGCCCTGGACGCCGGCGGCCTCGCCCAGCCGACTGGGCACGACCTGCAGGCGACGCGTGGCCAGTGGCAGCGATCGCCGATAGACGACCTCGCGGATGGACGCGATGAGCACGTCGTCGATGGCTGCCAGCTGACCGCCGATGACCACCACCCGGGGGTTGAGCAGGCTCACGACATCCGACACCGCCGTCCCGATCACCGCGGCACCCGCGCGGTACCGGCGGTTCGCCTCGGGATGCCCGGTGCGTGTCAGTCGGACCACGTCCGCGACGCTCTCCACGTCCACACCCGCCTCGCGCAGGTCACGCAGGAGCGCCCAGCCGCCCGCGTGTGCCTCGACGCAGCCGGCCCGGCCGCAGCGGCAGATGGGTGGCTCGCCGGGTCCATCGATCTGGATGTGCCCGACGTCGCCGGCCGCAGCGA
>CAZYTQ010000112.1:4014-10932 GCA_964650135.1 uncultured Anaerolineaceae bacterium | reverse complement strand
AGGCCAGCGACCTGACCAACGACGTCGTCGATCACGCGGTCGAGTGGGGCCTGGAGGCGACCCCCCTGGTATGGGAGGGCGAGCCCGCGGATGCCATCCTCGCGGCCGCCACGTCGGAAGGTGCGGACGTCATCGTCATCGGCAGCAGCGGCAGGACGGGCGTGGGGCGGATGCTCCTGGGCAGCGTCTCGGACGACGTCATCCGGCGCTCCCCGGTGCCCGTGATGGTGGTCCGCTCGAAGGACCGCGACCGGGACGACTGAGCCCGGCTGAGCTCGGCGCTCGACCGGCAGCCGGCCCAGGCGGGCGCCCCCGGCAGCCGACCCCGGCGCCCGAAGCCGGCACTCCACCCGGCCCGGCCGAGGCTCGACCCCGGTCGCTAGATCGGCGGCATCTCCGCAGGGGAGGTCGTGGCGGGTGTCCGGGAGCGTGCCGCGTCGCGGACCGCGGGGGCGAGCGCCACCATCAGGAACCCCAGGAGCATCGGGATGAGGAACGCCGCGCGCAGCCCCACCGAACCTGCCGCGAGGCCGATGACCATGGGCCCCACCACCGATCCGAGATAGGCCATGGTGACCACCCAGCCGACCACGGTGCCCGAGGCGGGCCGGGCGCCCGCTGCGCTGAGCGCGATGGGGAACGCGGGGCCCGCCGCGAACCCGATGACCGCATAGACCACGAACCCGACGATGGGATCGGGTCGCAGGATCACCAGCAGCAGGCCGAAGCCGAGCGCCAGGCCCGACACCTGGACCAGCCGCACCGGGCCCGTGATGACCACCAGCCGGTCGCCCACGAGTCGTGAGACGAACATGCCCACGGCGTTGGCGAGATACGCGATGGTCGCGACCTCGACGGCCGCGCCCGCGACGTCGGTCAGGTAGATCTGCCCCCAGTCCATGACCGCGCCCTCGGCCACGAAGCAGCCGAAGCCGATGAGCCCGAGCAGGAGCGTCGGCACCAGCATGGTGCGTCGGTCCACCCGGTCGTGGCCCACCGGCCCGCTGGCCATGGGTGCGAGTGGCGTCACGCGGAAGAGCAGGAACGGCGCCGCGATGGCGCAGACGATGCCCACCGTCGCAAGATGGCTGCCGGGACCCACGGACCTCGAGACGGCGAGGAACGCGAGCGCCGCGGACAGGAGCATGCCGCCACTCCACGCGGCGTGGACCCCTGACAGGATGGGCCGCCGCATGCGCTGCTCGAGACCCACGGCGTACGAGTTCATGGCCACGTCCAGGGCGCCGCTCAGGACACCCAGCACGATGAGTGGCAGCGTGAGGGCCCAGAACCCGTCCGCGATGCCGACCGGCACGACCGCGAGACACAGCAGCGGGATGCCCGAGCGCACCGCGCGGCTGCTGCCGAAGCGTGTCACCACGCGTCCACCGACGCGCGTGCCGACGAGCAGGCTCAGGGCATAGGCACCCAGGGCGAGACCGAGCGCTGGCGCATCGAGACCCGTCTGGTCGCGGATGGCGGGCATCCGGGCACCGATGCTGGTCGTGACGACCGCGTGGAGCAGGAACGCCGCGACGATGGGGCCACGGCCGGGCAGGCGCTCGATGATCGGGCCGCCTCCCGGCATGCCACCTCCTCAGGACGACCCCGGGGCTCCGGGGCCGGGACACGCCGCACGGGCGACGGACCCGCCGAGCCTACAGGCTCGTGGCGACGCTCGCGACGAGCGCCCGGGCGCGCCGGACGCTGCGCCCGATGCCCGGCATGACGATGGGTGCCGGCAGCAGCTGGCTCCACGGCCGCGGCGCACCCGACTGGCTGAGGCGCACGAACAGGAGCGCACCGATGCCCGTCGCGACGGCGCACAGCACCAGCGCGGCGGTGAGGCTCAACGCGCCGCTCTGGACCGCGATGCTGGCCACGAACGGCGCGAACATGCCCCGGGCGCCGGTCAGCGCGTTGAGTCCCGAGACCGCAGCGCCACGCTCCTCCTGGGGCACCTGCTCCGAGATGACCGAGGCGAGGCCCATGTCCGTCGCGGCGTTGGCGACGCCCACGATGACCGAGGCGACCATGAGGAACGCCACGGCCGGCGCGAAGGCATAGATGGTGATGGACAGCAGCCCCAGCAGGCTGCCGATGCGCATGATCGGGATGGACCCCCGGCGGTCCGCCATGGAGCCCCAGAAGACGCACGAGAGCGTGGTCGCGACAGCGCCCAGGATGCCCAGGATGCCGATCTCGGCCATGGACATCTGCAGGCGGTCCACCTGCACGAGGGCATACAACGGGCCGGCCGCGATGAGCCCGCCGCCATAGAACGCCTGGGCCGCAGCGACCTGGCGGAGCGCCGGCCGGCTCCGGAAGATGGCCCACGACTCGCGGGCCGAGAACCGTCGGGCATCCTCCTCGAGCGGCGCCTGGATGCGGCTCGAGGACAGGGCCAGCAGGGCACCCACGCCACCCGCGAACGCGACCACGACCATGCCCCCGATCTGGTCCGCCAGGATGCCGCCGATGAGCACCGCGGCGCCCGCCGCGGCGGCCTTGCCGGTGCTCACGATGCCGATGAGACGACCCCGCTCCGAGGAGGGATACATGGCTCCCCACAGACGCTGCTGGAGCGGGCTGGAGAAGGCGAGCGAGATCCAGTAGCCGGTAGCCAGCGCGGCCATCACGATGGGGATGGGCAGCAGGAACATGACCACGAGCAGCAGCGCGCCGCTGGCTCGGAAGATGCTCAGCGCGCGTGGCGTGCGAGGACCGAGGCGACCCGCGAACAGCCCCAGCAGGTTGGCCACGAACGGCGCGGCAGCCAGCAGGGCGATGCCCACCGGATCGAGGCCCGCATGACGGGCGACCCCCGGCAACAGCGACAGGACCACGGACGCCGTGATACCCACGCCGACCAGGGAGATGAGATCCAGCAGCACGTTGCGTCGCAACACGCGCGATCCCGGAAGGGCCGTTGCCGACCCGATGATGCCCACCACGAACCTCGACGCGAGTCCGTCTGGGCCTGCGAGGTCAGCTGTCGGGCTGGGCTGTACGGAAACTAGCCCTCGCGGTCACTCCGCGATTCGCCCCAGTGGGGTGGTGGGTCCCCCGTCCTCCGAGGAGGTTCGGCCAGACACGATACTAGCATGCCCGTGGCAGGCGTCCGTGCCGGCCATCGGTACCGATCGGGGCTACGTCATGCGTCCTGTCCTGACGGACCCTCGGCAGCTGGCCGGTGCCATCCGGGCGTGGCTAGTCGTCCTGCGACAGGATGAGCACGGTGTACGGTCCAAGGTCGAGCACGATGCTCTGCGCCATGCCGTCCCAGGCGACGGGCTCGCTCTCCGCGTCATGCGCATCGACCGTCTGGAACTCGGGGTCGTAGCCCTCCCAGTCGGCGTTGAAGCGCAACCGCCACATGCCCGGCCGCGGCACACCGATGCGCAGCCGGGTCCGGGCCTCGGTGGAGAAGCTGGCCACGACCACCACATCGTCACGTGGTCCACCCGACTCCCAGCGATGCCACGCGAGGACCTTGGCGTCGGTATCCACGTGATGGACCAGCGATGTGCGTCCGCGCAACCCGGCCGTGGTGCCCGACCGGTTGCGTCGGAGACCGATGAGGTCGGCGTGCAGTCGGAGCAGGCCCGCATGGGTCCGTCGGAGGCTCCAGTCGACCGGGTCCTCGTCGGTGAACCAGGACCCCTCGATGAGCTCCTGCCCCTGGAACAGCATCGGGATGCCCGGCGCGGTGAGCACGATGGCCGAACCCAGCGAGGCCCGCTTACGGGACGCCCAGCTACCGGCGTAGCCCGGCCAGATCTCCTCGGGCACCCGGGAGCTGCCGTTGGCATCCTCGTCATGCGACTCGGTGTAGATGACCCGCTGGATGGCGACCTCCGGCGGCACCTCGATGACCGGCACCAGCGAGGCGACGTCCCGCTCCTCGTCCGACACCGCCGTGAGGGCCGCGCGCACATGGTGGACGAAGCCACCGTCCCACTGGGCCCCGAAGCCCGCGCCGCCCTCGTCGCGAGGTGTCGTCACGAGCCGGTCGGCACGCAGGTCCTCCGCGATCATCAGGCGGCCCGGGAACCGCTCCGCGACCTCGGCGTGGATATCGGCCATCAGCTGCCAGCCCTCCGGGATCGCGTCCTCGGCCGCCCGGCCGCCGCCAGTGATGCTCGAGATGTACGCGGTGGCATCCCAGCGCAGGCCGTCCACCCGGAACTCTTCGAGCCACTGCATGGCGTTGTCGCGCAGGAACGCACGCACCTCGGCACGACCGTAGTCGGGACGCGTCTCGCCCCAGGGCGTGCTGGAGCGGTCGTCCTGGTAGAAGTAGATGCCGCCCTTGTCGCCCTCCGACCAGCCATCGAAGCGCCACAGGTCCAGATCGGACGGCCCGAGATGGTTGTAGACCACGTCCAGGATGACCCCGATACCGTGCTCATGCGCCGCCCGGACCAGGGCCTTGAGCTCATCCGGGCCGCCGTAGGTGCTCTCCACCGCGAAGGGGAACGCCGGGTTGTAGCCCCACGATCGATCACCCGCGAACTCGAACGGGGGCATCAGCTGGATGGCGCCGATACCCAGGTCCCGCAGATACGGCAACCGGCGGCGGACCCCGTCCAGGGTGCCGGGCCGCCCATGCATGCCCGGGCTGAAGGTGCCCACGTGGAGCTCGTAGATGACCAGGTCGTCCCAATGGGGCGGCTCGAAATCCTGGTCGCCCCAATCGAAGGCATCCCGGTCGTACACGATCGCGTTGCCCACGGACGTCGTCAGCCGACGGGCGCGCGGGTCGATGCGCGAGAGCCGTTCGGTGCCCGTGTCGACGAGGAAGCGGTACTCGTCACCGGGCGCCGCCCCGGAGACGTCGGCGGACCATGTGCCGCCCGCCTCGGCAGCCATCGGGGTCCCGTTCGTCGCCCAGCCATCGAACGTGCCGTATACGGCGACGCCGGTCGCGTGGGGCGCCCAGACACGGAAGGTGACACCACCCTCGAAGGGGGTCGCGCCCATGCCGGGACGCGTGGAGGGAGTGGCCATGGTCGTCATGCGTCGATCGTGGCGAGTCGCTCCCGCCACAGGTCGGCGAGCGTCTCCAGCTCGCGTCGGATGTCGTCCGACGTAGCCCCCGCAGCCGGCTCGAGCGTGTCGAGCACCTCGATGCGCACCGCCTCGATGCCCTCCTGCTCGATGGCCGGCCGCAGTCGGAGGTCGAGGGCGCTGGGCGTGCCCGTGGCCTTCGCGAAGTCGAGCTTCGAACGGAGCGCGGCCAGGTCGAGTGTCGTGTCCAGGAGGCACGTCGGCCCCACGTGGATGCGCACGACGGCCGCCTGGCGTGGTGTCTCGCGATAGGTGGCGCGCAACTCGCGGCGGCGGGCGTGATCGGTCATTCCGCCATGGTGGCAGAGGACGGCCCAGCACCCGGGCGAGTGGTCGGGGCGGCGGGATTCGAACCCGCAACCTCGTGCTCCCAAAGCACGTGCGCTGCCAGATTGCGCTACACCCCGATGGACCGTGCCCAGTTATCGCACATACGTCCATTCTGTGTGAGCCAGACGGGCCTGCGGCTCTGGCGGACCTTCCATCGTGAGGGTGATCACGGCCGGATCGGCTCATCATGTGCGTCGCCGCCACGGGACTTGCATGGGAGGAACCGCCCGATGACCACGGACCCGAATGCTCGACCGAACCACTCCAGGGCGGTCGAGGCGACGATCTGGGGCATGCCCGCGGTGAGCATGGCCGCCTTCCGCAAGTCGTTGGTGCGCGACCTCGGCGCGGGCGCCGGGGACATCGCCTACTTCTCCGACATGGCCCTGCCACGTCACGAGCTCCTGCCGCAGGACAAGGTATCCGTCTCCTCCTACGACCAGGGCGCTCTCGTTGCGAACGCAGACGGGTCCCTCGACGTGCACATCGGGCCCGAGGCGCCGCAGGGTCTGGACGCCGACTGGATCCCGACGGATGGCAAGGATTTCTGGCTCATGTGCCGCTACTACGGGCCACAAGCGCCCCTGTTCGACAGGAGCTGGTCGATGTATGACGTCGAGCTGGTGGGCTGACCGCGGAGCAGGGTCGGTCGACCCGGGTCCGGGGGACCGGCGGATCCGGACGACCACGGTCGGCATCGAAGTCCAGCGTACGATGCCCGCAACGCGCTGAGAGCAGGAGATCGCGATGGAACCGACGCGCACGCCAGCCATGGCAACGGACATCCCGGTGTCCATCACGGCGCCCGAGACGCTGGAGACGCGCCTCGGGACGCTGCGCTTCACCGATGGCTTCCCCGATGACGAGACGGTCGCCAGGGTCTTCGACAACCTCGACTTCCAGCGCGCGGTCCAGGCGTTCCTGACGGCCATGCCCGCGGCGTCGACCGAGGCGCAGCGGCGCGCGCTCGCCGACCTCGGACCACCCAACCAGACGCTCATCGTGTTCGCGGAGCTGATGGACTCGCGGTCGCTATACCTGACCGCGAACACCGAGAACGTGTACACGGTCGGCTGGCTGGACCTGGGCGCGGGGCCGGTCGTGGTCGAGGCGCCGGCAGGCGTGCTCGGTCTCGTCGACGACCACTGGTTCCACTACGTCGCCGACATCGGTCTCGCGGGGCCTGACCACGGACAGGGCGGCCGCTTCCTGTTCCTGCCACCGGACCACGAGGGCGACCTGCCCGAGGGCTACTTCACCTACCGCTCGGCCACCTACGGCAACCTCATCGGGCTGCGTGGCTTCCTCCAGGAGGGCGACCCGGCCCCCGCCGCCGAGGCCGCCAGGCGGACGCGCATCTATCGCCTCGACCAGGCGGATGACCCACCCCCGATGCGCTTCATCGACGGCACGGGCATGCCCCTCAACACCATCCATGCCATGGATGCCTCGTTCTTCGACGAGGTGAACGCGGTGGTGCAGGCGGCGTGGGGACTGCTGCTCGGCCGCCTCGGCGGC
>CAZYTQ010000112.1:0-4004 GCA_964650135.1 uncultured Anaerolineaceae bacterium | reverse complement strand
GACCCTGGGGCTCCTCGCATCCATCGGCATCGAGAAGGGGAAGCCGTTCGCGCCCGACGCGCGGATGCAGGCGATCCTCGCGGAGGCCGCGTCCGTCGCGAACGCGACGGCCCGGGCGCTCGCGTACCGCTCCCGGCTCGACGAGGCGTTCCTGTACCCGGACAGCGCATGGTGCACCCCGTTCGTGGGGGGCAGCCACCTGTTCGAGCGGGACGGGGTGCGACTGCTCGACGCGCGCACGTTCATGTTCTTCTATGCCACGGGTATCACACCGGCCATGGCGATCCAGCGCGTGGGAGCGGGCTCCGCGTACGCCACCGCCTTCGTGGACGTGGACGGCCGGCCCATGGACGGCTCGCGGACCTACCGGCTCAACCTCCCGGCAGGCATCCCCGCCAGGACCTTCTGGTCGCTCGTGCTCTATGACAACCAGACGCGCTCGATGCTCCAGACCGACGAGCCGCATCCCAGCATCGGCAGCCAGCGGCCCGGCGTGGTCATCGAGCCAGACGGATCGGTCGATATCTGGTTCGGACCGACCGCGCCGGTGGGTCACGAGGGCAACTGGGTGCAGACCTGGCCGGGCAAGGGCTGGAACGTCATCCTGCGGCTCTACGGCCCGCTCGCACCCTGGTTCGACAAGTCCTGGCGACCGAGCGAGATCGAACCGGTCGACTGACCGACGATACGGGCGGATCCCCGCCGTGGGTGCCGCGGCAGCGGTCGGTCGGGCCTCCTGGTGAGCCACGGCCAGATCCGCCCGGAGGCCCGCCCGTCGGGAGACGCCGACGCCGAGACGCTGGTCGAAGACCGTCGCCACGTCACCCGGTCGTCGACGACTCCTGGAGCGTGCTCGCGACGAGCGCCGCGGCCATCCATTCGAGCTGGCGGAGCGCCGCCTCACGGTCAAGGCCCGCCATGTCGGTGAGCCAGACCACCGCGTCCGATCCGAACAGCGGGATCAGCGCGATGGCCAGGCGATCCCTGGCCTCGATGGGGACCGAGGCAGGCAGGTCCGCCAGCAACGCCGCGATCCAGCGGTCGCGACTCGTCCTGGGTCTCCGTGACAGTGCGGGAGCGGCCCTCCCGTCCGTCAACGACAGCCGAAGCAGGATCCGGAGCTCCCGCTCGTTGTCGAACGCCCACTCGCCCATCCGGCGCACGAGCGCGGCGGCCCTCGAGGGCAGGTCCGGACCAGCGCTCCCGGTCGTGTCGGCCCAGTCGGGTTCGGTCAGTGGATCGTCGGTGATGGGCATCGTCGCGTGCAGTGCCACCGCCTCGTTGCTCGCCAGGTAGCGATAGGCGGTCGCGCGCGACACGCCGCTCCGTTCGGCCACCGCCTGGACCGTGAGCGGTCCACCGGACTGCAGCAGCTCACGAGCCGTCCGCATGAGCAGCGCCCGCGTTCGTGCCGATGCCCCGGCGGCAGCGACCGCCCGGCCTGGATCCCCAGCCATCGCGACTCCCTCTTGACACACACCCGACGAGGCCGAATGATACACCTGTCGTGATTTGCGACAGTAGTCTCATTTCAGAGGAGTATCGATCATGGCGGTCCTCATGACCAACCGGTCCAACCTCGATCCGGACTTCTACGACCTGGTCATCGATCAGCTCGGCCCGCAGCTCCTGGGGTCCGACGGGTTCCGTGGCCACTTCGCTGGTCTGGCCCCGGACGGCCAATGGACGGTGGTCGAGATCTGGGACAGTGCTGAGCAGCAGGCGTCCTTCTACGATGAGTTCGTCCGACCGCACGTCCCGGAGGGGACCGAGCCGGCCATCTACCCGCTGCACAACACGCTGCTGGCCGCGCCCGTGGTGGCGGAATGACGCTGCATCGGACCCTGGCGGGGGAAGGAGAGACGTTCCGGGCGGGCCCCGTGACGTTCCGGGTGCTGGAGGATGGCCTGGCCGTCCAGCAGCGCATGGGCGTCGTCGAGTGCCTGATCCCCCCGGGGTGGGCAGGGCCCCCGCAGCACATCCATCGCCAGCACGATGAGTCCTTCTTCGTGACCTCCGGCAACGTCCGGTTCACGAGCGGCACGAGCACCCTGGAGGTCTCCGCGGGCGGTCTCGTGACCGCGCCGCTCGGTGATCCGCACACGTTCGGCAACGCGGACCCCGACGCTCCGGCGAGTCTGCTGTGCATCGTCACGCCGGAGCGCTATATCGGCTACTTCCGGGACCTGACCGCCCTCCGGCCCGGGCCGGACGGTGCGCTCGGTCCGGAGGAGGTACTGGAGGTCATGCAGCGGTACGCCACCGAGCCCCATCGGCCGTGAACGGCGGCGCGAGGGTGCCCACTCGCTCTCGCTCGAGCCGCCCGGCCGGCCGGCGCCTCGGCCCAGCTCCCGCAACGCGGCATCGTGGCGGGCGGCTGCGTCGTCATACGGAAGCACCTCGCCGCCATGCGTCGCCAGCAGCCTGTCGATCGCGCCGATGAGCGCCTCCCGGCGTCGGCCTGGGTCGAGCCGCCTCGCACCGACCAGGAGCTCCCCGACGGTGACCGCGGTCACGGCCAGCCGGTCGTCCGAGGTAGCCAGCCATGCCATCACTCGTTCGTCGGGCCGTTCCTTGAGCGGCTCGGACAGCACGTTCGTGTCGAGGACGATCACCCGAGACCGACGGACGTGGCAACGAGCGTTCGGGGAGCGGCAGCTCGTCTCCCCTGAGGTCATCGACCGCTTCGTGCCACGCATGCACGAGATCCTCCTCCTGGACCGCGGCGCTCAGGATGGCACGTGCCTCTGCCTCCATCGAGCGGTCGTTCCTGACCGCGCGACGCTTCAGCCGCCGCTGCACCTCGTCATCCAGGTTCCGGACCGTGATCGTTGCCATGTGACCTCCAGTGCTGTCAATGCGAGCACTACCAGCCGACACCGTCTGGTCCACGCCATAGGGTGTCACCCGACGCGCGTCCATCGGTCGGTGCGCCACACTGCGGATGCGACGGCGAGCCTCTCGATCGCGTTCCTCGTCGAGCGTCCGCGAGCGCGATCATGGCGACCGTCGGCGATGAGAATCTCCGGCTCCCACCCATGATCCTCACTGGACGCGATCCCGGACACGACATGCGACCAGGAGGAACGTGACCATGGAACGAGCAGCGACCGATCGACGATCCCGCAGGGCCCTGCTGACGGGTGCGGCGGCGGGCATCGCCGCAGTGGGCCTGCGATCGGTGATCCTGCCAACGGAGGCCGAGGCGGCTGCCGATGGCCCGATCATCATGGGTCAGATCAACGAGACGAACACCTCCACCCGCATCTACGGTCCCTCGTTCAGCGGCAAGGTGACCACGGTGCAGCTCAATCAGTCCGCGATCGCCGTCATCGGGAGCTCGACGGCCAACGATGGCACCGGCGTCCATGGGGCCGCCAGTGGCAACAGCGGTGTGGCGGTCCGGGGAGAGACGGACGGCCATCATTCCACGGTCGGCGTCTCCGGAATCAGCGATCCTGAGGGGATCGCGGTCAAGGGCAAGACCAAGAACGGCACCGGCGTCTGGGCGGAGGCGACCGGTGGCCATGCGCTGCGGGTCCGCGGACGTGCGGTGTTCGACCGGAGCGGCCGGATCACGTTCGCGAAGGGCCAGGCCACCAAGACCATCAGCAACAAGTTCGTGGGCGACGGCGGCATCGTGCTGGCCACCATCCAGGCGAACGTCGCTGGTACCTGGGTGCGCGGTGTGTCGCTGGATATCGCGCACGACAAATTCACCATCCGCCTCAACAAGGCCGCCCCGAAGCAGCTGCAGGTGGGCTGGTTCATCGTGAACTGACCCCGTCCGTCGATGCGAAGGGCATGACCCACCTCGCGTGTCGAGTGGTTCCCGCAGGCGCCGCTCCTCGACGGGCGCTATCGCTTGCCACCAGTGGTGCGGGTCAGCGACTGAGCGGGTCGCGGCACACCGGATGCCGGCTGGCCGTGGAGGTCGGCCGTGGCGGTCGCCCTCGACGCACGGCTGCACCCCGGGGTCAGGCGCCGACGTACGCCGCCAGGTG
>CAZYTQ010000111.1:0-11024 GCA_964650135.1 uncultured Anaerolineaceae bacterium | reverse complement strand
AGGTGAGGCCCCGCGGCGCGAGCACCTGCCGCTGGAGACGCCCCACCTGGTCGAGCAGACGACCCAGCAGGTCGGGCGGCAGCGTCCCTTCGCCCTGGGCCACGGCCCGGATCATGGCCCGCAGGTTGCCCGCGGTCGCATCACCGCGTCTGAGCACCCCGCTGACACCGCCCTCGACCGCGGCCAGCAGCCCCTGGTCGTCGAGGCGCGCCACGAGCAGCCCCACGCGCTCGATGCCATTCCGACGGAGGGCGCGGATGCTGCGCGTCACTTCCTCGTCGACCTCGTCCGCGACCACGATGACCACGTCGGTGCGACCCACCGTGATGTCCTCGACCGCCCGGATGCCGGGTGCCGTGCGCAGCTGGGAGATGGTGCCTGCGCGTGATACCGGATCCGCCGCCACGATGGCGACCTCGAGGGTCGTGGCGCGTGCAGGGTCCGTCGAGTCCATCAGGTACATGTGACTGCCCTCGCTGGAGATGCGGAGCGCGGCGCGTCCCGGTGCCTGCTCATCGCGGGAGTGATTGCCCGGAAGGGTGCCCGATGGGACTTGTCGCTGACTGAACGACGACTGAACGTCATCGCCGGCCCCCTGGATCCAGCGTCCGGGATCGCCCCGTCGATCGCCCGGAGGGGTATCCAATGGGACCTCGATGCTCCTAGACTGCGTCTGGTATGGGAGCCATCGCCGTCCTCGGCACCAGGCAGATCAGCGTCGCGCCGGGCGGTCAGGCGAGCGTCGAGATCCGTGTCCGCAACAACGGCACCGTGGTCGACCAGTTCACCATCCAGGTCCTGGGTGACGCTGGCGCATGGTCCACCGCCGAGCCACCCACCATCTCGCTCTTCCCGGGCGCGGAGCAGACCGCGCGCATCACCTTCCGGCCACCGCGTCGCTCGGACGTGCCCGCGGGACCATCGCCCTTCGGCGTGCGGGTCGCCTCGCAGGAGGATCCAGCCGGCTCGGTCGTGGAGGAGGGCGTCCTCGGCATCGATCCGTTCGTGGACACGAGCGCCGAGCTGGCGCCCCGGACGTCGCGTGGCCGCCGCAGCGCGACACATGACCTCGCGGTGGACAACCGCGGCAACACCCTGCTCAACGCGACCATCACGGGGCTGGACCCGGACCGCACCATGGCCTACGACATCCGGCCACCCGGTCTGGTCGTGGAGCCAGGGCAGGCTGCGTTCTCGAAGGTCACGGTCAAGCCGCGTCGCCGGTTCTGGCGTGGCCAGCCGCGGACGCACAGCTTCCAGCTGGAGCTGGAGGGCGGGGCGGCACCGGTCACCGTCGGCGGCTCGATGCTCCAGGAGCCGATGCTGCCGCCCTGGTTCCTCAAGGCGCTGGCGCTGCTCCTGGCCGCACTCATCGCACTGGTGCTCGTGTGGTTCCTGTTCCTGCGACCGGTCATCGAGTCCACGGCCCAGGAGAAGGCGCAGGAGCGCACCGAGCAGGTGCTGGAGCAGGCGGGCATCGAGGTCCCGACCGGCAACGGGACCAGCAACGGGACCAGCAACGGGAACGGGAACGGCGAGCCGACGCCGACGCCCGCCCCGGGCGAGACCGATCGTCCGACGCCGACGCCCACCCCTGGGCCAGCGGGTGTCCAGACCCCCCGTGACGGACGTATCGAGGCAGGAGGCGGGGCCCTCCAACCAAGTGGTCGGCGGACGCTGATGGTCACGGACCTCGTGTTCTCCAACCCTGCCGGCACGACCGGCACCATCACGCTCCGCCGCTCCGGGCAGGAGCTGATGGTGCTCAACCTCGAGAACTTCCGGGATCTCGACTTCCACTTCGTGACGCCGATCGCGATCGGCGGGAACCAGTCCCTGCGGCTCGACTGTGAAGGCGAGTGCGCCGGCCCGCCCGCGGTCTACGTCTCGGGCTTCGAGCGCTAGCCATGGTCCGGCGGTCGATGGCCGCCTTCCTGGCCAGTGTCCTCGCCCTCGGCCTGCCCGGCATCCTGCCGGGTGTGCCGGTCCCCGCCGCGCGCGCCGCCACGTCGGGCGTCCCGGGGATCACCGCCGACCCGGTGTGCGTGCCGCTCGATGACACGCCCCGCACCCAGGACACGCTGGACGTGGGTATCGCGGGGCACGGCTTCGAGCCCGGTTCGACGGTCGAGATCTACGTCGGCCAGAGCTTCGATGCAGGCCAGCTGCCGGTCGGTCAGGCCCTGGTGGACGAGGTCGGTCGCTTCGACGCCCGGGTACCCGTCATCCTGCCCTTCGAGGCCACCGAGATCCCCATCGCAGCCAGCACCTCGGGTGATGGACCCTCGGCGAGCCTGACGCTCCAGGCACCCTGTCCGCCGACGCTCGTGGTCACGCCCACCTGCGTGGCGCCCGATGCCACCTTCGACCTCGACTTCAGCGTGTCGGGCTTCCAGCCCGACACCGAGACCTACGTCGGCCTGGTGCTGCCCGAGGACTTCGACCCCGACCAGGCGCCCATCGTCTCGGATGCCCTGACCACCGACGGCGAGGGACGCCTGCGGTACCGCATGGAGGGCATCGCGGCCCTGCCTGCCGACGTCTACCAGGCGGCCGCTGTCCAGGGATCTGGCAGCATGGCCCGCATCGCGGCTGCGGCCCGCAACCCCTGGATCGCGGCGACGCCCATCGAGCTGCCCTGCCCGGAGCCACCGCGGATCGTGCTGGCCCCGGATTGTGCGCCCGCCGGCCGGCCCCAGGACCGTTATGACGTGACCATCACGGGTGTGGGCTTCCTGTACGGCCCGGCGACCGTCACGTGGGACGTGGGCGGCTCCGAGGAGGAGTTCCCGATCCGGCTGGTGGGCGACGACGGCGTCCTTGAGACACGCATCGACCCGTGGCAGCGACCCAGGGGACGCGTCGTGGTGCGGGTCACGCAGCGTTTCCTCGTGGGCGAGGAGAGACCCAATGGCTTCGGTGCCTATGCCACCGAGCTGCGGCCGCCGCGGGTCGCGGACGCGATCTTCCGGGTGCCCTGCCAGCCGACCGCGACGCCGTCGATCTCGCTCGATCCGGACTGTGACACACCCGCGATCCCGGGCGCCACCGATCGGCGGATGCGCATCCGGGTGCAGGCCAGCGCGGTCCCGCCGGGCCTGGTCGAGGTCGTGTTCGACGCGCAGGCCGCCGCCGCGGACATCCTCGAGCCCGAACGCTTCAGCGCCCAGGTCGGGCGGGACGGCGCCCTCTCGCTGACCATCCGGCCGCTCGCCCGGCCCATGGGCGAGTACCAGGTGGCCATCGAGTCCGATGGCGTGTCGCTGCTGACCGCGGACGTCCGGATCCCGTGCGATGACCCTTCACCGGCGCTCCGGCCGCTCATCCCGACCTGCGTGCCACTGGGCCCCGGCCGACCCGAGATCGCCCAGCTGCGGGTGCGAGGACGCGGCTATTACCCGGGCATCGTGGAGGTGGTCGTCGATCCGCGGGGACAGCCGGACGCCATCACGGCGACCGTTGCGGATGACGGTACGTTCGACACCACGATCGCGGTCACGGGTCGCGACCGGGGGGAGTACGGCGTGCTCGGGCGTCAGCGCGACACCCGTGGCGCGGTCGTGGCCCGCGCCACCCGTGCGCTCACGGTCCCCTGCGTGGAGCCGGTCCTCGAGATCCGACCGGTCAGCGGCCCAGCGGGCTACGCCACGACGGTCACGGGGATCGACTTCCCGCCCGACTCGGTGGTCACCCTCACCTGGGACCGAGGCCTGTCCAGGGCCCGACCGACCGAGGTCACGACCGATGCCCAGGGTGCGTTCCGCATCGGCATCCACATCCTGCCCCACGACCTTGACGGGCCACGAGTGCTGACCGCCGGGACACCCGCCGACCCAGCCGCGTATCCGGGGGTCACGGCCGATTATCTCGTGGTGCCCGGGTCCGGACAGCCGCCAGGGGTGCCGAGCCGCTGATCGCGGTCGCACCCCGCTGACCGCGGCGCACCCGCGGACCCGCACGACCGTGCCGGCCGGCGCGCCCCGGTCGGCATCCGCGACCGATGCGATCAGTGCTGGATGTCGAGCGCGACCTGGATGGTGTCCGTCGCGGCCGGGGCGTCCGCGGTCCATGCCGGGACCTGGAGCGAGTAGCAGGGATCGGTGGCCCCTGTGCCCACGACGAGCCAGGCGAAGTCGTTGTCATCCGTGCCCAGCGTCACCCAATCGATGGCCGGCAGACCCACGGCCTGGTCGACGGCCCATGTCAGCCGCACGCCCTGCCACAGGCCCAACGCGATCGAGGTCCGCCCTCTGCTCGGCGGCACGACCTTGAGCGAGGATGCGATCTCGTTCGTCGGTCGCACATGCACGATGGCGTGGGTGGCGTCCCCCGCGAGCGCGGGCCGACGATCGAGGGTGACCAGGAGGCGGTCGTAGTCGCCCCGGCCGGACCAGTCGACGCGTCGCAGGTTCCAGCCCGGGCTCAGTGGATCGTCGATGGTGGTCGAGCCGCCGTCGCACACCCAGTCGGTCGGTGGGGGCACCACGGCCGCCACGCCGGTGGGCCGCGGCGTGCGCGTCGGGCGCGGCGTCACGCGGGGCGTCGCGGTGGGATCGGGCACGGCCGTTGGCGGCGGATCGGTGACCGGCGCGTCCGTTGGCTCGTCCGGTCCATCGGTGGCGGCAGCGGAGGTCGCGGGGGGCTGCGTCCTGGACGGCTCGGTCGTGTGACCCGGCGACGGTGACCCGGTGACCGTGCTGCCCGAGGGTGTCGGGCCCGGTCCGCCGAGGACGCCCCCGAACACGAGCGCGGCGCCCACGACGGCCGCGATGATCACGAGACCGATGCCCGCGAGCGCGAGGCGGCGACCCCCGCCACCCCCGGTGGTGGGCGCCACCGGGGCCCCGTCCGCGGGTCGTGGCGTGCCCGCCATCGTGCCGACCGCCGGATCCAGCTGCGCGCCACAGCGCTGGCAGAAGGTGCGAGCGGGTGGGTTCACGAGACCGCAGGTGCGACACGTCACGCCGTTCATGACCGGCGGAGGCGTGACCTGGAGCTGCGGCTGGTATGCCGGCCCGGGCGGGATCGGGACCGCGGGTCGGTCGGGGATCGGCGCGGGCGGGGGCGGCGGTGGGATCCGTTGTGAAGGCGGTGGGGAAGGTGCTGCCGACCGCGGCGGTGATGCCGGCGGTGCAGGGGGTGCCGGCGGGTCGACCGGCGCGGCCGACTTGTCCATCGACGAAGGCGGCGGCCCGCTTGGCGAGCCGACCAACGATGGTCCCCCCTGGGGATCCAGCACTGCCGGGATATCGGCAGGCGGCGCATCGCCATCGGCACCTGTGCTTCCGGACCAGCCCATGTACCGGCCGCACTGGCCACAGAACTCGTCACCGGCCTCGTTGGGGGCACCACAGTCGGCGCACATCACGGGTCCTGCCATGCTGCCGCCTCCGACCTCCCTGCGATACGACCGGTTCGCAGTCTATCCCTTGTCGGGCGTCCGACCGGGATCGGTCAACGCCGGAACTCCAGGACCAGCTTGGCGGATGTGGCCCGGCTGGACTTCCAGTCATCCGCACGCATCCGCACGCAGCCATCGCCCTCGATGCCCATGACGGCGTGGACGACCCCGTCGTCATCGCGTCGGATGTCCACGGTCCGGAGCGCGCGGAGTCCGGGCGATCCGATGAGTGTCGTGCTCAGCGTCACCGGGCCCTCGAACGTGAGCACGAGTGCCCGGTCGCCATCGGGTCGGGTCACACCATACGTCGATGCGGCACGGCCCGGTGACACCATGTCCATACGCACGACCGCTCCTCGGCGCGCGGTGCCGCTGGAGCTGGCCAGCTGCAGCGTCAGCACATCCGTCGCACTGCCACGGGTCCAGCTGGCCTGGGTGATGCGCCATCGTCGATCATGGGGATCCTCGATGGCAGCATCCCCGCATGTGAACCGGGTGGCGAGGCCGAGCGGGGTCGCGGTCGGCCTCGGATCGTCGGTCGGGTCGGGCCGATCAGTGGCACGTGGAGTCCGGGTCGGTTCCGGGTCGCTGGTCGCGCCCGGGGTCCTGTCCGGGTCGGGTGTCGTCGGCGCACTCGATCCGGGGACGCGCGTCGCATCCGGGCCTGACGGGGACGGACCTGCGGCGGACGGCACCGTGGGTGGCGCACTCGCGACGTGCCCCGATGGAGCAGAGGTGCCGGGGCCGCCGGCGGTGCCCTCGACGCCCTCGAGGCCCCGCAGCACCAGGAACGCAGCCAGACCGGTGAGGGCCACGATCGCGACGAGGCCCAGGACAGCCGCGATGCCGGTGCCTCGATCGCTGGGCAGGTCGGCACGGCGCGTGGTCGTGCCCCGCACCGGGTCCCGAGGGGCACCCAGCGGCAGCCCGCAGTTCCGACAGAACCGGGCCGTGATGTCGTTGCGCAACCCGCAGACGGGACAGATGATGGCGGGCGGGAGTTGGCTCGGACGCTGCGCCGCGGCCGGGCCCCGCCGACCGGGAAGCCTCATCGGTCTCGCATGGTGCCACAGTGCGGCGCCATCCCCGGATGAAGACCAGGTGCGGATGTCTCCACCCGCGCCTCAGGCTGCGCCGGCGCTCCCAAGGATGGGCACGATGTCCCGTCCGTACGCCTCGAGCTGGGCTTCCTCATCGCCGTTCATCAGGTAGATGTTGAACTGGTCGACCCCCGACGCCTCGAGGGCCCGCAGCCGCTCGATGTGCTCCTCGACGGTACCCGTGACACAGAACCGGTCGACCACCTCGTCCGTGACGAAGCCCGCGTTGGAGGAGCCGACCTCCGCGTGATGGAGGTAGTCATAACCCGTCCGGTCGCGGATGTAGCCCGTGAGCGACTCGGGGAGCTGCTCACGAGGGTACTTGTTGACGAGGTCCACGACGTGGTTGCTGACGAGCGCCGGGAACCAGCGCACCCGGTCTCGCACCTCATCGCGTGGTCCGACGTGGGCGGGTGCCGCTGCCTGGACCCGGATGCTCGCGGGGTCACGACCCGCGGCCACGGCCGCGTCCCGCATCTGGCCCGCCATCCATCCGATGAGATCCGGGTCGGCCAGCTGCAGGATGAGACCATCCGCGATGCGACCGGTCATGGACAGCGCCATCGGGCCATAGCCCGCGACCCACACGGGCAGCCGCCATGACCCACTCCAGGGCAGTCGCAGCTCGGTGCCCTCATATTCCCGCGCACGCCCCTCGACGAGGTCGCGGATGAGCTCGATGGCCTCCTCGAGGGTGGCCATCGTGGTGGGTGGCTTGCCCAGCACCCGCCGCGCGCTGTCCCCGCGACCGATGCCCAGGTCCATCCGGCCACCCGAGATCTCGTCGAGCGTCGCGAGCGCGCTCGCGGTGACCGTGGGCTCGCGCGTGGCAGGGTTCGTGACGCACGTCCCGAGGCGCATCCGGGTGGTGTTGACGGCCATCAGCGTGAGGAGGGGATAGACCTCCTTCCACAGCACGTGCGAGTCGAACAGCCAGCCGTGCGTGAAGCCGGCCCCCTCGGCCAGTCGGGTGAGGGCGATCGTTCGCTCGATCGTGTGATCGGGCTTGAGCGTGAAGCCGAAGTCCATGACAGGCTGCCCCGACCCTACGGGAGGACCAGGTCCTCATACGCGTCCGGCCGCCGATCGCGGTAGAACTGCCAGGTCTGGCGCACCTGCTCGATGAGCGACAGGTCCATGTCGCGCACCAGCAGCTCCTCCTCGTGGGCATCCCCCACGGCGCCGATGAACTGGCCGCGCGGGTCCACGAAGTAGCTCTGGCCATAGAAGTCGTCATCACCGAGCGGCTCGATGCCCACCCGGTTGATGGTGCCCACGAAGTAGCCGTTGGCCACCGCGTGCGACGGCTGCTCGATACGCCACAGATACTCCGAGAGCCCGCGTGACGTGGCGCTCGGGATGAACACCATCTCGGCGCCGTTGAGGCCCAGCGCCCGGGCTCCCTCCGGGAAGTGGCGGTCGTAGCAGATGTAGACGCCGACCTTGCCCACGGCCGTCTGGAACACGGGATAGCCGAGGTTGCCGGGCCGGAAGTAGTACTTCTCCCAGAAGCCCTGCACCTGCGGGATGTGGGTCTTGCGGTACTTGCCGAGATACGTGCCATCGGCATCGATGACGGCCGCGGTGTTGTAGTAGATGCCGGAGGCTGTCGAGTCCTCCTCGTACATCGGGGCGATGACCACCATGCCGGTCTGCTTCGCCAGATCCTGCATCCGCTTGGTCGTGGGGCCGTCGGG
The DNA here is from genome assembly GCA_964650135.1 of uncultured Anaerolineaceae bacterium. Taxonomy (GTDB): domain Bacteria; phylum Chloroflexota; class Limnocylindria; order Limnocylindrales; family CSP1-4; genus JAFMJV01. The sequence continues at coordinate 2,826 of CAZYTQ010000111.1, read as the reverse complement.
GATGAGCTCGGTGTACGAGAAGTACGCCGGATCCTGCACCTGACAGAAGTAGGGTCCGTAGAACAGCTCCTGGAACAGGATGATCTGGGCGCCCTGCTTGGCCGCCTCGTGGGCGTGCTGCTCGTGCTTCTGGATCATCGACTCCTTGTCGCCGGTCCAGGTGGCCTGGACCAGGGCGCCGCGAACGATGCGGGACATGCTGCTCCTCCGATGGCGACGCTCGGCGAGGGCGGCTCGACCGACCCACCGCGTGGTCGTTGACCTGTGTGGCTGGGCAGGGTACACCGATGACCGGCGGGAAGGCCGTGTGGGCGTGGCAGGAGCGGGTCGACTCGAACCGCGGCCAGGTCTCGGAGCGGACCGAGCGCTCGGAGCAGGGGAACCGGGTCGGTGCGCCGATCGCGCTGGTGGTCGGTCTCGCGACCGCGGCGTTGGGCCCGTCTCGCCGAGGGACGGCCCGAGGCCTCGGGCCGAGCGTCAGGCGCGAGCGCGGAACGCCATCCAGGCACCGACCGCGGCCACGACGCCACCGATCCACCAGGCGAGCACCGACAGCCATGCCAGGAGGTCGAGGCCCGAGAAGCCGGATCGCAGCGTGTTCAGGAACGAGTATCCGGCGCCCACGGCGATGACAAGACCCAGCACGACCAGCGCGACGCGGTACCACTCGCCGAACCCCTGGCGCTGGCTTCGCTCGAGCCCCATGAGCACGAGCAGCACCACCGAGGCGAGCACGGCGAGCTCGGTCGGCTGCCGGAAGCTGTCGAGGATGAAGCCGAGCAGCAGGTAGGACACGCCGAGCACGAGCAGACCGCCCACACCGAGCAGCAGCTCCGCGGTGGACATGCGCTCCTTGATGCCGGTCACGAGACCACTGATGGCGGCCGCGACGTTGGCACCGGGTGGAGGCCCATCCTGAGCATCGACAGCGCCCACGGGCGCCGGCTCGGTCGACGAGACCGGCGCGCCGGGCAGCGGCTCGGTCGCTGCCGGGGGTTGCGGCACCGCGGGAGCCGGGGCTGCGGGTGGCGGCGACACCACCGCGGGACTCGGGGCTGCCGGCGGCGGCGGCGCGGTGACCTGGACGACCGGCTGCTCGATGGCCGTGACGGCTGGCTCGACGGCCTGGTCCACGACCTGCGCCGTCGTGTCCACGCCCTCGCCCACGGTGTCGGCCGCGCCCTGGGCGGTGGTCGCGACCTCCGCGGTCCCGTCGGCGACTGTCTCCCCGGCTCCGGCTGCCGCCCGGCTGGCTGCGGCCTTCGACCGGGCCGTCTTGCGCGGTTCGGCCATCGTTCGTTCCCTCCATCGTCGATACGGCCTCGGGCAAGCGTGGCGCCCGGATGACCATGTCCCATCAGCGGCGTCTCGTCCATGGGTGGTCGGCCGTCGTCAGCGCCTCCGCGACCGGCGGATCGGTGTTCTCGTCCGGGGCCGACCGTAACACGCGCTGCAAGCGCCCCCGAAGGATCCCGGAGGGTCGCGATGTCGGATCCCCGATGGGCCTTGGTCGGATCGTCGGTCCGGTGGCGTCACCATGGGGCAGGTGGCATCTGGTGTGGTCCCCCCCGGACCACCGGATGCGCGCGGATGGGTCCTGGGTCGGATGCGCGTCGCATCAGGCGCCCCTACTGTGCGTCCTACGCGCCGGATCATCCAGGCAGGCGGATGGCGAGGCGCTACGGACTCATCCTCATATGGTCCGGCCCGGAGGCCGGCTCTCTATTCCTGGAGAAGCGGCCGGGGTATCCCGGCCGCCGGGCGACATCAACGATCGGACGGGGCGCTTCTGGGGCGCCCCGTTCGTGATTCGTGGTGCCCGGGTTCTGCTCCTGGTCCCCGGCGCGCACGGCCCGACGTGGCGTGCGACACTGCCGCGACCATCAGCAGGAGGAGCAGGGATGGCCGTCGAGGTCGCGTCCGGGAGCCTGAGCGCCGAGGAGATCGTGGCGCTGTGTCGTCGCCACTCGCTGTATGAGTGGTCCGCCCAGGGCGCGGTGGACCCCATCCCGGTGTCCCGCGCCGAGGGGTCGTACTTCTACTCGCCTGATGGCACTCGCTATCTCGACTTCAACAGCCAGCTGATGTCCGTGAACATCGGCCATGGCGACCGGCGGGTCATCGACGCCATCAGCGCCCAGCTGGGCACCCTCGCCTATGCCAACCCGTTCATGGCCACCGAGCCGCGGGCGCTCCTGGGACGCAAGCTCGCCGAGATCACGCCCGGCGACATCGATGTGTTCTTCTTCACCAACGGTGGCGCGGAGGCGAACGAGAACGCCATCAAGCTCGCTCGCCAGCTCACGGGTCGCCAGAAGATCATGACCCGCTATCGCTCCTACCACGGCGCCACGGGCCAGGTGATGGTCGCGACGGGCGATCCGCGACGGTGGGCAGCGGAGACCGGGGTCTCGGGTATCGTGCGCTTCCCGGACTTCCACCGCTGGGGTCGGCCGGAGCCGGAGCCGGTCGCACAGTCGCTCGCGGATGTCGAGGAGGTCCTCATGTTCGAGGGTCCCCAGACGGTCGCGGCGATCCTGGTCGAGACCATCGTGGGCACCAACGGCATCCTCATCCCGCCCGATGGCTACATGCAGGGCCTGCGCGAGATCTGCGACCGCCACGGCATCCTGCTCATCGCCGATGAGGTGATGGCGGGTTTCGGGCGCACCGGTGCGTGGTTCGCGATCGACCACTGGGACGTGGTGCCGGACCTCATCACGATGGCCAAGGGCCTCACGGCCTCGTATGTGCCGCTGGGGGCGGTGGGCATGCGCCGCGCCATCGCGGACGCGTTCACGGACAAGGTGTTCTATGGCGGGCTCA
>CAZYTQ010000110.1:0-11075 GCA_964650135.1 uncultured Anaerolineaceae bacterium | reverse complement strand
CACGGCACGTCTGCGCGAACGCCTCGGGCGGCTCGCCGGCCGCGGCGTGACAGTAGATGGGGATGCGGTCCCGGAAGCGACCACCGAGCAGACGATGGACCGGTTGGCCCATCGCCCGTCCGTTGAGGTCCCACAACGCCATGTCCATGGCGCTGATGCCGATGAGCAACAGCGTTCCCCCCAGGAAAGCGTCGCGGTAGAGGCGCTCCCAGATCAGCTCGATGCGGGTCGGGTCCTCGCCCACGAGCTGGTCACCCAGCTCCTCCACGAGCGCGGCCACGGATCGTGTCCGGCGACGCATGGCCACCTCGGACTCGCCCACGACGCCCTCGTCCGTCTCGATACGCACGTAGATCGCGTTGTAGAAGCCGAAGTCCACCACCCAGTGACGGACCGCCGTGATGCGCATCGACTCAGGCCCCCAGGAGCCCGAATGGCTCGAGGATGGACCGCAGCCGACCGACCTGCTCCGTGGACAGCTCCAGCACGGGCGCCCGGCAGTGACCGGCGACCTGTCCCCGGAGCCGGAGGATCGCGCGGTACATCGCGATATCGCTCACGTGGCCCAGCTGGGAACGGGTCCACAGGAGCTTGATGGGCAGGATGCGTGTCCACGCGGCGCGGGCTGCCACCAGGTCACCGGCCAGCATCGCGGTGTGCAGCGCAACGGCATCGCGCGCCGCGACGTTGAGGATGCCACTGATCCAGCCGTGGGCACCCCCGGCCATGCCCTCGAGGGGCGCCATGAAGCTGCCGTAGAACACCCGGAACCCATCGTCGGCCAACGCGCGCAGCTCATGCACCTGGTGGACGGTGGGGAAGGTGCTCTTGACCGAGGCGACCAGACCGTCGTGGTAGAGCTCGGCGAGGACCGGGGGTTCGATCGCCGGCGCCGCGGAGTTGGCCGGGTTGTTGTAGACCATCACGGGGATGGGCGACGTGGCGCCCACGGCACGGAAGTGGCCGACCACCTCGGCGGCCGTCGGCTTCAGGTAGTAGGGCAGGATCACGATCGCGCCCGCCGCCCCGGCATCGGCGGCGCGCTCGGTGAGCGCGATGGTCTCGTGGGTCGCGGCCGCGCCGGTGCCCGCGATGACCGGCACCCGGCCGGCGGCGCCGTCGATGGCGGCACGGATCACCCGCAGGCGCTCGTCGGCGTCCAGCAGGATGAACTCGCCGCTGGTGCCCGCCGCCACGATGCCCTGGACTCCCTCGTCCACGAGGCGAGCCACATGCGCGGCCGTGGCATCCTCGTCCACGCGGCCCCGCTCATCGAACATGGTCATGACCGCCGGATACGTGCCTGCCCAGTCGACCATCCATCCCTCCGACTCGAACCCATGCCGGCACCCGGCAGACACCTTGATTGGGCCGGCTCCAGCCCCTATCATCCGGCCGTGTCCTGCAATCATCACACCATTCGTCCCGTAGCGTCCAGCATGCGGGCCGAGGGGGCAGGACGACAGGAACGGGCTGGGTCACACGGAGGAGCGTTCGCACCATGAGTCGAACCCGGACGGCGAGACTGATCGCTGTCAGCGGCGCGCTCGCGCTGCTGGTGGGGACGGCGGCCATCCCTGCGACGGCGCAGGACCCGGCAGCCGGTACCATCCGCGTCATCACGGTCGAGCCCACCCAGGGACTCGATCCGGCCATCGCGGCGGCCGACGCCTCGCGGACCCTGATGACGCTGGTCTATGACAACCTCGTCGACTTCGACGAGAACGGCGCCCTGACCGGCGGCATCGCCGAGTCGTGGGAGCCCAACGCGGACCTGACGGAGTGGACCTTCCATCTCCGGCCGGGCGCCACCTTCTCGGATGGCTCGCCCATCACCTCGGCGGATGTCGTCTGGTCCATCGGGCGGATGCAGCAGAGCGAGAGCCTCAAGGGTGCGCTCGCGAACGTGACCGCTGTCGCGGCGCCGGATGACGCGACGGTCGTCGTGACACTGTCGGCGGCATCGCGGGCACTGCCCCTGGCCCTGTCGCGAGGTGGCAACGCGGCCATCCTGTCCCAGGCCGCGGTCGAGGCGAACGCGGACTACTTCGCGATGCCCACGGTGACCTCCGGCCCCTACGTGCTGGAGTCGTTCGCGCCCAAGGACCGGGCCATCCTGCAGGCCAACCCGAGCTACTGGCGGGAGGGCTACCCCAAGACCGCCACCATCGAGTACATCTTCAGCGAGGACCAGAACTCGTGGGCCGCGGCCATCGAGTCCGGTGCGGCTGACATCGCCAACGTGGGCTACAACGATGCCCAGCGGCTGCGCGCCGCGGGCACCATCCGTGTCGAGCAGAGCGACCGGCTGACCCCGCTGTTCTGGGGCTTCAACACCAAGGTCGCGCCCTTCGACAGCAAGTTGGTGCGCCAGGCGATCGCCTACGCGGTCGACCGCCAGGGTCGCATCGACGCCTGCTGGTTCGGCACGGGCGCGGTCACCTACGGCAACATCCTGCGACCGTGGGACCCCAACTTCGTGGAGATCACCACGTACGACGACTCCGATCGCGCAGCGTCGCTGGCCAAGGCCGGTGAGCTGCTCGACCAGGCCGGCTGGGTCGTGGGTGCGGACGGGATGCGCGAGGCCAGTGGCGTCGCCGGTGTCGAGGACGGCACCAAGTTCTCCGTGTCCGTGCCCTACGAGGGCAACTGGCCGGCAGCGGAGTGCAACACGCTGCTGCTCCAGCAGACCCTCAAGGAGGTCGGCCTGGACATCCAGCCCAACAAGTACGACCCGGCGCCGTTCTGGGGCGACGTGGCCGCCGACCAGTTCCAGATGTATCACGGCGGCGCCGGTGCCACCGACTCCGACGACCTGTACCTCAACTGGTTCCGGAGTGGTGGCGCGCTGACCCCGCTGACGACGCATCTGACCGACCCCGAGATCGACGCCAAGATCGATGCGGCCATCGCCGGCGACGCCGAGACGGCCAAGGCGATCTATGCCGAGCTCGAGGCATGGCAGGCGGACGAGCTGCCGATGCTGGTCACGGGGTACCAGTGGCCACAGGTGGCCATGGCACCCGGGCTCGAGGGCTACTACTCGATCCCGGATACGTCCCTCAAGTGGCTCGCCAACGCGACCATCACCGCGCCCTGACCTCCTCCAGGGCGCATCGGTCCTCGTGACCGTCCGAGGCCCCCGTCGGCAGCCGCCGACGGGGGCCTCCCCACACAGGAGCACATGATCGATCCGTGGCCCGATACGCACTGCAACGCATCCTGCTGGCGCTGCCCCTGCTCTTCGGGCTCTCGTTGCTCGTGTTCTTCTACGTCCGCATCATCCCCGGAGACCCCGTCACCGCGATGCTGGGCGTCCAGGCGAACCCGGAGCTCGTCGCCCGGCTGAAGGCCCAGTACGGCTTCGACCAGCCCGTCCTGGACCAGTACCTCATGTGGCTCGGGAACGTGCTCCACGGGGACTTCGGGATCTCGTTCCGCTCCCGTCAGGCGGTCGCGCCGCTGATCGTCGATCGCATCCCGGCGACGCTCCAGCTGATGCTCGGCGGGCTGCTGGTGTCGCTCGTGGTGGCGATCCCGTTCGGGATCCGGGCAGGCATGCGATATCGGCAGCGCTCGGACACCGTCATCTCCACCATCACCCTCGTGGGGCTCGGGTCGCCCGGCTTCTGGCTGGGCACCATCCTGATGGTCATGTTCGCGCTGGTGCTGCGCTGGCTCCCCTCGCAGGGGTACGCACCCTTCACGCAGGACCCCGTGGCCAGCTTCCGCTACATGATCCTGCCCTCGATCGCGATCGGTCTCGTCGGCGCCCCGTTCCTGGTGCGCGTGGTCCGGTCGACCGTCATCGAGATCATGAAGGAGCCGTTCGTGCCCTACGCGGACGCGCGTGGCCTGCGCGAGAAGGTCATATTCTGGCGGTACATCATCCGCAATCTGCTGCCCCAGTTCGTCGTCGTGCTGGGCGTGCTGGTCGGCGCGCTGCTCGCCGGCTCGGTCGCGATCGAGGCGCTCTTCAACTGGCCGGGCATGGGCCGCATCTTCATCGGCGCGGTCACCGAGCGCGACTACGCCATGCTCCAGGCGCTCATCCTGGTGTACGGCCTCATCTTCGTGGTCATCAACCTCATCGCCGAGATCGCCCAGGCCGCCCTCGACCCACGGATCCGGCTCAAGTGACGGCCATCCGACGTGTCTGGCGCATCCGCTCCGCGCGCATGGGTGTCGTGCTCGCGGTCATCCTCGTCGGCATCGCCATCCTGGGCCCGATGCTGCTGCCGCTCGACCCCAACGCCATCGATGTCCGGGCGCGCTTCGCGGGCCCGACCACATCCCATTGGCTGGGCACCGACGACCTGGGGCGTGACACGTTCACACGCCTCGTCCATGGCAGCCGGATGTCGCTGTTCATCGCGGTCCTGTCGGCCATCCTGGGTACCGTGCTGGGTGTCACGCTGGGCATCGTCACGGGCTTCCTGGGTGGCTGGGTCGACGTGACGGGGATGCGCGTCGTGGACCTGTTCTTCGCCATCCCCACGCTGCTCGTCGCGATCGGCATCGTGGCCCTGTTCGGGCCATCCGCGACGACCACCATCCTTGCCCTGGGCATCGCGTACACGCCGCTGTATGCGCGGTTGGTGCGAGGCGCCGTGGTGGGCTCGCGATCACGCACGTACGTGGACGCGTCGCGGGTGCTCGGGGCACGTGGCATGCGACTGCTGCGCACGGACATCCTGCCGGCGATCCTGCCCATCGCACTGGTCCAGACCACGGCGCTGGTCGGCTTCGCGCTCGTGGACGAGGCGTCGCTGGGCTTCCTCGGGCTGGGGGTGCAGCCACCGGATGCGTCCTGGGGACAGATGATCAACGCCGGTCGACAGTTCATCTTCCAGGCGCCCTGGCTGACCCTCATCCCGGGTCTCGCGGTCATCCTCGCGGTCTTCTCCATCAACCTCATCGGGGACGGGATGCGGGACGCGCTCGACCCCCGGGCCTCCCAGCGGGTGGGAGAGTCGGCATGACGGGACCGATGACCAATGGCACCCCCGTGCTGGAGGTGACCGACCTCGCCGTGGAGTTCGCGACCCAGACCGGCTCCGTGCGGGTGGTCGAGGAGGTCGGCTTCGTCGTCCGCACCGGCGAGATCGTGGGCCTGGTCGGGGAATCCGGGTCGGGCAAGACCGTGACCATGATGAGCGTCCTGCGCCTCGTGCCGCCACCCGGGCGCATCGCGACCGGCCGCATCATGGTCGACGGCGTGGATGTCCGGGGTCTGTCACGCGAGGCCATGCGCGCGGTCCGCGGGTCCACGGTCGCGCTCATCCCGCCCGATGCGACAGCAGCGCTCAACCCGGTGGTCAAGGTGGGTGACCAGGTGATGGAGGGCGTGCGCTCGCATCGACCGGGCGTCTCGGAGGACGAGGCCCGCCGGCTTGCCCTGGAGATGTTCCGGCGCGTCGGGCTGCCGCGACCCGAGCAGCGTCTCCGCCGCTATCCCCATGAGCTCTCGGGGGGCATGCAGCAACGCGTGCTCATCGCGTCGGCACTCCAGATGCAGCCGCGGCTGATCCTCGCGGACGAGCCCACGACCGCCCTGGACGTGACCATCCAGGCCCAGATCCTGCGCCTGCTCCTGGCGGTCCGCGACGACTTCGGGACGGCGATCCTGTTCGTGACCCACGACCTGGCCGCGGTCGCCGAGATCTGCGACCGCGTCCTGGTCATGTACTCCGGACGCCTGGTCGAGAGTGCTCCGGTGGCAGAGCTGTTCAGACAGCCGCTGCATCCGTACACGCGTGCCCTCATGGCGTCCATCCCGCCGCTGAGCGCCGATCCGCCCGAGCGCCTCCAGGCGGTCGCGGGCTCACCTCCCGAGCCTGGCTCGTGGCCCGCGGGATGTCGATTCGCCCCCCGGTGCGGGCTGCGCGACCAGCTCGGCGGTCCGGCGGTCTGCACGACGCTCCAACCGCCCCTCGTCGAGGTCCGGCCGGGTCACCACGCGGCATGCCACTTCGCGAGCAGCGAGGCGGGCGTCGCCGCTGCCGTGACCCTCGCGGCCTCGGTCGAGGTCGCCGAGACCACGATCATCGACACGCCGGACGTCGGCGCGGGCGCCAGCGCGACGACCATCGATCCGGCGGCCGGCGGCGCGACGGCCAGCGGGGCACCGGCCATCGGGGCAGCGGCCATCCGGGCTCCGGCCAGCGGCGCACCCGACCCGGAGGTGCGCGCGTGACCGACCTGCGTCCGCCCCTGCTGGAGCTCGACCATGTCGAGCGGGTGTTCGGTGGCTCCTGGCTGGGTCGGCTGGGAGGCGACAGCCTGGTGCGCGCCGTCGACGACGTGAGCTTCGCGGTCGCGCCCGGTGAGGCGTTCGGGATCGTCGGGGAGTCCGGCTCCGGGAAGACGACCGTGGGCCGTGCCATCGTGAAGCTGCTGGAGCCGAGCGCCGGGACGATCCGCTTCGAGGGGCAGGACATCGCCCAGCTCAAGGGTCACCGGCTGCTCGCCTATCGCCGTTCCGTCCAGATGGTCTTCCAGAACCCGTACCTGTCGCTCAATCCCCGTCGTCGTGTCCGGGAGATGCTCCTCGACGCCTATCAGATCCACCACCTCGCGAAGGGCGCCGAGGCCGAGGAGCGCGCGGCGGGCCTGCTGGAGCTGGTCGGCCTTCGGCGGTCGATGCTCGACCGATACCCCCATGAGTTCAGCAGCGGACAGCGACAACGCATCGGCATCGCCCGCGCCCTGTCCGTGGAGCCTCGGCTCATCGTCGCCGACGAGCCGGTGTCGGCACTCGACGTGTCGGTGCAGGCCCAGGTGCTCAACCTGTTGCGCACCCTCCAGCAGGATCTCGGTCTCACGGTCGTGTTCATCTCCCACGACCTGCGCGCGGTCTCGTTCCTGTGCTCGCGGGTCGCGGTCCTCTACCTCGGCCGACTCATGGAGATCGCGCCGCGACGGGTCCTCGTGGAGCGCGCCTCACACCCGTACACGCAGGCGCTCATGCGTTCCATGCCGTCCCTGGTACCCGGGAGCGGTGTGGCACGGGATGTCATCCAGGGCGACATCGCGGACCAGCAACCACCCCCGGGCGGGTGCGTCTTCGCGCCCCGTTGCGAGCTGCGCCGTCGGCTGGGTGATCCGGATCGATGCCTCACCGAGCGGCCCTGGCCCCGGGAGCTGTCGTCGGGTCATGCGGTGGCCTGTCACTTCGCCGAGGACGCGGTCATGCCGACCGGGTCCACCGACCTCGTCACGAGCCCGGTGATCACCGGACCCACAGGAGTCACAGCGCCATGACGGACTTGCCCCGGATCGGCTGGATCGGCCTCGGCATCATGGGCCAGCGGATGCTGCAGCATCTCTCGGCCGCCGGATATCCCATCGGCGCCTACGCACGCCGGCCTGGCGTGACCGACGCGTTCCCGGGTGCGTGGGTCGCTGCCACGCCGGCCGAGCTGGCGGCCGGGAGCGACATCGTGATGACCATCGTGGGGGAGCCCACCGACGTGGAGCAGGTGGTCCTCGGGCCGGACGGGGTCCTCGCCGGGGCACGACCCGGCAGCCTGGTCATCGACTGCACCACGAGCAGCCCCTCGCTCGCCGCACGCATCGCGTCCGACGCCGCGGCGCTGGGCATCGACTCCGTGGACGCGCCGGTCAGCGGCGGCCCGGCAGGGGCAGAGCGGGCCGCCCTGTCCATCATGGTGGGCGGCAGCGACGCCGCGGTCGCCCGGTCGATGCCCGTCCTGTCCCGGCTCGGCACCACCATCGTGCATCACGGCCCGCCGGGCGCCGGCCAGTCGGCCAAGATCGCCAACCAGATCCTGGTGGGCCTCTCGATGCTCGGTCTCAGCGAGGCGTTCCTGTTCGCCGAGGCATCAGGCCTCCAGCCGGAGCGCGTCCTGGAGACCCTCGGAGCAGGCATCGTGGGATCGGACCTGCTGCGAGTCATGTGGCCCAAGATCGCGGCGGGCGACCTGGCACCCGGCTTCCGCGTGGAGCACCTCATCAAGGACCTCGGCCTCGCCCTGGACGCGGGCCACGCGGCGACCGTCAGCATGCCCGGTACCGCACTGACACGAGAGCTGTACCACGCGGTCCGCGCGGCGGGCCACGCCGGCGCGGGCACCCAGGCACTCATCACGGCCTTCGACCGACGCCCGACGGAGACCCGCGCATGAGCCGGCTGCTGACGCTCACGGGTCGCTCGTACCGCATGGCGCCGCCACCGGCCGGCGAGGTGGAGGAGCCGCTGGCGGTCCGCGTCGACGGGTGCGCGCTGCTCGTGGTCGATGTCTACGGCGCCCACTGGGCCGAGCAGCCACCATCCGACGCGGACCTGCCGGCCATCTATCGGTCGTGGCCGGACGAGGCACACGCGCGGGACGTCATGCGCGACCACATCCTGCCGGTCCTCGATGCCGCGAGACGGGCTGGCCTCAGGGTCGTCTACCTCACCAACGCGCTCCGCGCCGGGCTGTCCGCGGGTAACGAGTGGCGCACGATGTCCATCCGGACCTGCGGCGTGGATGTGCTGGAGGCGTGGGTGCCCCCGAACGACATCCTCGCCTTCGCACCCGAGTTCGCGCCCCTGCCCGGCGAGCCACTCGTCGAGAAGCAGGTGTACTCCGGGTTCTTCGAGACGCACCTCGAGTCGGTGCTGCGGGGCATCGGTGCCCGCGACCTGTTCCTGGTCGGTGGCGACGGTCAGGTGTGCCTCGGCACGACAGCCATCGACGCCCTGTATCGCGACCACCGGGTGATCGCGATCCGGGACGCCATCCTGACCGGCGAGTACCCCGAGACCCGCGAGCGACGTCTCCGCCACTGGTTCGCGATGCGCCAGCTGGAAGCGACCGTGGGCTACACCACCACGACCGCCGACTTCCTCGCCGCCTGCGCGGCGATCACATCCGCAGACTCCCCCGCGCACGTCTCGACACGACCCACAGGAGGATGACCATGACCCGACCCGCGCTCCGGCTCGATGGACGCTACTGGCGCTACTACCCGCCGGAGGCACCGCTGGGCCACATCGAGGAGCCCATCGAGCTGCCCGTCGACGAGACGGTGTTCCTCATCATCGATGTCTATGGCGCGCACGTGGAGCCGGGGTACGAGCAGCCCGCCGACACGCCCGCCTTCTACCAGCACCAGGAGGACGATCCGGTCGCCCGGACGGTGCGGGAGCGCATCGTGCCTGCCAAGGCCGCCGCGAAGGCAGCCGGCCTCCAGGTCGTGTACCTCACCAACTACCTCTCGCCCGGTCTGTCCGAGGGCAACGAATGGCGCAACATGTCCATCCGCACCTGCGGCGTGGACGTCCTCGAGGAGTGGCGGCCACCCACGCCGATCCTCGAGCACGCACCCATCATCGCGCCGGAGCCGGATGAGCCGCTCGTCAGGAAGCAGATGTACAGCGGCTTCTTCGAGACCAACCTCGACTCCGTGCTGCGGGGGTATGGTGCGAAGAACCTCGTGGTGGTCGGGTTCGACAGTCGCATCTGCCTGGGCACCACCGTCACCGATGCGATGTATCGGGACTACCGCGTGGTCGTGCTCCGCGACGCCACCTGGACGATGGAGTATCCTGAGACCGCGCAGGGCGGTTGGGCGAACTGGATGGCCATCCGGTTCATCGAGAGCAACGTCGGCTACACCGTGACCACCGATGCGTTCATCGCGGCCTGCGGGTCGACCACGGCGGCGGCCTCCGCATGACCCGGCGCGCCTTCCTGCCGGCCGACGTGCGCATCGTGGACAGCCACGTCCACGCGTGGCCGCACGGGCTGGTCCACGCGGTGCAGCAGGTCCAGGAGCCGATGGCGGCATCCCCGGCCGACCTGCTCGCGACGCTCGACTCGAGTGGCGTGGACGCCGTGCTCGTGAGCCCCGCGATGGTCCATCCGGACAACGGCTACATCCAGGGCGCGGCCGGTGCGGTGCCGACGCGCATCCTCGCGGTGGCAGGCGTCGATCCGCGTGACCCCGCAGCGGTCGCCGCGATCCCGGACCATGCCGCATTCGGCGCGGTGGCCATCCGGGTCAACCTGGGCGCCCGACCACTCGAGACGGAGGCAGAGCTGGCCGGCCTGGATGACCTGGTCGAGGCGACCGCGGATGCCGGCCTGACGCTGCAATGGACGATGCGCCTGCCCAGCGCCACGCTCATCGAGCGGGCGGCCACGCGACGCCCCGAGGTGCCCCAGGTGCTGGACCACCTGGGCCTGCCCGTGGACGCCCGGGACCTCGACCAGCTGGTCCGGATGCGCGAGCTGGCGGGCATCCCCGAGCTGCGCATCAAGCTGTCGGGGATGTATGCCCTGTCGCAGGACGGCTACCCGTATCGGGACACCTGGCCGTGGGCCGAGGGGACGCTCGATGCGTTCGGGGCATCCCGGACCATGTGGGCCTCGGACTGGCCGCTGGCGGGTGAGTCCGCGTCGCATGCCCAGCATCTCGCGCTGGTCGACACGCTGCCCTTCATCGATGCCGCGGCGCGCGACCATCTCCTGCGTGGCACCGCGCTCCGCCTGTGGGGCCCGCCGGTGACGGCCGAAGCCCGGTGAGCCAGGCCACGCCGAGCCGAGCCCTCGTGGGCCGAGCCCGGCCCGACCTGCGCGGCCTGTGGGGGTTCGCTCTCACGCCCTTCGACGATCACGACCGGATCGACGAGCACGCCTATCTCGCGGGTGTGCGCACCCTGGCCGCGACCGCCGACGTGGTGTGTGCCGCAGGGACCCTGGGCCAGGGCGACCGGATGACCATCGAGGAACGTCTCCGATGCGCCGAGCTCACGGTGGCGGGCGCGGGCGAGGTGCCCGTGATGGGCACGCTGATGGCGGGCGTCGGGGATGGGACGGCCGCGACCGCGCTGCTCGCCGCGGGCGTGGCTGCGGTGCTCCTGCTGCCGACGACCGGCGCGGTGGGGGATGTGGCGGCGTCGCTGCGTCGCGTGGGCGACGCGACCGGCGGGCAGCTGCCCGTGGTGCTCTATCAGCGCGGTCCCCTGCGGCTGGCGCCGGATGCGCTCGCACGACTCTGCGACCAAACACACCTGATCGGGCTCAAGGATGCCCACGGGGACCTCCGGGCGTTCCACGGGC
>CAZYTQ010000109.1:0-11375 GCA_964650135.1 uncultured Anaerolineaceae bacterium | reverse complement strand
TGTCGAGCTTGACGCCCTCCACGAACTCGGTCGCATCCGAGATGTCCCCCTGCCAGTCCATGAGCTGGCGCAGCCAGGCGAGCTTGGCGTCGTAGTCACGCTCCGAGCGCGAGCCGTCCTTGTAGCGCCAGTGGGCCGCCACACCCACCTCGCTCACCGAGTGCATCTCGTGGGTCCGGATCTGGACCTCGAGCGGCTTGCCATCGAGCGCCACGACGGCCGTGTGGAGACTCTGGTAGCCGTTGTTCTTGGGCATCGCGATGTAGTCGTCGAACTGGCCCGGGATGGGCCGCCACAGCGAATGCACGACACCCAGGGCCGCGTAGCAGTCGCGGACGCTCTCGACGAGGACGCGCACCGCGTGGATGTCATAGATCTCGCCGAGCGCGGCACCCTTGCGCTGCATCTTCCGGTGGATGGAGAAGATGTGCTTGGGGCGACCCGACAGCTCCGCATCGATGCCGGCCTCCCCGAGCGCGGTGTCGAGCACCTCCATGGCCCGCTTGACATAGGCCTCGCGGGCGCGCCGCCGGCTCTCGAGCTGGCGGGCCAGGTCACGGTACGCATCCGCCTCGAGCGTCTTGAAGCAGAGGTCCTCCAGCTCCCACTTGAACTGCCAGATACCCAGTCGCTCCGCGAGCGGGGCGTAGATCTCGAGCGTCTGGCGCGCGATGCGCTGCTGCTTCTCGATGGGCAGGGCCGAGAGGGTGCGCATGTTGTGCAGCCGGTCGGCGAGCTTGATGAGCACCACGCGGATGTCGTCCGCCATCGCGAGGAACATCTTCCGGATGTTCTCGGCCTGCTGCTCCTCGTGGCTCCGGGCGCTGAACTTGGACAGCTTCGTCACGCCATCCACGAGATGTGCCACATCCGACCCGAAGCGCTCCTCGACATCCGTGATGGAGTACTCGGTGTCCTCGGGCACGTCGTGGAGCAACGCGGCCTGGACCGCATCGGGATCGAGACCCAGCTCCGCGAGGATCTCGGCGACCGCCAGGGGGTGCGTGATGTACGGCTCGCCGGAGGCGCGTCGTTGTGGTCCGTGCGCCTCCCGCGCGAACCGGTACGCCTCGGTGACCTTGGCGAGGTCCGCCGACGGGTATCGCTCGCGCAGCTCCGCCTCGATGCGCTTCGCGGCCGCATCGAGGGCGCGTGACGATGCGAAGGGCGCGGCCACGGGGGGCACCGAGGTCCGGCGCCCGTTCCGCGGCGCCTTGGACGACGGGACGTGGAGGGACATGCCGTTCCAGTGTACCGTGCAGCATCGTGCGTCCCCACCGCTCTCGTCACCGGCTGGCCATCGCCGCGCTCGCCCTGGTCGTCTCCGCATGCGGGGCTGCGGCGGCACCCGTGCCGACCCCGCCGCCGACCACTGGCGGCCCGGTGCCCGCCGCAGCGGCCACCGTGGCCGCGACCCTCGTCCCTGCGGGTCTGCTCGGGCCCCCGGAGGCGGGCCCGGGATCGCCGGCCGCGTCCGCCGCCGATCCGGTCGCATCGCCGGTCGCGTCGCCGGATGCGTCGGCGTTGCCCATCGGCGCGCCGGTCCTCGATGTCGACCTGCCCTTCGACGAGCGGACCCAGGCGGCGCTCCAGGCCGTGCTGGACAGGGCGCGTGCGCGCATCCCCACGCCGGGCATCTCGGTCGCCATCCGGACCCGTGATGGTCGGGTCTGGCAGGGTGTCAGTGGCGACCGCCAGCTGTCACCCAGACGGCCCGTCGACACGGACACGGTGTTCAGCATCGCGAGCATCACCAAGACCTTCGTCACCGCCACGATCATGCAGCTGGTCGCCGAGGGTCGGCTGGGGCTCGATGACCGCCTGTCGCGCTATCTCCCCGACTTCCCCCGCGCGAAGCGCATCACCATCCGGCAGCTGCTCGCCCACACGAGCGGCGTGTTCAACTACTTCGAGAGCGCCGCGTACCAACGGGCGGCGTACCGGGACCCATCCCGGCGCTGGACCACCCGCCAGATCCTGCGCTTCACGGGACCCGCGTACTGTGACCCGGGCGATTGCTTCCACTACTCCAACACGAACTTCGTCCTTCTGGGTGAGGTCATCCGCGAGGTGACCGGGCGGCCGGTCGCGACGGTCATCCGGGAGCGCTTCCTCGACCCGCTCGGCCTCGCGCACACCGGCTACCAGCCCCAGGATGCCACCCCCCGGGATGCCGCGCACGGCCATCTCTGGGGCGGCGGCGACCGGTTCTACGACTGGACCGGATCGAGCCGACAGGTGCCCACGATGTCGGTGGCGACCCTCGCGAGCTCGGCGGGTGCGATGTTCGCGAACGCGGGTGACCTCGCGCGCTGGGTGATGGCGCTCTATGGATCGACCGACGTGGTCGACGCGGCGCTGCTGGACGAGATGCTGACCTTCCGGAAGCGCGACGAGTACGGCCTGGGGACCCGGACACGCATCTTCGATGGCCGACGTGCGGTGGGTCACGGCGGCAGCCTGCGGGGCTACGAGGACCAGGCCTGGTACTTCCCCGACGAGGGGGTGTCCATCGTGCTGCTCTCCAACCGGGGGCTGTATCTGCCGGACCGGACCGTCCGTCAGCTGGCACGCACCCTCTGGCGACACATCGACGTGCCGGAGCCACGCTACGACCCCGATCGGAACACACGCTGAGGCACGATCCCGGTCGGGACGTGGTCTCAGGTGCCGCGAGCCTTCCGGACGACCCGACCCAGGACGGGCCAGGGTGCGTGCTCCCGGGCGCCGACCAGCTGGAGCGGTCGCGCGCCCCACTGTGACTTGAACCGAAGCAGGCTCCACAGCGGGTGCGATCCGTCGACGGGCAGCCCCGGTGCCTCGTGGTTGTCGACGCCGCCCATGTCATAGGTCGCGAACCCGGCCCCCGCCGCCCAGCGGATGATCGTCCACTGGAGCAGGAAGTTGGCCGCGAACCGCGGTGCGGCGGGTGCATCCTCGGCTGCTGCCGGGTCCGGCGCGACCTCGGGCAGGTCGGCCTCGCCGGCCTCGAACAGGACCGCCCGGTCGCCGGAGTGATGGACCAGGGTGTAGGCGAGGGCCCGGTCCTCGTGGCGCGCCAGCCAGAGCGACGCGTTCCCCGAGCGGATGAGCGCCGTCGCCGCGTGCTCGTGATAGTCGGCCGGTCGCAGCACATCACCGAACCCCCGACGCCGCCCGGTCTCGGCGAGCATCCGGTAGGCCGCCGCGAGCGCGTCGCGGAGACCATCGGGGTCCGACCCGTCGCCGTACCGCACGACGTCCACGCCGGCCTTGCGGCACCGCTCGACGTTGCGCCGCGCGTTCTGGTTGAGCTGGCGCCACTGCGCCTCCTCCTCGGCATGGAGCGGCACGTGCATCGCGGTGGTCGAGACCTGGACCGCGCGAGCCGCGCGCTGGAAGCCCAGGGCGGGCAATACCCCCGCGAGCGGGCTCCCCTCCTCCCATGCCGGGTCGATCACCAGCATCGCCGCATGACGTCGACGCGCCACGCTCCGCAATGCCCGGAGCGCCGCCTCGGCGCCCGTGGCGTCGTCCCGCAGCAGGACCGGGCCGAGCGGCGCGTACAGGAACCGGCCGAGCCCGCCCGCGGGCGTGGCCATCGAGCGGCCCAGCCCACCCATGCGCCGGAGCAGCGGACTGGCGAGGTCCCGCTCCTGGATCGAGGCCACCGCCACGGGTGCACCGTCCAGGTCGATGCGCACGCGCAGGGGCCGCCAGCCGCCCTGGCCCTTGAGCTCGCCCCAGGCGTGGCACTGGAGTGCCTCGCCACGGGGGGACCGGGCAGCGAGCTCGTCCCATGCTGACGCTGCCGCGGTGGTCATGTCGACGATGGCCAGCCGGCCCGGTGTCCCGCCGTTCATCCGGTGTACCCCAGCTCGGCCAGTGCCTCGATCGCGGTGCCACGCTCGTCCCAGGGCACCGGCCCATCCGCCATCTCGATCGAGCGTTCGTGGCCCTTGCCCGTGAGCAGCACCACGTCCCCCCGGCGTGCCTGGCCGAGTGCCTCGCGGATGGCCGTGGCTCGGTCGGTGATGAGCAGCAGGTCGCGACCGCGCGTCCGACCCGCACGCTCGGCACCCACGGCGATCTGCTCCACGATCGCCTGGCGGTCCTCCGACCGCGGATCCTCGTCGGTGACCACCACCAACCGACACCAGCCGCCCGCCACCCGGCCCATCATCGACCGCTTGGCGACGTCCCGGTCACCGGCCGACCCGAACACGGCGATGAGACCGCCTCCGCTCGCCGCCGCCAGCGGAGCCACGGCACCCAGCACCTTGTCGAGCGCGTCGGCCGTGTGGGCATAGTCGACGATGACCCGGAACGGCTGGCCCCGCTCGATCGATTCCATCCGCCCGGGTACCCGCTCCAGTGCCTCGAGACCGGTCCGGATCGCCTCGGGATCGAGGCCCAGCGCCTCCCCGACGCCAACGGCGGCGAGGGTGTTGTGGACGTTGAAGCGCCCGGCGAGACGGATGCGGACGGGGGCGGTCCAGCGTGGCGTCCGGACCCCGATCTCGAGCAGCGCGCCCTCGCGCACCGAGACCGCCCGGATGGGAACCTCGGGTGCGGGGCCCGCGGCGTATCCATGGATCGTGGCGCCCGCGGTCCTCGCCGCCGCCACGAACAGCGGCGCCACGGGGTCGTCGAGATTGATGACGGCGTGCTTGCCGCGTCCCTTGTCGGGGTTCTGGGTGCTCACCGCGAGCGCCTCGAACAGCCGGAGCTTGGCCGCGCGATATGCATCGAGGGTGCCGTGGAACTCGAGATGCTCGTGGGTCACGTTCGTGTGCACCGCCACATCCCACGCCACGTCCGCCACGCGGTCCTGGGCCAGCCCGTGGGAGGTGGCCTCGACCACCGCGAACCGGTCGCCCGCGACGAGCATCCCACGCAGGTGGTCCTGGAGCTCGGGTGCCTCGGGGGTGGTGGCGCGCCCCGGGTTGCCGAGGCTTCGGCCGCCTGCGAGCACATCGATGGTCCCCAGGAGGCCGGTCCGCAGACCGCTGGCCTCCAGCATCGAGCGGACCAGCCAGGCCGTCGTGGTCTTGCCATCCGTGCCCGTGATGCCCACGACGCCCAGCTCGTGGCTCGGGTCACCAGCCAGCCAGGCCGCGCAGGTCGCGAGCGCCGGCCGTGCGGCCCGGACCAGCACCTGGGGCACACCCGGGGCCGGGACGGCGCGTTCGAGGACGAGCGCCACCGCCCCCCCGCCGACCGCGCTGAGCGCATGGTCGTGGCCATCATGATGCTGTCCCGACACGGCCACGAACACCCAGCCCGGCCGGATGCGTCGTGAATCCGCCGTGACGCCGGTGACATGGGTCCCGCCGAGCGGCCGACCATCGCCCGGCACGGCGCGCAGGAGGTCCCGCGCCTCGAGCCGTCGGATGAGGTCCGGGAGGGTGTGCGTCGCGCCGTCGACGCTGCCGAGGAAGCTCACCGGCCGGCTCCGGGCATGATCCGGGACAGGCGTCGCGCCGTGCCCAGGACCGCGCCACGCATCTCGGTCATCCGGACCGCGGTGGGTCGCAGGATCAGCCGTCGTGCGGGAGTGCGCACGACCCACGTCGCCCCGAACGACGCCTTGTGGACATACAGCCCGTGGTTGGGCTCGTCTGGTCCGGGCGGCTCGCGATGGCCGGGCAGATCCACGCCGCCCAGCTCGATGGCGCTCGCCCCCTCCGCGAGCGCGTCCCGGATGGCGGTCCAGCGGACGAGGTGCATCGTGCCCGGGAGCTCTCGCCGAAGACCCGCCCGGTCGGCGGAGTACGCCGTCGCGTGGATGCCGCCCTGGAGGAACAGCAACAGCCCTCCGGCGAGGACGCCGCCATGCTCGGCCACCAGGAGTCGCGCCTGACCGGCCGCGATGAGACGACGCCATGCGGCGAGGTAGCCCAGCTCGGGGCGCATCGCGATGCCCAGGTCATCGGCGCGTTCCACGAGCAGCTCTCCGAACGCGTCCAGCAGCTCCCCGCCGGTGTCCCGGCGGACGACGACGCCCGCCTTCTCCGCGGCCCGCACCCGCTGCCGGGTGGTCTTCGCCACGGACGACCAGAGCGCCTCCTCGCTCGTCCCCACGGGCAACGACCGACGCATCACGTGGATCGACGGCTGGTACTCGTCGGCGACACGCGCACCCACGGCGTCCATGGCCGCCTCGTATCCCGGGTCGTGGTCCAGCTCCGGATCCACGAACAGCTCCCGGGCACCCAGGTCCCGGAGCGCATCCGCGAGCACCGCGATGTGCCCCGCGAGCTGCGTGCCCGTATCACCCGCATGCGCCGGCCCGCGCCGGACCGTGGCCACGACCCCGGGGGCGAGGGTCTGCCGACGCAGCACCACGAGCGCGGTGTGGCCATCGCTGAAGGTCACGTAGCGCGGGTCCGCGCCCTGCGAGCGGCGATGGTCGGCCCAGGCGGTGCCCTGCATCACGTGCCCGCCCGCCACGGCCACGCTCCGTGCGTCCCAGTCGGCGGGTGGCTGGGTGGCGATGCTGTCGACGCGTAGCGTGTCGGCGGCTCCGGATGCCGTTCCCGACCCGGGACCCGGCGTGATGCCGCCCGGTCGGCGGGTGCCACCGGGCGACCCTGCTCGCACGCGACGAAGCCGAGCGACGGACGCGAACCCGTCATGGACCAGACGCTGCGTCACCAGCTCCCATGCCCCGATGTACTGCCGCTCGACACCCCCGAATGACGCCTTGAACTCGGCGACACCTTCATGGTCCGTGCCCCACATGTCGTACCAGCGCATGCCCCGCTCGCGCGACAGTCGCATCGATTCCCACTTCACCAGGTGGTTGGCACGGCCCTGGGCACCCACACGGCTGGACGCGCCATACCGCTCGATGACCCGGTCGCCGCAGTCGAGCAGCATCAGGGTCGCGGCGGGCGCCCCCGCCGCATCACGAGCGACCAGGAGACGTGCGCCGCCGGTGCGGTCGAACGCGTGGTAGGTCTCCCGGAACGCAGCGTTGGCCTCGAAGCCGACCCGGCGTGCGGTCTCCAGATACAGCTCGCCGAATGCGTCGAGCCCGTCCGCTCCCGCGTCCTCCACCGTGAACCCCGCGCGGCGCGACCTGTTGACCGACCAGCGGGCGCTGGAGCGGAGACCGGACCACAGGGCCTCCTCCGTGTCGCCCAGGTCGACGATCCGGGTGCGGTCGATCTGGATCGCGCCACGACGACGCCAGCCGAGCTCCTCCAGCCAGCTCTCCACCACGCCCGGCGACAGCTCGGGGTCGATGACCACGTGCGACAGCCGGTGACGCCGGGCGGCCCGCTGGATCGCCCCGGTGAATGCCGCCAAGGCGGGCCGGTCGATGCGCGCGGCGACCGGGCCTCGCGGGGCATACGCGCGCTGGAACGGCCCCGGCCGCATCCGATGCAGCAACAGCTGGGCGCCCACGGGGCCGCTCGGTCCATCGGCGGCCACGCGCACCGCGTGCCATGCCTTGCCCTTGTTGGCCTCGGCCCAGGCACTCAGCTGGGGATACGAGCCGTTGGGGGCCGCGCGCACGAACGCATCCCAGACCGCGTCGTCCGTGGTAAGGCGTGCGGCATCGACCGTGCCAGGCTGTCCGTCGGCTGGATCCGCGACCGGGGGGCGAGGTGACGGGCCCCCGGCGATCGGGTGGGATGCCGGCTCGTCGGCCGCGGGGGATCGCGTGCCGCCTCCGCTGGTCGCCTCCGACGCGCTCACTCGCCACCACCCCCGCGGAGCGCCGAACGCGCGAGTCGCAGCGACTGCGGCAGCTCGGGGACACGCATCAGCCGACTGTACAGCAGGTACACGGCCAGGGCGCCCAGCCCGGCGACCAGCAGCTCCACGAGCGACCGGACACGAGGGCCGAGACCGCCCAGCGGATCGGTCAGCGCACCATCGATGAGCAGGGCCGTCGCGGCGGCCAGCAACGCACCCACGAGAGAGATGACGCCTCCGCGGACGATCGATCGCACCGGGAGCCCGTGGACCCGGTGCCAGAGGATGGCCGTGAGCACGACGGACTCGAACCAGCCGCCCAGGGCGATGCCCAGGGCGAGACCCGCGAGACCCATCGAGCCCACCGTCAGCAAGGACACGACCACGTTCACCACGACCGATCCGATGGCCACCAGGACCGGGGTGCGCGTGTCCTGGGCGCTGTAGAACGCGCGTGCCAGGATCACGTTGAGGGAGTGCGCCGGCACGCCCAGCAGGAACCACGCGAGCGCCTCGGCGGTGAGCGCCAGCGTGGCCGCCGGGAAGCTGTCACCGAACAGCAGGCTGACCGTGGGCGTGACCAGCACGACGCCCACCGTGGAGATGACCAGGGTCAGCCAGATGACCAGGCGGATGGATCGTTCCAGGAGCACCCGGAAGTCCGCCATGCGCCCTTCGGCGATGGCGTGCGAGAGGGACGGCAGCAGCACCACGCCGAGCGGGAAGCCCACGAGACCGAGCGGGATCTGGAGGATGGTGAAGGCCACCGTGTAGGCGATGACCGCGCTGGCACCCAGCGTCGTCGCGAGCGAGGTGTTGACCAGGAACGTGATCTGGGTGACGCCGAGACCGATGGCCCGGGGAAGCATGAGCCAGAGCGCCGCGCGTGTCGAGGTATCACGCAGGTCGATCCGGGGCGTGTAGGTCGCCACCCGCGACACCAGGGGCAGCTGGATGACCAGGTGGAGCACGGAGCCCAGGACGACGCCGACGGCGAGGGCATCGATCCCCATGACGGGTCCCAGCAGCAGGGCGCAGCCGATGATGGCGAGGTTGAACACGACGGGCGCCATGGCGGCGACGCCGAAGCGGCCGCGGGTGTTGAGCACCGCCGAGGCGACCGAACCGAGCGCGAGGAAGATCGGCGACAGGACCATGAGGCGGGTCATGCGCACCGTCACCTCGGTGGCGTGCGCGTCCTGACCCGGGAACAGCCAGGGCACCAGCTGGGGCGCCCACAGGAACGCCGCCGCCGCCAGCAACAGCAACGCGATGAGCAGCAGGTTGGCGATGCTCGAGGCGACCCGCCACGCCCGCGATGGCTCCCCGTTCGCCAGGAGCTCCGAGAGCACCGGGATGAGCGCGGAGGCGACCGCCCCAGCGGCGACCAGCTGGTAGATGAGATCGGGGATGCGGAACGCCGTGAAGTACGCCGCGAGGTCGGGGTCCGTTCCGAAGACATTGCCGATGACCACCAGCCGGACCCAGCCGAGGATGCGAGAGCCGAGGAACGCGGCGCTGACCACGAGCCCGGCACGCGCCAGCGCTCGGCTGGTCATGTGCGGGACGGCTCGCGGCGTGGCGGCCGGGCGAGGGCTGGCGTCATGGGCGCTCGCTGGGCGGCGGCCCGGTTGCCGCCCGTGGCTCGGCCTGGGCAGGTGCCTCCGTCGCAGGACCTGGTCCCCGGGCTCGTGGATGTGCGGCCCGGTAGCTGGCCTGGAGACGGGCCGGTGTCACATGGGTGTACACCTGGGTCGTGGCGAGGCTCGCGTGGCCCAGCAGCTCCTGCACCACCCGCAGGTCCGCGCCGCCGTCGAGCAGATGGCTCGCGAACGAGTGCCGCAAGGTATGGGGCGTGACGCCCCGGTCCAGCCCGACCGCGGCCACGCGTCGGCCGACGACATCACGGATGCCCCGCACGCCCAGGCGGCCGCCGCTGGCATTGAGGAACAGGGCCCGGGCCGCGTCGAGGTCATCGATGGTCGGCGCGAGCGCATCGCGCCCGTGGACGAGCCACGCGTCCAGGGCACGGCGCGCGTCGTCGCCGAAGAGGCACTCGCGCTCCCTGCGGCGCTTGCCCAGGACCCGCACCGTGCCGCGTGCGAGGTCCACGTCACCGACGTCCAGCCCGGAGAGCTCCGAGATGCGCAGGCCGCCCGCGTAGGCGAGCTCGAGGATGGCCTGGTCGCGCAACGCTCGTGCCACGGCGGTGCGGCTCGGCAGGGCGTGCGCCCGGCCCTGGCCCGGCCCATCCACGGGAGCGTCGAGGAGTGACGCCGCCTCCGCGGCCGCGAGGACGCGCGGCAGCCGCCGAGGCCGCCGCGGGAGGCTCACCGATGCCCACGGGTCGAGGGCCACCCAGCCCATCCGGCGAGCATGCCGATGGAACGCACGTGCCGCCGCGACCCGATTGGCGAGCGTCGCGCGGCTCGCCCCATCCGCGCTGAGGGACGCCATCCACGCACGCAGCACGCGTCGAGACGGCTGTCGCCAGTCGCCCATGGGCTGGGCCGTGAGGAAGCCCAGGAAGACCTCCAGCGTGGCCGCGTACGAGCGCAGCGTGTGGGCCGAGAGATCCCGGGCACGCTGGGCAGTCAGGAACGCCGCCAGCGCCTCCTCGGCGCTGGCCGGCACGGCGGATGACGCGATCGCGGCGGTTGACGCGGTCATGGCGGCGCGGCCCTCGGCCGTGCCGGTCACGCGGCGGGCTTGGCGGCCCGGGGACGCGTGGTACGGCGGCCGGTCCCCGCCGCGGTCGTCCGTGTGGTGGCGCTCGCACGCGGCCGTGCCGGCTTGAGGGCCGTCGGGTCGGCCGGTCCACCGGACAGCAGCTCGCCGACCGCGATCTCGCCGGGCAGATCGATGGGCGCCCCACAGGCGAGGCAGATCCCGGACCCGTCCGTGCTGCGCGCGACCGGCCCGCCGTCCGCGTCGTGGACCGCGCCCACCGGCTCACGGGAGGACGTGAAGCGACATTTGGGATAGGCCGAGCATCCCCAGAACACGCTGCCCGTCCTGCGTGCGCGTCGAGCGACGAGGTGGCCGGTGCTGCACGCCGGGCAGGCGACCTCGAACGGAAGCTGCTCGGGTGGCGGCGGGCCATCCTTGTGGATGTACTTGCAGTCCGGGTAGCGATCGCAGCCCACGAACGCGCCGAACCTGCCGTGCTTCTGGACGAGAGTGCCCTGGCCGCACGTGGGGCAGGTCTCGCCCTCGCCGGCCATCGGGGCCCGCTCCGGCTCCTCGCCCGGCAGGGGCCGGGACTCCTTGTGCTCGGGATACAGCGAGCAGGCCAGGAACCGGCCGTTGCGGCCCAGGCGGATGACCATGGGGTGCCCTTCCGAGCACACCTCGTCGCTGGGCTCGGTGGTGATATCCGCGCGCTTGAGCTCCTTGCGCTTGATGTCCACCAGGTCCCGGAAGGGTCCATAGAACTCCCGCAGCAGGGGGACCCAGTCGAGCTCGCCGGCTGCGACCTGGTCGAGTCGCTCCTCCATGCGTGCCGTGAACTCGGGATCCACGAACTCGCCGAAGTGGGCCACCAGGAGGTCCGTCACGATGCGTGCCACGGTCTCGGGGTGGAGACGCTTCTCCTTCACGACCACGTAGCCACGTTCGATGATGGTGGAGATCGTGGCGGCATAGGTCGACGGCCGGCCGATGCCATGCTCCTCGAGCGCTCGCACCAG
>CAZYTQ010000108.1:6522-11573 GCA_964650135.1 uncultured Anaerolineaceae bacterium | reverse complement strand
CCGCCACGCGTAGCGCGGCGCGTGCCGGTTCTCCCACATCGTGCGCGCCATCTCGCCGAAGTGGTTGGGCTTCTGGAGACCGATACCGTTCGGCCGGAGGCTCACCCACAGGTCCGGGGCGAGGCGCCGGGCGTGCTTCTTCGGCGGCTTCGCGTTCGGGTCGATGGGGGGCCGATCGGCGGGTGGTCGGTCGTCGGGAGCCGTCATCGGTCCGCTCCGGTGATCACGGTGCGAGCCCCAGCCGGTCCGGCCGGCTGTAGACGTTGCAGCGATCGCCGCGCAGGAAGCCGATGAGGGTCATGCCCAGCCGCTCGGCGGTGACGACCGCGAGGTCCGTGGGCGCACCAACGGCGACCAGGACGGGGATGCCCGCCATCGCCGCCTTCTGGACCAGCTCGAAGCTCACCCGTCCGCTCACCAGGAGCATCGTGCCATGGAGCGGCAGGTCACCGGCGAGCGCGGCCGCACCGACCAGCGTGTCGAGCGCGTTGTGACGACCCACGTCCTCTCGCGCGAGCAGCAGTCGGCCCTCGGGGTCGAACAGACCCGAGGCATGCAGGCCACCGGTCGACTCGAACGTCTCCTGGGCCGCCCGAAGGGCCGGCGGAAGTCCGGGCAGGACCGCGGGATCGATGCGCGGACCATCCGGCAGACGCTCGCAGCGGCGGGCGATGTCCTCGATCGACGCGGTGCCACAGATACCGCAGCTCGCCGTGGCCACGGTCTGGCGTGCCCGGATCGTGGCCGGGTCCAGCGGCCGCCGGAGGTGCACCGTGATGGTGTCGTCCGGCCGGCTGTCCGTCGCCGGATCGCCGATCGTCCAGCGGTCGATGTCCACGGGACCGGCGAGGTCTTCGGTCACCAGGAAGCCCACCGCCAGCTCGTGCTCGTGCCCGGGGGTGCGCATCGTGACCGCGATGTCCAGCGGCTCCTGACCCGGTCCGGCTGCGCGGATCTGGAGTGGCTCCTCGCCGGCGAGCGTGTCGAGGCGCCGGGTCATGGTGTCCCCGTCGAGCGTCACGACGCTCCACGTCGATGCGCGGGCGATGTGGATCGGCTCGGTCATCTGCTGGCCGCCAGGTCCGCGGGCGTGTCGATATCCCGGAGCGTGGCAGCCGCGGGGTCGAGCGGCAGCCACTCGGCGGGTGGCACCACGAGCGCGTCCGTGAGCGTGGCGCGCAGGCGACGCTCGCCCGCGTCGACGAGGGCGGTCACACGCCGGAGGAGGGACGCGGGTCGTGCCGCGAGCGGCAGCGGCCGCGGGCCGGCCGCGTCGGCAAGGCACGCGACGTGACGGTCGGGCGCGTCCCGGAGCCGCTTCACCAGCAGCGCAAGGACGCCAGGATCCAGCCACGGCATGTCACCGGCCACGACCAGCGCGACGGGGGCATCGATGGATGCCCGGAGACCCGCCTGGAGCGCGGCCAGGGGCCCTTCGCCCGGGAGCGTGTCGACCACGCTCCGGATGCCCGGCGGATGGACGGGGACCGGCGGCGTGGGGCGGCGAGGGTCGAGCACCAGGAGCACCGGCCCGGCCAGTCGGTCGATCGTCCGCTGGAGCATCGGGACCCCATCGACGTTCAGCCGGAGCTTGTCGGTGCCCATTCGTCGGCTCTCGCCGCCCGCGAGCACGATCACCGGTACCTGGTCGAGTGAGGTCACGTGGCCATGGTGGCTCGATCGGTGTCGAGGCGCCGCGACGAGCGGGACGCCGCGACGGGCGGGCCGCCGCGACGGGCGGGCCGCCGCCTGGCTGCATCAAAGAGTAGGGATGTGCCCACTTCTCCCGGATGACGTGGCGCCGTAGCGTGTCCCTCCAGCAGGGCGGTCGGTCGTGCCCGCGCTCGGGCGGGCGTTCGCGCACCCTGACGCACCAGGGAGGTCGCCGATGCGCCACGCATCCCGCTCACGGACCGCCATCGTCATGGCGCTCGTCGTGGCCTCGTCGACCGCGCTGGTCGCGTCCGTGGTCCACGCCCAGGAGACGCGGACCGGCGTGCCCGGTGGCATGTGCTCGCTCTGGACGCCCCGTGAGGTGTCGCGGGCGATGAAGGAGACGATGGAGGTCGTCCGGGACGATCCGGACCGCTGTGTCTGGTATGGCAAGGCCACGCGGAGCGGGTCCATCTCCACCGCGAGCGCCGGCCTGTGGGGCGGGGATCCCTCGTCGAGCGACTCGTTCCTCGAACAGGCGCGGCGGTCCGGCCAGCAGTGGGCCGACGAGATCGAGGTCGCGGGCGTCCCGGCGCTCACGACGAAGCTCCGACGCACCGGCCAGACGCGGGAGATCACCACGGCGGCGTTCCCCGATCCGGTCACGTGGTTGAACGTGAACGTCACGTCACAGCGCGGCAAGGACGCGAAGGCCGCCGCGACCCGGCTCATCGAGCTCGGGGTCCGGAAGCTGGCCGCGATGGCCACGCCGGCCCCGCCGTCGCCGAGCCCGTCGCCCAGCGCGCCACCGACGTCCGCGCCACCGCCCACCGCCCTCCCGGGCGTGGCCAGTCTGTGCGAGGTGCTGACCGCCGACGAGGTCGCCGGGGCGCTCGGTGGTGCCCCGGTCGAGGTCGTGGGTGACCATCCCCTGGAGTGCGTCTATTCCGCGGAAGCCTCGCGTGACGCTGACACCGGCCTGGTCGTGACCGCGACGATGGGGGCACCCGCGACCGGCTCCAATCTGGAGACCGCGACGGCCTCCTATCCCGATGCGGCCCCGGTCAGCGTCGGGGACGCCCCGGCGCTGCTGCTCCCCGCGACCCCGCGGGGCGTCGGCCACACGACCACGTCCCTCCACGTATTCCCGGACGCGGCCACCTGGCTCATCCTCGACGGGTCGGCGGCCGACACCGTCGATCTGGCGACCACCCTGCCCGGCCTCGCGGCGCTCGCGGTCGGTCGGATCGGGGCCGCCGCGCCGTCACCCACACCCGCGCCGTCCGGCGGCGAGGGTGTCGCGGACCCACTCGCGACCGAGGGAGCAGGCGCACTGCTCCCGGCGACCATCGGTGGCAGCCCCGTGACGTTCCAGGAGCTCCCGTTCGACAGCGTGAGCGGGTTCCTGTCCAGCGAGGGGACGCGCGCCCTGCGGCGGATCGAGCGCCGGCTCGAGGCGGGCGGGCGCTCCAGGGCGGACGTGCTCATCGCCGTCGGTCAGCCAGCGTCGCAGGATGCGGTCATCCTGGCGGTGCGGACACCGGATGTGAGCATCTCACCCATCGTCGAGTCGTTCATGGTCCTGCTGGGCATGTCCGCGAGGGACGGGACGCCGCCAGCCGACCTGGTGGCAGGCAAGGACGTCATCCCCATCTCGCTGAGCGGTCTGCCCGGCTATGCGTACGCGAACGGCGACACCGTCTGGTATGTCGTGGTCCAGGGGGACGAGACGCTCATGACCGAGATCATGGCCGCCTTGCCCTGAGCCAGGCCCGCGCGCCCAGGATGGCCGGCGCACCGGGCCCCGATGCGCCGGCGCGTGGACACACGGGAGCCGCGTCGGTCGACACGGCTCCTGTCATGCGACGCTGAGTGGCCGTGGCCACCCGGACGGCTATGCGGTACCGGCGGTCCGGAAGCAGTCGGAGCAGTAGACCGGCTTGTCCATGCGCGGCTTGAAGGGCACCTGCGCGGCGTTGCCGCACTTGGAGCAGATGACCGCGAAGTACTCGCGCGCGGGGCGGTAGTCGCCGCGCTCATAGCCCCGCGGTCCCCCGATGTCGCGTACGTCCGAGCCCGATCCCTCGCGCATGCTGCGACGCGAGGCCCGACAGCCAGTGCAGCGCTTGGGGTCCGAGACGAACCCCTTCTGTGCATAGAACTCCTGATCCGCACCGGAGTGGATGAACTCCACACCACAATCGACACAGGTCAGGGTTCGATCGACGTAGGACACCAGGACCTCCCCATGGACACCGAAGCTCGAGTTCGCCGGCATCCCGTCCGACCCGTCAGGGGCAGCGCGAAACAGAGGCGTGGCGCTGGAGGAAGACCGGGCGCCGCGCGTCCCAGGTGCTCTGCCGAGGTCCCTGTCTGGGGCGCACCGGATGCGGCCCGGAGCGTACAACGGATCACGGACGGATGCATGCGCGCGACCAGCGTGAGCCACGCCGCGGGCGATGCGCCGGACGGCGATCGGGACCGCACCCGACCCCCTCGTAGCCCATCGGTCCCATACGGAGCGCTGCGGACGCTATGGCAGGATAGCCCCGCCGAACGGTCGCGCATGCGCGGTCGTCCGACCCGACCGGCCCCCGTTCCCGCGCCGGCCGAGCCTGCCATCGAGCCTGCCACGGAGGTCCCGCGCCGATGCCTCGGCTGCTGCACATGGCGGATGTCCATCTCGGTGCTCGTCACCATGACCTGGGGGACGCCGCCGCCCGTCAACGCGAGCGCCAGGCGGCCGCCTTCCGGCGTGCCATCGACACCGGCCTCGCGGAGCACGTCGACGTGGCGCTCATCTCGGGCGACCTGTTCGACTCCAATGCCCAGCCCCGGCGGACCGTCGAGGCCGCGGCCATCGAGCTCCGTCGCCTGACCGAGCAGGGCATCCGCGTCGTGCTCATCCCGGGCACCCATGACTGCTACGAGGCGGGCTCGATCTATCGGGTGTTCGACCTGCGCCTGATGGCGGGTCTGTCCGAGGGGTCGGACCTGCTCACCGTGCTCACGCCGGACCACCCGGACATCGTGTTCGGCGACCTCGACCTCGTCGTGTACGGCCGCGTCTCGCCCACCAAGCGTGCCTCGCGCAGCCCCTTGGCGGACTTCACCACGGCTGCCGAGGGTCGCGCCCGGTTCCGGGTCGCCATGATCCACGGCTCGATGCTCATCCCCGGGAAGGTGGAGCAGGACGACGTCCTGTTCACACCCGGCGAGGTCGCCGCGAGCGGCCTGGACTACCTCGCCCTGGGCCACTGGCACTCGTGGCAGAGCGGCCGGGCCGGTACCACGAGCTGGACCTACCCGGGCGCGATCGAGCCCCTCGCCGTCGACCAGGACGGCGCCGGCAGGGTGGCCATCGTCGCCGTGGCCGCGGCACCGGTGACGTCCAGCGG
>CAZYTQ010000108.1:0-6512 GCA_964650135.1 uncultured Anaerolineaceae bacterium | reverse complement strand
CCATCGTGGACATCGAGGAGCGGGCCGGCCGGACGCACGTGGCCGTGCGCGAGGTGGTGGTGGGCAGGACGCGCTTCGCCTCGCTCGAGCTGGACGCCGCCGAGGTGGTCTCGCAGGGCGCGCTGGTGTCCCGGCTCATGGCGGAAGCCGATCCCGACCTGATCCTCGATGTGCGTGTCGGGGGCGTCTCGGAGACGCGTCTCGACCTCGACCCGGATGCCATCTCCCGCGAGCTGTCCGCGGCCTTCCTCAAGGTGCGTGTCCGTGACCGGTCCATCGCCGCGCTGCCGGATGGCCCGTTGCCGTCGCCCGAGACCATCGCCGGGACGTTCGTGCAGGACCTCACGGCTCGCATCACGGCCGCGGAGTCGCGCGGTGATACCGAGGCGGCCGCGGATGCCCGCGCCGCGCTCCAGCTGGGTCGCCTGCTGCTGGACGACCCCCGCCAGGTGGACCTGATCTGATGCGTATCACCAAGCTCCATGTCCAGGGCGTCCGTCGCCACGAGTCGCTCGACATCGCGCCCGCACCCGGGCTCACCGTCATCCGGGGACCCAACGAGGCCGGCAAGTCGACGGTCCAGACGGCCATCGAGATGGCCCTCTTCCGCAAGTGCACCTCGACCTCGAAGGAGCTCCAGGACCTGCGCACCTGGGGCTCGACCGATGATCCCATGGTCCGGCTCGACTTCGAGCACGAGGGCAAGCCGGGTCACCTGGTCAAGCATTTCGCGGGCGCTCGCGGGAGCGTCGAGCTGGCGGTCGATGGCCAGGTGTTCGACGACCCGGGGCAGGTCGACCTCGTCGTGACCGAGATCACGGGTCTCGCCTCGGAGAAGTTCCTGCGCTCGACCGCGAGCGTGCGTCACCAGGAGCTGGTCGATCTGGACAAGGACGAGGCCGCGCTGCGCGATCGTCTCCAGCAGTCCATCAGCGGCGCCGACCAGGGCACCCAGACGGCGCATCGTCGGCTCACCGAGATCGTCCGCCGATACCGGTCCGAGGGCACCCGCAACCCGGGTCTGCTGCGGCGCGAGCGGGACACGCTGGAGCGCCTGCGCGCCGACCTGGCGAGCGGCGAGACCGCCCTGTCCCAGCTGGAGCGCGACCGCACCGCGCTGGCCCTTGCCCACGATCGACGGGTGGAGCTCGATGGCCGGCTCGCCCATGACCAGGACGCCGTCGACCAGGGTGAGCGGGCCGTCCGTCTGGAGACATCCGCCACGGACGCCGAGGCGCGGTACTTCCGCCTGCGCCAGGC
Organism: uncultured Anaerolineaceae bacterium; assembly: GCA_964650135.1. Lineage (GTDB taxonomy): Bacteria > Chloroflexota > Limnocylindria > Limnocylindrales > CSP1-4 > JAFMJV01. The sequence goes on along the minus strand of CAZYTQ010000108.1, from coordinate 5,252 downwards.
GGTGGACCTCCAGGCACGCATCACGGCCGCCGAGCGCGACCACGCCTCGGCCATGCCACTGCCCGACCTGCGCGACGCTGCGCGCCGCGTCAAGGAGCTCCAGTTCCAGATCCAGGAGCTGGAGGTCGCGATGGAGCTGCGGGGCGACCTCCCGGACACCGCCGATGTCATCCGACCGCCACGCTGGCAGCCGGTCGCCCTGGGGGCCATGATCGCCCTGGTCGCGGCCGTGCTCGCGGGGGGCGCCGGGCTCACGGGGATCGTGCCCACGTCCATCGGGCTCGGCCTGGCGGCCGTGCTGCTGGTCGCGGCCATCGGCCTGGGTGTGTGGAGCGCCCGCATGGCGCGCCGTGTCCACGCGGTGCGCATCCAGGCACAGCTCCAGGAGGCGGAGATCGCCCGCCGGCTCGCCGGTCGCTCGCGCGAGGAGGAGCAGCTCAAGGAGTCACGCCGGGAACGTGATGCGCTGCTGCTCTCCATGGGTGTCCCGGACGTCTACGCCGCCGATGCCCTGCTCGAGCGAGAGGCCGCACATGGCGCGGCCATCGACGAGATCCGTGCCGAGATGCGGGGCGTCCTGGCCGGTGTCACCGTCAGCGGCGACCTCGCCGCGGAGCGTGACCGCGCCGCTGCCGAGATGGATCAGTCCCGTCACGCGTTGTCCGGTCTGGGCGGCGTGTCCAGCGACCCGGCCGCCGCACGTGAGCGGGCGCTGCGCACCCTGCGCCAGACACAGACCGAGCGCGAGGCTGCCATCCAGGAGGAGGGCCAGGCCCAGGGCCGGGTCGACCAGAACACCATCGATGCGGACACCGTCGCCACGACCGCCGAGGCCGTGAGCGCCAGCGAGGAGAAGCTGGAGGCCATGGAGCGTCGGCTCCGGGTCTATGAGCTGACGCTGTCGGCGCTCGATGCCGCCGAGGGGTACACCGTCAAGAAGGCGGCGCGGTACCTCGAGGAGCACATGGGCGAGGCCATCGCACGCATCACCGACCGCCGATACACCCAGGTCCAGGTCGATGAGCAGGACCTCTCGTTCCAGGTCTGGTCCCCCGAGCGCGATGGCTGGATCCCGGTCCAGCAGCTGTCCCAGGGCACGCTCGACCAGGTCTACCTCGCGGCGCGCCTGGGTCTCGTGCGGCAGGTCACCCAGGAGCGCAACCCGCCGCTCATCTTCGACGACCCGTTCGTGACCTTCGATGAGGAGCGCGCGCGGCGCTCCGCGGAGCTGCTGCGTGACCTCGCCCGCGACCACCAGGTGCTCTACCTCACCACATCCGACCGATACGACCAGGTCGCCGACCAGGTGATCGTGCTGCCGGAGCCCGTGGCACGCGACGCCGACGGGCCGCGCCCGGAGCGGATGCCCGTGAGCGTGGCATCGCCGCCGGCATCGACCACGACCGGATCGAGCGGCGAGCCCGAGGTGGACGCGGTCCCGCTGTCCGATGGCACGCCGACGCCTGACGCGTTCCCGGCGTCCATCGCCGCGGCGAGCGCGGCAGAGCCATCGAGCGCCGCTGTCCCCGGCTGGCCGCCTGACACCACGATCGGTCCGCCCGACGGATCGACGAGCGAGCCCGCCTGGCCGTCTGCCGACCCCGCCGTGGCGCCTCTCGACCCCGCCTGGCCGTCCGCGACGACCTCGTGGGACACGCCGCCGACCGACGCACCGGCCTGGCCGATGCCGGCCGCGGCCACCGACGATGGTGCGACCAGCACGGCCCGGACACCCGGGATGCCGTGGGCGACCGAGACGGCATGGACCACGGCCGCCGCCGACCGACCGGCACCCTGGGCGACGGCTCCCGGATCGCCCGCCTCCGAGCCCACGCCGAGTGGCTCGCGGAGGGACGGCCAGACCTCCTGATAGCCTGACGGCGTGGGAGCCCTCCTCGCGCTGATCAGCGCGGCTGTCTGGGGCGCCGGCGACTTCTTCGGCGGCTTCGCCACACGACGAGCACCACTCCTGGTGACGCTCATCGGTGTCCAGGTCATCGGGACGGCGCTGTCGATGCTCATGGTCCTGGTCACGGGCGAGCCGCCGACCACGCCGGAGGCGCTGCCGTGGGCCGCCGCCGCAGGGATCTGCGGAGCGCTGGGTGTGGCGGCCCTCTACCTCGCGCTGTCCCGGGGGACCATGGGTCTGGTGGCGCCGCTGACAGGGCTCATCGCGGCGGCCGTGCCCACGGTCATCTCGTTCCTGACCGGCGACCCGCTCCAGCCGCTCACGCTCCTGGGCATGCTCCTCGCGTTGGGGGCCGTGGTGGCCGTGGCGATGCCCGCGGCAGAGCCCGCGCAGCGGCTCGAGGAGTCGAAGGCCCCGATGGCGCGAGCCGTCAGCGACGCGCGACTGGCCGAGTGGGGCCTCATCCTGCTCGCTGGTCTTGGCTTCGCGGGGTTCTTCCTGGGCATCGATCGGGCACATGGCATGGGCAGCGGCCCGTGGTGGACGCTGCTCGTCTCACGGTCAGCGGCATGCGCCGTCGTGCTGGTGGCGACCGTCGCCATCGCCGGTGCGGGGCGACTGCCCTCGTTCCGGGGTATCGCACCGGCCGTTCCCTTCATCGCGCTGTCGGCGGTGGGAGATACGGCCGGCAACCTGTTCTTCGTGCTGTCCCGCGCCGAGACCACGCTCGCGGTCTCCGTGGTGCTCTCGTCGCTGTATCCCCTCAGCACCGCGTTCCTGGCACGGGTGATGCTCGGCGAGCGTCTGACACGGACCGCGTTGCTGGGCGTGGCACTGGCCATCGGTGGCGTGGTGCTCATCGGGATCGGCACCACGACGGGCTGACCACCGGAGCGCGGACGACCTCTGCGCGTGGGACCCACGGCCGACCCGCAGTCAGACCATGCCCCGCCAATCGAGCCCGGAGCGGATACGCGTGAGTCGCACGCCCACGAGCACCCCGAACGCCGCCAGGACGAGCACGGTCGCGGCCGCGACCGAGGCATCGAGGCTGGTCTGGAACTGGGCATACACGACGAGTGGCAGCGTCTGGGTGCGGCCCTGGATGTTGCCCGCGAACATGATGGTCGCCCCGAACTCGCCGAGCGCGCGCGCCCACGCGAGCGCCAGCCCGCCACCCAGCGCGGGTGCCGCGAGGGGCAGCGTCACCGATCGAAGCAGCCGCAGGCGACCCGCGCCGTCCACCTGCGCCGCCTCCTCGATCGTGACATCGATGGACTGGAAGCCCGCCCGGAGCGAGCGGATGTACAGCGGCATCGCCACGAACGTCTGGGCGAGGACGACCGCGACCACCGTGAACGGGATGCTGATGCCCAGCATCTCGAGCTGGCCACCCAGCACCCCTCGCCGACCGAAGGCGAGCAGCAGCGCAAGCCCGGCGACCGTCGGCGGGAGCACGATGGGCAGGTCGATGAGCGCCTCGGCCAGCCACTTGCCCCGGAATGCCCGGCGGGCCAGCAGCAGCGCGAGCGGTGTGCCGAGGACGACGGCGAGGACCAGGCTGACCAGCGTCGTGATCAGGCTGAGCACGAGCGCATCGAGCACACGCGGGCTCGTCGCCTGGTCGAGCAGATGACCGCCGAGGACGGCACGCGTGACCAGCGCCGCGATCGGCAGACCGAGGAAGAGCAGCGCGAGCGCCGACACCACGATCCCCAGCGGACCCAGGTCGACGGGCCCGGGTCCGCGGCGGGGATCGGCGGACGGTCCGCTCGGTGGCGCGGCGAGGCGCGCCGTCATGGACACCTCGTGGGCAGCGGCCGGTCAGCGGCCGATGCGCCGGCCGCGGTCACGGAGCGGGCGGGAGGAACCCGTGCTGCGCCAGGATGGCCTGGGCCTCGGGGCCGGTGAGGGCGTCGAGGAAGGCCGCCGCCCCGTCGGGCGAGTCGGTCCCACCGATGCTCACCGCGCCGTAGCGTGCCAGCACGTTCGCCTCGTCGGGAACCGCGACCGTGGTCACGGCATCGGAGCCGGCGGCGTCCGAGACATACACGATGCCCGCATCGCCCTCGCCCAGCTCGATCTTGGCGAGCACCGCCGCGACGTTGTCCTCGCGGGTCGCGTAGTTCGCATGGACCGCGTCAAGGAAGCCCGCGGGCGCGTCCGGCAGCGCGGCGAGGTTGCCCAGCACCTGCTCCGCATAGCGCTGGATGGGCACCTCCTCACCGGCCGCGACGATCCGGACACCGGGGGTCGCGAGGTCGTCCCAGGAGTCGATGCCCGCAGGGTTGTCCGCAGGGGTCACGATGACCGCCTGGTTGCCTGCGAAGGTCACGATGGGCGCCGGCGCGAGGCACTCGTCCACGAGCGTCTGTGGGTTGCGCATGTCCGCGGAGGCGAGGATATCGGCGGGGGCGCCTTCCTCGATCTGGGCACGCAACGCGGACGACGAGTCGAACGAGAACGTCAGCGTGGAGCCCGGATGCTGGGCTGCCCAGGCCTGGCCGAGGATCGTGAACGGGTCGGTGAGCGACGCGGCGGCGAACACGGTGATCTCACCCAGCTCGGCCGGTGCCGGCGAAGCGATGACGAGCGGGGGCGGTGGGGTGCACGGCGACTCGCTCGGTCCGGGGCTCTGCGCGATGGCCGCGGGCCCGACGAGCAGGAGCCCGGCGCCCAGCGCGAGCGGCAGGGCGGTGGACAGGGAGCGCCTGGGGGAACGGATCACGACGGGACCTCCACGATGACATTGGTCGCCTTGACGACACACACGACTTCCGAGCCCGCCACGAGCCCGAGCTCCTCGACCGCCTCCCGGGTGAGCAGGCTCAGCAGCCGGTGAGGACCAGACTGGACCTCGACGGTGGCCGCGACGCCATCGACCCGCACCTCCGTGACGATGCCGGGGAACCGGTTGCGGGCGCTCTGGGCGACGATCGGCCGGTCCGCGCCTGCCTTGCGACGTTCCGCGAGCAGGCGGTTCACCTCCGCCCGCGTGATCGTCCGCTGTCCACCATCCGTGCGGTCAGCGGCCACACGTCCCGCCGTGATCCAGCGCCGCAACGTGTCCGTGCTGATGCCGAGCGCCTCGGCCGCCTCGCCGATGCGAACGGGATGCGTGTCGGGTGTCGGCGGCATGCCGTGGATGTTACCGCGATCGGCTGGTGATACCTAGGTATCTGGCGCTCGGTGCGACCGTGAGGCGCCCTGCCATGCCGTGCCCCTGGGCCGTGCCGGTGCCGTCGTCCCACCACCCCGTCTTCGGCTCGGTGGACAGGTGCCGTTACGTGCGAGTCGATCGCGTGCCCGGACGACGCCCCGTCACCCATGTTCGGCTTCGTCG
>CAZYTQ010000107.1:0-11644 GCA_964650135.1 uncultured Anaerolineaceae bacterium | reverse complement strand
CAACAATCTTTTGAAGCAATACGGTCAGGCGCGCAAGATGATGAAATCGATGTCAAAAATGGGGCGCATGGGCCGCGCGACCGGCAGGGGCCGCGCGACCCGTGCGCCCATGCCGCCCTCGGAGGGATCGTGGTCCTGCGACGCGTGGTCACCACGCTCATGGTCGTGCTGCTCGTCGCCGTGCCGGGACCGGCCCGCGCCGACGACGACGACGTCACCGAGCGGGCCACGGTCACGTATCGCCTCGATCGCGCCGACCGGGCGATCGACGTCACGGCCGCTATCAGCTACACCAACCGCATCCCGACCGTCGGTCGGAGGCGCTTCTATCTCGAGCGCTGGGGCACGCTCTGGATCCCGTCCGGTGCTCGTGGCTTCAAGGTCAGCGGTCGAGGTGTCCGGGCACAGAAGGTCGCCGAACAGGCCGGCTATCGCGCCTACATCGTCACCTTCCCGCGCATCTACCACGGTGGCACGGTCCGGTTCAGGGCCACCTGGACGCTGCCCAGCCGTGGCTCGGGCTCGGGCCAGACCACTCGGGTGGACGACGCGTACAGCCACGTGTGCTGGATCGGCCAGCCGGTCGATTCGGGCAGCGTCACGCTCATCGTCCCGCGCGGGCTGGAGGCGGTCACGCGCGGCAGCGACGTGCGCGTGCGCCGGAGTGGCAGGACGCAGCGCATCGAGTCGGTCCGTCGCAGCGAGGTCGCCGGGTTCCAGGCCTGCACGGACATCTACGACGAGGACCGTCTGCTCCGTCGGGAGATCGTGAGCCCGGGCGGCCAGCCGATCGTGCTCCAGGCATGGCCGGAGGGTCAGCGCTGGCTGGATGACGCGACGAGTGCGGTCGGGGGCACCGTGGAGGCGCTGGAGGGAGTGGTCGGTATGCCGCTGCCGTCGGGCGACCCCATCCGCGTCCGCGAGGTGAGTGCCAACGCGCTCCAGGGCTACGGCGGCGAGTACGACCCACGACACCGCATCATCCGGCTCAGCGAGCGGGAGTCCGACCCGCATCTGCTGCGCCATGAGCTGGCGCACGCCTGGTTCAACGTCCGGACGGTGGACGACGAATGGCTGTGGGAGGGCCTCGCGGAGTGGGTCGCCCGGGCCAGCGAGGGGTCGCGCTGCGACAGCCCAGGTGACCCGCCGACCGGCAGGCCCAGGCTGCGGGACTGGCGCTACCTCGTGTTCCAGACGGACTTCGTGCTCCAGCAGCTCGTGCAGTGGCAATACGCGGCCGCGTGCGCCATCCAGGGACGCATCGCGGAGGAGGTCGGCCCTGAGCGCATGCGTCAGGTGCTGGGGGCGATCCTGGGTGGCGACTCCCCGTACGACCTCCTGCCGTCGCTGGTCCCGGTCGCGGTCCCGACGGGGATCGCCCAGCAGGAGAGGGTCGCGATGCCGGTGTCGTCGCCGGTGCCCTCCATCACCCGATCGAGCAAGCGCCGCACGAAGCCGGTCGACTGGCGGCGATGGCTGGACATCGTCGACCAGGTCGGGCTCGTCCCTGCCGGGGTCCCGAACCTGACCGTCGCGGAGGACGTGCTGGTCGAGATGGGGGTCGTCCGTCGACGACAGCTCGCCGACCGGGCCGATGCCCGGACCACCTTCCGGGCGCTCCAGGCGACGACCCCGGCGGGCATCACGCCCGTGGTCGTGCGACGAGCCCTGGATGGCTGGCGCTTCGACGACGCCCAGCGGGCGACGCGCGTCGCGACCCAGGTCGTGGGGCTGCTGATGGTCCGAGCTGCGGACGGTGCCGAGGTCCGCGACGATTGGCTCGCCTTCGAACGCGCGTCCACCCTCAAGGCGCTCCAGCGGCTGCGGGACGGGCTGCGCGAGTAGGCTTCGACGATGACGACGACCCAGCCGGACGGGCGCGCACCCGAGCCGGTCGACCCCACCGCCCCGAGCACGCCCGATGACATCCTGCGCGTCCGGCCGACCATCGACCCGGTGTTCCTCGATTCGCCGTCGATGAGCCACCCCGGCCTGGACGAGGCGCTCGGCTGTCACGTGACGCTCAAGATCGAGACGCTCAACCCGATCCGCTCGTTCAAGGGCCGGGGCACGGAAGCGCTCCTGTCGGCGCTGCCCACGGACATCCGCGGGGTCGTGGCCACGTCCACGGGCAACTTCGGTCAGGGTCTCGCGCGGGCCGCGACCCGACGGGGCGTGGCGACGACGATCGTGTGCCCGGCGGTCACGAGCGTGCCCAAGATCGCGGCGATGCGTCGGCTGGGCGCCACGGTCGTCGTCGCGGGGCCGGCAGACGGTAACGGCAAGGACGTGGCGCGGCGCATCGCGGACGAGCAAGGGCTGCTGCTCATCGAGGACGGGGCACATCCGGAGATCGCCGCGGGGGCCGGCACCATCGGCCAGGAGCTCACGGACGGGGCTCCGCCCTCGGACGTGCTGCTCATCCAGGTCGGCGACGGCGCGTTGGCGAGCGGCGTCGGCGGCTGGCTGCGCGACCGGTCGCCCGATACCCGGATCATCGGCCTGGTGGCCAGCCGCGCACCGAGCCTCGCCCGGTCACTGGAGGCGGGTCGGGACATCGCGGCGCCCGTCGAGACGATCGCCGAGGGCATGGCGGTCAGCCATCCGGTGCCAGGGGCCGTGGCACGTCTGGCCGGCGTCCTGGACGAGGTGCTGCTCATCGATGACGAGGCGATGGTGGACGCCATGCGGCTGCTCGTCGGCGCGGCGGGGGTCGTCGCGGAGCCTGCCGGTGCCGCCGGGATCGCGGCCATCCGGACGTGGCCCGAGCGGTTCCGCGACCAGCGGGTGGTGACCATCATCACGGGCAGCAACGCACCGCCCGGTCTGCTGCCCGGCTGAGCCGGGCGTACCCTGACCGGATGTGCCGGAACATCACGGAGCTGCGTGGCCTCGAGCCCGTGGCGACCGATGACGAGATCACCGCCGCCGCGCGCCAGTACGTGCGCAAGGTGAGCGGTCTCCAGACCCTCAACGACACCACGCGCGGGCCGTTCGAGGCGGCCGTGGCAGATGTGGCGGCGGCCACATCACGACTGCTGGCCACGCTGCCGCCGCGTCGTCAGCCGCCGGCGACGGTGCCGCCGCTGCGCCGACCCGAGGTGCGTGCCCGTATCGCCGCGCGCGAGGCAGCGGCACAGGCGAACGCGGCCGGAGCCACCGGCTGAGGCGTGGCCCACGTCGATCGGGAGCGCCACGTCGGATGGTGGAGACGCGCCCACCGGCCGCTTCTCTGACGATCGAACCCACCGGTCGACCACCTGCCGGGTCATCGGGCCCCTGCCATGACCTCCGTTCCACTGGTGGGGCCGATCGGCGATGGGCCGAGCGTGGGCTTGGGGACGAGCCCCGGAGCTGGCGGCCCGTGGTCAACCAGTCGGGCACGTGACAGGGAAGAGGGGCGTGCTCGCTGGCCTCAGGTCGCGCGCCGCGTGGCGTGCTCCGCCTCGCGGACGCACACCGCCCCGAACTCGCCCAGCGCCGATCCGGTGTCCTCGGCGATCTCGGTGGCTGCCTGGAAGCCCGGCTCGCGGATGTTCACGAGGATCCCGTAGCGTGCCTGGTCGGCGCGCACGAAGCCGATGTTGACCTCGAGACCCTTGACGTTGCTCCAGCGGGTGAGGGCGTGGGCGACCGTGTCGAGGGTGGGGTCCGTCGCGCTCGGGCGATACGTGAGCTCGTGGATGCCGAGCGTGCTCGCCACGAGCAGTCGCTCGAACTGGCCCAGCTCCTGGTAGGCGGCCAGCTGCTCGGTCATCAGCACGCGCATCGCCTGCGCGGCCCGAGCCCGCATGTCCGCGAATCGGTTCGCGGTGTCGTCATCCGGATACCGCAGGTCCTCGATACGCACGCCGATGTCCCCCTGGGCGGAGATCCGGGCCGCCGCTCATGGGCGACCACGCCGCCACGGTACGCGTCCGATGGGGGAGCGGACGCCCTCCGGTCGTACCTGTCCGGGGCAGTCGATAGGGGTCAGGTGGAGCTCGGGCTCGTCGAGCTCGGTCGATCGAGGACCGTCAGTCGAGGTGGGCGGGCAGTCCGAAGAGCGGGAACCAGCGGGGCGTATCGAGATAGAACACGATGCCCCGGATGTGCTCGCCGTCGAGGTCGAGCACCTGCACCGACCAGGGCGCCCAGCCGCCCGCCGGGTCCGGCTTGTACTGCCCGTAGCCGACGGTGCCGTTGACACGGACGGGCACCAGCCGAGAGCCCTGGCAGCCGATGCCCGGGCCAAGGCACCAGTCCACGATGTCCTGGTGGGTCTGGAGCCAAAGGGCGTAGGGCGGCATCGACCACGAGGCGTCCTCGCGCAGGAGCGCGGTGAGGGCGTCCATGTCGTATCGCTCGAAGGCGTCGACATAGCGCGCGAGCAGCGCCTGCTCGCGGTCGTCCAGGTCGTCCGCGCGGGGTGGCTCGGCCCCCTCGGGCAGCACCGTGGCGAGGGTCGCTCGGGCACGCTGGAGGAGGCTGTTGACCGAGACGCTCGTGGTCTCCAGCAGCTCCGCGACCTCGGCGGCACGCCAGTGGAGCACCTCGCGCAGGATGAGTACGGCGCGTTGGCGTGGCGGCAGATGCTGGAGCGCCGCCACGAACGCGAGCCGGATGGACTCTCGAGCGACCGCGATGTCCGCCGGGTCCCCGCCCGAGGGCACGGCCCGGTCGTCCGGGACCGGCTCGACCCACGTCTCCTCGGTGAGCGGCTGGCCGAGCAGCGAGACGTCCGCGCGCCCAGCCGGCCCGAGATCCATGGGCCGGGCCCGACGTTGGCGCGAGCCCAGCATGTCCAGGCAGACATTGGTGGCGATGCGATACAGCCACGAGCGGAGCGCGGAACGGCCCTCGAACCGGCCGATGGCGCGCCACGCGCGAACGAGCGTCTCCTGGACCGCGTCCTCCGCCTCGAACGCCGATCCGAGCATCCGATAGCAGTATCCGGTGAGCGCGGTGCGATACGGCTCGAGGAGCGAGATGACGTCGTCAGGGGCGCCCAGCGCGGCTGGCACGCCCCGATCGAGTGTGAGATCGGTCATGGGTCCTCCCATCGGCGGTCGCGCACATGGCGGAGCCCGCCGCGACCATGCTACCCGGTCACACCGATGGATCCGGCCGCGTCGGCCCGTCTCACACACAGATGACCATGCATGGGAGCCGGACCACATGACCCTCGACACCGCCAGCGACGTCATCGGCATGCTGCGCGAGCAGCTGACCGGGCGTGTCGTCACGCCCACGGACGACGACTACGACACCCAGCGCAGCATCATGTACGGAGGGATGGATCCGCGACCGGCGGTCATCGCCCGGGTCGCCGACGTGGCCGATGTCCAGGCCGTCGTCGCCATCGCACGGCGGACCGGGCTGCCCCTGGCGGTGCGGAGCGGTGGCCACAGCAACGCGGGACATGGCTCGGTGGACGGCGGCATCGTGCTCGATGTGCGGGACCTGCGCGAGCTGGACATCGACGTCCGGGCGCGCACGGTGTGGGCAGGCACGGGTCTGACCGCAGGCGAGCTCACGGCCGCGACCGTCGAGCACGGGCTCGCGGTCGGCTTCGGCGACACGGGCAGCGTGGGCATCGGCGGGATCACCCTGGGTGGTGGCGTGGGGTACCTGGTCCGTCGGTTCGGGCTGACCATCGATGACCTCCTCGCAGCCGAGGTCGTCACCGCGGACGGCGCGGTCCTCGTGACGGATGCCGATCACCACCCGGACCTGTTCTGGGGCATCCGCGGTGGCGGCGGCAACTTCGGGGTCGCGACACGCTTCCGGTTCCGGCTCCACGAGCTGCCCGTGGTCACCGGCGGCATGCTGGTGCTGCCGGCCACCGCCGCCACCGTCGAGGGATCCATGCGTCTCGCGGCGGAGGCTCCCGATGAGCTCTCCATGATCGCCAATGTGATGCCCTGCCCGCCGATGCCATTCGTGCCCGAGGAGCATCACGGCCGACTGGTCGTCCTCGCGATGCTGTGCGTGGCCGCGTCGGCGGACGTGGCGGCGCCGATGCTGGCGCCCTTCCGGGCACTCGCGGCGCCGCTCGCGGACATGGTCACGGAGATGCCCTACACCGGCATGTACCCGCCCGACGACCCGGACTACCACCCGCTGGCCGTGTCCCGGACGATGCTCCTCGACCGGGTGGATGGTGCGCTCGCCGCCCACATCGTGGAGGCGCTCGAGACCTGCGACGCGCCATTCCGGGTGGTCCAGCTGCGACAGCTGGGCGGCGCCATGGCCCGGGTGCCGGTGGATGCCACCGCCTTCGCGCATCGCGCCTCGGAGGTGATGGCCAATGTCGCCGCGTTCTACGAGGGATCCGAGGATCGGCCGCGCCGGCTGGCCTGGGTCGAGGAGCTGTCCGCCGCGATGCACCAGACGGATGACGGGGCTTATGTGAACTTCCTGTCCGAGGATGGGACCGATCGCATCCGTGCCGCGTACCCCGGGGCGACGTTCGACCGACTCGTGGAGCTGAAACGCCGATACGATCCCGCGAACCTGTTCCGCAGCACCCAGGTCATCCCCACCGGGGTCTGATGATGACCCGTGGCCGGAGCTGGCCACGGGCCGCCCGATCACACACGGAGGTACACATGTTCGCTGACAGCAGAGCATTCTCGGGGTTCGCGGTGCGCGACCTCACGGAGGCCCGCGCGTTCTACGAGGGCACCCTGGGACTCGTGGTGGACGAGCTGCCGATGGGTGTCCTCGAGCTCCGGCTGGGCTCCGGCACGCGGGTCATGATCTACCCCAGGCCTGACTTCCGGCCCGCCACCTACACCATCCTCAACTTCCCGGTCCCCGACGTGGGCGCCGCGGTCGACGCGCTCGAGGCCGCAGGCATCCGGATGGAGCGCTACGAGGGCTTCGACCAGGACGCCCGGGGCATCTCGCGCGCGGCAGACGGACCGACCATCGCGTGGTTCACCGACCCGTCCGGCAACATCCTCGCCGTGCTGGACGAGGGCATCATGTGAAGCACCAGCCGCGGGCCTCGAGCGCCTGACGTCGATGCGGGTCCTGCCCAGGCCCGGGATCTCCACGAAGTCGCCCGACGGCGCGCCGGCCAAGGCGCAGCCGCTGTGCAGCACGATGACGCCAGCGCCAGGGCAGCACGGATGGACATGGCGGCGAGGACACCGCCCGCGGGCGGTGCGACGACCACCAGGCTCGTGGCCGGGTCGCGAGTGGCCGGGCCGCGCGAGGCCGGGTCGCGCGTGGCCAGGCTCGTGAGCGGCCCGATCAGCCGAGCATCTGGATCGCGGACCCACCGCCAGCGCTGACGCCCACGCCGGTCGGGCAGGCGACGCCCGTGCCATGGTCGGGGCAATAGCCGTTCGGGACCTTGCTGAGGTACTGCTGGTGATAGGCCTCGGCGTAGTACAGCTCGCCGAGCGCCTCGATGGTCGTGGTGATGGGACCGAAGCCGGCCGCGTCCAGGGCGACCTGATACGCGTCACGGGACGCTTCCGCGGCGGCGCGCTGCGTCTCGGCCGCGACGAGGATGATGGACCGGTACTGGGTGCCCACGTCATTGCCCTGGCGCATGCCCTGCGTCGGGTCGTGATGCTCCCAGAACGTGCGCAGCAGCTCGTCGTACGTGATGCGCGTCGGGTCGAAGGCGACCAGCACCACCTCGGCATGACCCGTGCGACCGGTGCACACCTCCTCGTAGGTGGGATTGGGCGTGATCCCCGCGGCATAGCCGACCGCGGTCGAGATGACACCCGGCAGCTGCCAGAAGGACTTCTCGGCGCCCCAGAAGCAGCCGAGGCCGAACACGGCGGTCTCGACGCCTGCCCCGAAGGGTGGTGTGAGCCCCGTGCCAAGGACATCGTGCTGGGTGGTGACGGGGATGGGCGTCGAGCGGCCGGGGAGGGCATCCTCGGCCGTGGGCATGACGCTCGAGCGTCGGAAGAGGCTGACCATGTCGCGTAGTGTAGGCCCGGTCCATGACATGGTGATGACGGCGCCCGGATCGCTGACCGACCGCCGCGCGGCCCGCCCTCGCGCGGCCTACCCGCCCGCCCCGCGGCCTACCCGCCCGCGTCAGGTGTGGGTGACCCGATGGGTGCCGTGCTCGGCTCGGTGGGTCGCTCACCGGCCGTCGGCAGGGTGACCACGACACTGCCCTCCGACTCGACCACGATGGCCTCGTAGACCGCCTCGGGATCGCTGCGGACCACCACGCGATAGATCCCCGGTGGCAGCTCCACGGCCGCACCCCCCACCGTGCCACTGGCCACCAGGACACCGGCCTGGTCGAACACCCGGAACGGCGCGCTGACCGCTGCCCGGATGGCGGTGGCCACCTGGTCAGGGTCACGCGCATCGAAGTAGGTGCCCCTGCCCAGCCTGGCGAGTCGTTGGATCGACCTGCGGACCTTGGCCTCATCGAGCGACAGGCCGACCACGTTGAGGGTGACGTCGAAGCCATCCGCCACCAGCGCCCGAACCTCGGCCTCCGGATCCCCCTTGCAGCTCTCCTTGCCATCGCTGACCACGATGACGATGCGCGGGCCGGTGACGTCCACGAGGTCGTCGCGGACCGCTCGGATGGCCGCGGCGAGTGGCGTGTTCACGGACTTCAGGACGCGCAGCCCGTCGAGGCGAGCGGCCATGGCATCGGGATCCAGTGGGCCGAGTGGCACGGCGAGCTCCGTGTCACACGACTTGGCAGCGCGCACGAAGGTCCGGAGCGCGACCGGGACACCCGGCGCCAGGTCCTTCCTGACCAGGTCGACCAGGACGCGGCGGGCGACGTCGATGCGCCGCTCGCCCCCGAACGACTCGAGCATGCTGCCGGAGGTATCGAGGATGATCTCGACCGCCACATCGTCGCCGACGACCGCGCTCCGGGTGCCGTCGACATCGGGCGGCGCCACGACCGCGAGCGTGCCCGGAGCGGGCGGCGGCAGCTCGTCCTCGGAGGTCGCGAGGTCCAACCGGTAGGCGACCGGTCGCCGGAGCCAGGTGGCCATCCGGTCGAACGCGCCGTCGATCTCGCCGTGGGACAGCGCGTACTGGTAGTGACCACCACCGGCCATCGCCCAGTCCTGGAGGAAGTGACGACTCTCGCGGGGCACCGAGTCGCCGCCCACATGCACCGCGAACACGGTCGGTCGCACCGCCGCGAGGGTCTGCCACAGCCGCTGGTTCTCACCGTAGCTGCTGGTGTCGGCGTCCGTGATGGTGAGCACGGCCCTGGCACCCTCGCGGCCCGCCAGCTGCTCGGCGGCATCCAGCAACGCGGCCTCCGCCCCGCTCGAGCCACCGGCTGCTGGGTAGCCATTCACCGCGTCCTGCAGCAGATAGGGCTCATCGGACCACTCGGCGAGCAGCGGAGGCTCTTCGAACGGGGTGATGAGCACCTCTTCCCCGCCCTGCACGACGCCCAGCGCATACGTCCGCAACGCCTGCTCCACGAACGCGAGATAGGGCCCCATCGAGCCGCTGGTATCGAACGTGAACACGGCCGAGAACGGTGGCTGCGCGACCCGGACCAGGTACGTCTCGCCCGGCGTGACGTTGGCGGCGTAGCGGACGGTGCCCGGATCGTCACCCGCACCGAAGATGAGCGGCACGGCCGTCCCCGCCGTGTCGGTCATGGTCAGCGCGACACCCACCGAGGGGCTGCCCCCGACCGTGACCGACAGCGAACGCCGGCCCTCGGGGACCATGATCCGGTACCAGTCGACGTCCTCGCCCCGATGCACCCGGCCGGTCGCGGACACGCCCTGCGCGAGGTCGGTGGCCGTGGCGGGGGTGTCGTCGTCGGCATCGATGTCGGCCGACACGTCGAGCCGGGCCGGTTCCAGCAGGTCCCGTGGGCCCATCGGGCTCGCCTGGCCCCACATGCCCATGACGGATCGATACCTGTCGTCGGTCGGATGCTCCGCGATCCGCAGGAGCGCTGGCATCTCGATGGTGAAGGCGTCCGCGCCCAGTGGCGAGCCGGTGAAGCGCACGAAACGTGCCCATGTGCCAACCGGGAACGCGAACGATGCCACCGAGCCATCGCTGGCCCGCTCCAGCTCCCAGCGTCCGACCGGGGTCCATGGGCCGAGCGGGCTGGCGGTGCTGACCTCGACGTCCACGAAGCGGAGTCGCTGTGCGGGCTCGGTGTCGAGCGGGTCCTGCCAGTCGATCCGATCGAGCAGCGCCTGACGATCGTCCTGGAAGCCGACGACCCAGGTCAGCTGGGTCCCACGGTCCGCGGCGAGACGCGGCGTGTAGGCGCTCGGGTCATCGACCAGCAGCGCCTCCGCGTCGGACTGCGTCCCGGCCTGGGGTGTCATCCACACGACATGACCACCGCGCGCCGGGTCGCTGATGTCACCGGGCATCGGGTCAGGGAGAGCCCCCGGTGTCGCGACGACATGGAGGTCGCCGAGCACGAGCCCCGAGCCCGGCCCACCCCATGTCGAGTCGACCCGGAGCTGGGCGTACCGGGCGTCGATGGGCTCCGGGAGCACGAACGGCTGGTCGAGGTCGAGGGGCGCCACCTCACCCTGGAGCACCTCCCGCCACGTCGACCCGTCGTCCGAGAGCAGCAGCGTCACCGCGCGTGGCATCGCATCCCGCGACGATCGACGACCCAGCGGGTCGACGATCATCCCCGCGACGGGGATCGGCGTGTCACCCGCGAGATCCACGCCGAAGGTCACCGGTGCGCCGTCGAACGACCCGACGAAGCCGCGGCCCGACGTGGTGGTGCCGTCATACAGCTCGGCCTCGTCGGCCGGGTCGAGGGGCAGCCACGGCTGGCCGCCGAGCGCGGCCGACGCCACGTCGAGGCCACCCAGGAGCTCCTCGGGGACGGTCCACGCGCGAAACGCACCCACCGGCTCGAGGTCGCGCTCCGCGACGGTCTCCAGCGAACCCGTCGCCTGCGCACCGGATGTGTCGCGGACGCGCACGGTCACCCGGACCGGCATATCCGCTGGGGCGTCCGGCAGGACCCGCAGGTCGACCGGCACCTCCACCGACGCACCCGGTGCCACCTCGATGGTGGCCTGACCGGGTGTGGCGCTCCAGTGGCGGCCGCTGGTCGTGGCATCGAGCGTGAGCGACACCCGCTCGGCACCGTCGTTGCGGATGCTGGCGGTCGCGCCAAGCACCTGTCCCTCGTCCCGATAGGCAGCCACCGACGTGACGGGGGCCGCGAGGGTCACGGTGACGGCGAGGTCGGGGAGGGGAGGCGCCGCCGGCGGCAGGCCGGTCGTGCCCGGATCGATGTCCACCACGTATGGCGCATACGTGTCCACGACCAGGTAGAGCGGCACGCCGGCCGGCAGGCCGGCGAGGATCTGGGGGGTGGCGCCGTCGGGATCGGGCGTCGCGAGCGCGCCATCGGTGTCCGTCACGACGTCCGCCCGCCACTCGGTCGTGCCATCGCCGACGCGGACGGCATAGGCGCCGGTGACACGCAGCCCCAGGTCGCCACCCTGCGGCAGCGACCCCAGCGCATACCAGTCGAGGTCGCCGCGCGGCGTCCCGGTGCAGGACGTCGCCAGGGCCGCTGTCGTGCTCGGCTGCGACGAGGTCCTCGCCGCCGACACCGTGGCCGACGCCTGCGCGTTGGCGATGCGCGGCGCCGACGGCGACGACGCCATCCTCGCCGCCGGCTCGCTGTACGTCGCCGGCG
>CAZYTQ010000106.1:10707-11780 GCA_964650135.1 uncultured Anaerolineaceae bacterium | reverse complement strand
GGTAGCGGATGCCACCCTTGGCCGGCCCCCGGGTCAGGTTGTGGTGCACGCGGTAGCCCGTGAACACGCGGACGGACCCGTCGTCCATCTTGACCGGGAAGTGGATCTTGAACTCGCGGCGGGGCTCCCGGAGGACCTCGCGCAATCCGGGATCCAGGTCCAGTCGGGACGCGGCACGGTCGAACTGCTGCTGTGCCACATGCCACGGGTTGATGACCCTGGGGGCCTGCTGGATGGCCATGACGATCGGTCGCTGCCTCACGTGGATGCGAGCGCCGGGCCCGACGTGGGCGGGCAGGCTCGCGACATCCGACGACGGCCGCAGTCTACACCGGATGGCCCGCCCGGCCACGGCTCCGCGGTACCGGGTCGTCACCCGTTCGGTACCGGACCGCAACCCACCCAGCCTACGGGCAGCGCGTGTGCGGACGCCGGGTACCATCCATGCCATGCCACCACCAGACCCTTCCGCCCGCGCCGTGCGCCACGCCCTCGTGACGGGTGCCTCGTCCGGGATCGGGCGCGCCGTCGCGGAGCGGCTGGTGGCCGAGGGCTGGGCGGTCACCGCGCTGGTGCGGCGCGAGGTGGCTCCCCCGGGCACGACCGTCATCCTGGGCGATGCCAGCGATCCGGCCGACCTGGCACGCGCGATCGACTCGGCCACGGCCACGGCCACCGACGGGTCGCTGGATGCCCTGGTGTGTGCCGCAGGGGTGCCGCCATCGGGACCTTGGGACGACCCGGCGCACTGGACGGAGACCCTGGCCGTGGACCTCAGCGCGCCGTACCATGCCGCGCGGCTCGCGTGGCCGGCACTGGTCGCAGCACGTGGTGCGGTGGTCCTGGTGGGCAGCGTCGTGGGCGCCGCAGAGGGCTCGGGTCGCTCACCCGCCTACGCCGCCGCGAAGGCCGGTCTGGAGGGCGTGGCGCGCTCCCTCGCGGTCATCGGGGCGGTTGCGGTAGAGTGTTTCTGCCAGCACGAAGCCCAGTACGGCATCGCCAAGGAACTCAAGTCTTTGGTTGCTAGGCTGTTGGGTGTTTTCCTGTCCGCAGGAAGGGTGGGTGAGCGCGAT
>CAZYTQ010000106.1:0-10697 GCA_964650135.1 uncultured Anaerolineaceae bacterium | reverse complement strand
GGCCGGCCGGCGTGCGCGTGAACGTCGTCGCACCCGGCGCCATCGATACCCCGTTCGACCCGCCCGCGTTCCCCGCGGACGACCGTCCGGACGTGCCGCTCGGCCGCATGGGCACCGCCGATGAGGCCGCCGCGGTCGTGCTGATGCTGCTGTCGCCGGACGCGGGCTACGTCACGGGTGCGGTGTGGCGCGTGGATGGCGGCCGGACCGCGCTGTCACCGGCTGCCGCCGCGGGCCGCGCCCGCCCGACGCGATCGTAAGGAGGGCGCGCCCGTCCGAGGCGCGATCATGAGCAGGATGCGCCCGCCAGCCGACCCCCTCCCGAGCGACGAGCCCGTGCACGTGGGTCCGTGGCTCCGCCGCAGCCGACGTATCGCCTACGAGAACCCCTGGATCCGGGTGTACCACGACGAGGTGGAGCGGCCCGACGGATCACCGGGTGTCTACGGCGTGGTCCATTTCCGCAACGCCGCCGTGGGCGTCGTGGCCATCGATGACCGGGACCGGGTGGCGCTGGTGGCCCAGCATCGGTACGCGCTCGATCATCGATCGTGGGAGATCCCGGAGGGCGGCGTGCCATGGGATGAGGACCCCTTGACAGGGGCGCAGCGTGAGCTGCGCGAGGAGGCTGGCGTGGAGGCGGCGCACTGGCAGCCCTTGGGCCAGGTGCATGTCTCGAACTCGGTGACCGATGAGCTCGCGACGCTCTACGTCGCGACCGGGCTGCGTCATGGTCCCGCGGAGCTGGAGGCCAGCGAGGCCGACCTGGCGCTCGACTGGGTGCCCTTCGACGAGGTCATCGGGCGGGTGATGGACGGCCGCATCACGGACGCCCTGTCGGTCATCGCGCTCCAGCGCGTCGCGCTGCTCCGCCTCGGTGTCACGGCGGGCTGAGCCGACAAGACAGGTCGCGGGCCGGCTCGAGGCTCTTCAGGCCTCCACCGCTGCGCGGCCGACGCCCAGGTCCTGCGCGATGGCCGCCGCCCAGTCGTGGATGCTCGCCCATGGCCGATGGTCCCCGGCCGCCTGGTGCATCACACGCATGAGCACCCGTGTCGCGATGCCCATGTCCGCGGTCTCCAGCCGTCCGGGGAAGACGCGATGCTCGCGCGCCAGGGTCTCCTCGAAGAGGCGGGGGATGTCCGTCGGCTCCCAGCGGGCGTCCGCGGACGCGTCGGGCGATGGCTCGCTGTCCTCGAGCGGCCCGCTCGAGAACAGCCACACCGGCAAACCTGCGAGCGCGGCCTCGTGGCGCTCCGCGAACCGCCGGGCATCCTCCAGCCAGTGGCCGGCGTACACGGCGCTGCCCAGCACCACGCCGTCGTAGCCATCGAGCGTGGATACCTCGGCGGGCGCGCGGACATCCGCATCCACACCCGACTCGCGCAGGCCCGCCGCGATGGCATCGGCGATGCCCTGTGTCGCCCCGTGACGCGACGCTGCCGTGACCAGCACGCGCATGACGTACCTCCTGTCGCATCCGTCGCGCGCGGTCGGCGCCACGCGACACCGGGGGCCACCGCCCCATCGGAAGGGTGCATCGGGCGACCCGGCACGACGTGTGCCGAATCGCCCGGATCGACCCTGCCATCCGGACCAGCCGGACGACATCGCGCCGGTCAGGCGGAGCGCTCGACCGACTCCTCGTAGGGCACCGGGACCGGCTCCGGCTGGAGCTGGCCGCCGGACCCCACGTGCGGCAGGTGACCGGCCAGGTCGAGACCGCCATCGCCGATGGGAGCGGCCTCCGGCTGCAACTCGGGATGCGTCATCCGACGCAGCCTGGGGATGCCGAAGGCCGCGACGGCGCCCACCGCCACGAACACGGCGCCCACGAGGGTCGCGGGTCGCAGCCCATCCACGAACGCCTGGGGCGTCGTGGGGCGACCGTCCAGCAGGAAGATCGCGGTGAGCACGGCCACACCGAACACGCCACCGACCTCGCGGATGGCGTTGTTGGCGCCCGAGGCCTGGCCCTCCTCCTCGGGCCGCACGGCCGAGAGGACGACATTGGCCACCGGCGCGAAGAACAGGCCCATGCCGACACCGGACAGGATGAACGGCACGACGAGGGTCTCGTAGGGCACGGTCGGCGTCGCGACGAGACCCAGCCACGCGAGTCCGATGGCCTGCATGGTGAGGCCAAGCCCCATCAGCAGGCCACCGCCGACCTTGTCGGAGAGCGCGCCCGCGATGGGCGCCACGAAGATCGGCGCGATGGTCCAGGGCAGGACCCGCAGACCGGCCTGGAAGGGCGAGTAGCCCTGGACGACCTGGAGGAACTGGCTCAGCAGGAACACCGAGCCGAACATCCCGAAGTACATCAGGAGCGAGGCCAGGTTGGCCATGGAGAAGGCACGCGAGCGGAAGAACCGGAGCGGCAGCATGGGTGCCGGTGCACGACGCTCCCACGCCACGAACCCGATCAGGGCAAGGACGCCGATACCGATGGCGGCCACGATGACCGGGTCGGTCCAGCCACGCGTGTTGCCCTCGATGACACCCCACACGAGCGACAGCAGGCCGACGCTCACGAGCGCGAGGCCGGGCAGGTCGAGCCGGTCATAGGGCCCGAAGCTCTCGCGCAGGCGCGCCCAGGCCAGCGGCAGCAGCACCAGGCCGATGGGCACGTTCAGCCAGAAGATCCAGTGCCACGAGATGCCCTCCACGATGGCACCCCCCACGATCGGGCCGAGCGCGACCGCGAGACCGCTCACGGCGCCCCAGGCACCCAGCGCGATGCCACGCTTGTCCGCCGGCACCGCGGCACTCAGGAGGGTGAGCGTCAGCGGCACCACGATCGCGCCACCGGCGCCCTGGATGGCCCGCGCCACGATGAGCATCTCCATGCTCGTGGACATGGCGGCGAGCGCGGACGCACCCGTGAAGATGGCGAGTCCGATCACGAACAGCCGACGCCGTCCGAATCGGTCGCCCAGCGCTGCGCCCGTGAGCAGGAGCACCGCGAACGTCAGGGTGTAGGCATTGACGATCCATTCGAGCTGCTCGAACGTGGCGTGCAGGTCGGCCTGGATGACGGGCAGGGCGGTGGTCACGACGAGGTTGTCGAGCACCACCATGAGCAGGGCGATCGAGGTCACCACGAAGGTCCCGATCGCGTGGGACCTGGTCTGCATGGGGATCGTGTCCTCCGTTCGAGTGGGGTTCCGACCGGGGATCTGGCTCCCGGTCGATGTCGATGGGTGCGACCGCGGATCTGGCTCCTGGTCGATGGCTGGTCGGTCGCGGCCATCCGGCGCGCGGTCGGTGGTGGTCCGGGCCCTGGGACGTCGCCCGGGCGGACGGTGGGATGAGTGACCGGTCACTACCTTCGATCGATACACGAAGGTGTGGTCAGGGGCGACCGATACATCCCTCCCGGAGCAACGCCGCCCACGGCAGGTCCGACTCCAGCACGTCCATCGCGGCAAGGACGTTGAGAAGCATGCCGCTGGCCACGAAGCCCGCGACGTCATGAGGCGATGCGCCCGTGCTCTCCGCGATGCGCATCACGAGCCGGCCATACCCCTCGCGCACGACCGCCCGGACGTCGGGATCGTCGCACGCGACATAGGCCTGCATCTGCATCCGGAGCAGCCCCGGACGCTCGATGGCGGCCCGGTAGGCCTCCCCCATCGCGTCCATCGGGTCCGCGTCAGGCTGCCTGGTCGCGAGCCCGGCCTCCAGCACCTCGTGCGTCTGCGCCAGGCACCGCTCGACGGCGGCGAGGAAGAGCAGCTTCTTGGTGCCGAAGAGCCGGAACAGGTACGGCTGCGAGATACCCACCGCGTCCGCGATGGCCTCGGTGGAGGTGCCCACGAACCCGGTCCGCGCGAACGCCGCGAAGGCGGCATCGAGGATCTCCTCGCGTCGCTCGTCAGCCGTCCGGCGGCCCGTCTCGGTGGTCACGCGGCGCATGTTAGTGACGACTCACAACCCTGTCAAGCCTCGCATTCGGGGGGGCGCGACCGGGCGAGGCCCGGGTGCCACGTCGGCGCGCATGATCGGCTTCGTCGAACGAAGTCCGGCCTGCCTGGAGGGTCCGCGCCATCCCGGCGGCGAGTGACCCGCCCCTGGAGCGCCATCGACCCTCGGAGGTCGACGCGGGTCCAGCTTGGCTGGAACGATCGTGCGGCATATGGGGCCATCCGATGGCCCAGGGACCCGCCGGTCGCGTCACGCGCCGCAGTGGACGCCGATCCGTTCGACGAACCTGAAGACCGGGTGGTGAGGACGACGGCACGGGGCACGGGGCACGGGGCACGGGATGCTGCCGCCACGGCACACGGACGTGGGTGCGGTCGGTGGATCGGCGCACCGGTACATCGCACCGACCCTCCTCTGCGATGCGACTTGACAGACGCACACTCGCGATATATCGTGATGCCACGCGATAAGAACGATCGCGACGCCACCCCGGCCGAGGAGCCACAGAGCGCTCCGGCCACGACACAGGAGATCCAGACACACATGGACCGATCCACTCCCCCCGGAGGCCCCTGGGCCTCCCCCGAGTCACGCCGCCACCGCGGTCGTCACCACCACCGCCAGCCCGGCTTCGGACCTGGCCCCGGGCCACGCGAGATGGGCTTCGCCTTCCGCGGCCTCGGTCGGCCGGGTGGCCGTGGCGGCGTCCGACGCGGCGAGATCCGGCCACTCATCCTCGGGGTCCTGGTGACCAAGCCGATGCACGGCTACGAGGTCATCCAGGCGCTCGAGCAGCAGAGCGGCGGCCGCTGGCGGCCGAGCGCAGGCTCGGTGTACCCCACCCTCCAGCAGCTCGCCGACGAGGGCCTCGTGACGAGCGAGGAGATCGAGGGTCGACGCACCTACACCATCACCGACACCGGCCGGGAGGCGGTCGCCGCCGGGCCGGCGCCCCGCCCCTGGGACGAGGCCGGCAGCGATGCGTCGGACCTCCGGCGCGTGGGACTGCAGCTGGTCGGCGCCGTGATGCAGATCCAGCAGGTCGGCTCGGCACATGCCCGGCAGGAGGCCGCGCGCATCCTCGCTGACGCGCGTCGGCAGCTGTATCGGCTGCTCGCGGATGACGACGGGGCGCCGACCTCCGGCGCGGACGTGCGCATCGAGGACGACGACATGACCCCGGAGGGCGACGCCCCCGACGCCTGACCGGTACCGGGCCACGCGGGCCGGCCGACGCACGCAGCGTCTGACATCCACGGCACCCGAGGGCATGACCCGCGGGACGGCGATCCGGCCGGCATGGCCCCGACGGGGTGCATGACCGGCCGGTCGACGGGCTCGTCACGCGGTACCCTGCGTCCCACGGCACACGGCGATCGCCCAGAGGTCGTCGTCCGCCACCGGAGGGACGCGTGTGGGAGGACGTGCCGCCGC
This sequence comes from uncultured Anaerolineaceae bacterium, assembly GCA_964650135.1. GTDB lineage: Bacteria > Chloroflexota > Limnocylindria > Limnocylindrales > CSP1-4 > JAFMJV01. Next base: position 5,336 of record CAZYTQ010000106.1, on the reverse strand, counting down.
CGGTCCGCAGGGCCTGGCGCATCCAGCGAACCGCTCGTCGCACGTCGTGCGTCGAGCGTGTCTCGTCGTCGCCTGTCTGCTGATCACCGTCGTGGCTGCCCCGGTCGACGCGGTCGGATCGCGACCACCCCCAGCCATCGTCCGGGACGGTCCCGCGACCCCCGTCGTGGTGGTGCTGGACGGCCGGGGCGTCGCGGACCGGAGCAGCCGGTTCGTCGCTGCGGACATCACCCGCGCCCGGAGCACCATCCGCAGCCAGGCCCGGGGCCTGGGCATCGTGCCGGACCTGACGTTCGGCGTCATCGGTCGTGCCGTCACGACCACGCTCACACCGCGCGAGCGTGCCCGTGTCGAGCGCATGCCCGGGGTCGTCTCGGTGCAGGACGACCAGCTCCAGGCCCATGCGCACGAGCTGGTCGTGGATCCCACCGCTGTCGCGGGCCGGCCGGGACGGCGTCGCAAGCCACGCCAGGGTCGGTCCCTGATCATCGAGCGGCTCGGCGTCCGGTCCCTCGACCCCCTCGTGGGCACGGGTAGGCGACGCGGGCGCGTGGATGCCGATGTCGCCGTGGTGGATACGGGTGTCTCGCCACACCCGGATCTCAAGGTCGCGGGCGGCAAGGATTGCAGTCGCTCGGGGTCATGGAAGGACGGGTACGGCCACGGCACCGCGGTCGCCGGCATCATCGCGGCGAAGGACGACCACAAGGGCGTGGTCGGGCTCGCGCCCGGTGCCCGGGTGTGGTCCGTACGCGTGTTCGACGGCCGGGCCCGATCCCGTCCCTCCAACCACCTGTGCGCCCTCGACTGGATCGCCGGCAAGCGGCACGAGCGTGATCCGTCACGACCCTTCTTCGAGGCGGTCAACATGTCCCTCACGTTCCGTGCGCAGGCACCCCTGCGCGACCTCGACGGCGACTGCGCTCGCGCCGGGGCGAACGTGTTCCAGCGCGGCATCTGTCGCATCGTGCGCCAGGGGACCGTCGTGGTCGGAGCCGCGGGGAACCAGGGTCGGCCGGTCGGCGACCGGATGCCCGCGGCACTGTCAGAGGCGATCGGTGTCTCGGCGATGAGCGACTTCGATGGCAAGCCCGGCGGCGACCGCCGTGACCGACGCGCCTGCGGCAGCGCCGCGCGTGAGCGGGACGACCGGTTCGCGAGCTACTCCAACAACGGCGGGGCCATCGACCTGGTCGCACCCGGCACCTGCATCTGGACCACCTATCTCGGTGGCTCGTACACGCGTGCCACGGGCACCTCGTTCGCGGCGCCCATGGTGACCGCGGCGGTGCTGTGGTACCTCCGGGCCCATCCCAACGCCAAGCCGGGCCAGGTCCGCCAGGCACTCGTCCATGCAGGGAAGCGCGACTACCAGCGCGGTCGCGACCGGGACGCGGTCAAGGAGCCGCGGGTCGACCTGCGCGCGCTCCAGCCACCACCGGTGTTCGAGCTGGTGGGCAGGGAGCCCATCGTCCTCCGACGGGGCGGCAGCGACAAGGTCGTCACCATCGGCCGGCGGCGGCTGCATGGCCACACCGCACGCATCGCGCTATCGGTCGAGGACCGACCCGATGGCGTCAGCGCGCGGCTCGACGGCGATCGGCTGCGTATGGAGGCGAGCGACAGCGCTCGACGTGGCGAGCAGGTCGTCGTCATCCGGGCCACCGATGGCGAGATCCACCGGACCCTGCGGGTGCCGCTGCTCATCCTCGAGCCTGGTGATCCCGTCCCGACCCCGACACCTGAGCCCACCCCGGAGCCAAGCCCGGAGCCAAGCCCGGAGCCCTGAGCCGCGCACCCGGTCGCCCGGGACATGGCCGGAGCGCGGCTCGTCCGGCGCTCGACTACCATCGATCGACGTGAGCCCTGCCATCGCATGACGCCCGTCGAGATCATCGCCATCGTGCTCGCGGGCATGGCGGCAGGCGCCATCAACACCATCGTCGGCTCCGGCTCGCTCATCACGTTCCCCACCCTGCTCGCCTTCGGCTACCCACCCGTGGTCGCGAACGTCTCGAACACGCTGGGTCTGGTGCCGGGCTCCATCAGCGGCGCGATCGGCTATCGACGCGAGCTCGTCGGCCAGCGGTCACGTGTCATCCGCTACGGCCTCGCCGCCGGGGCAGGCGGTCTGACGGGTGGGGTGCTGCTCCTGGTCGCGCCCGAGAGCGCGTTCGAGGCGATCGTCCCGTTCCTCATCCTGTTCGCGTGCCTGTTGATGGCGGTGCAACCACGACTCGCCCGCTACATGGCGCGGCGACGCGGCGCGGAGGCCGGTCATCCCCTCGCGCTCACCGTGGCGGTGTTCCTGACGGGCATCTACGGCGGCTACTTCGGCGCGGCGCAGGGGGTCATCCTCATCGCGCTCCTGGCGATCCTCCTGACCGACGACCTGCAGCGTCTGAACGGTCTCAAGAACGTCCTCGCGGGCGTGGTCAACGCGGTTGCCGCGGTCCTGTTCATCCTCGTGGCGCCGGTGGACTACCAGGTCGCCTTCCTGCTCGCCATCGGCTCCGTCATCGGCGGTCAGCTGGGCGCCACGGTCGGACGACGACTGCCGGCACCCGTGCTCCGGGCTGCCGTGGTCACCGTGGGCACCATCGTCGCCTTGCGGATGCTGGTCGGCTGACGGATCAGGCCACGCGGCGCGCCTTCCGGAACGCGTCGAGGATGTCCCACGCGGTGACCAGCGTCACCACGACCGCCACGGACGCCATCGCGACGCCGTCCCCCGCCGCGAGCGCCGGCCAACCGACCTCCTGGGCGAACGCGGGGTCGATGATCCGTCCCTGGAGCGCAAGGATGACCACCGGGACCGTGAAGGCGAGCTGGATCCCGGCGTGGACCAGGGCGAGACGCATCGTCCAGCGACCCGCCGCGTAGACCACGACCTGGAGCGCCGCCAGCGCCGCGAGCACCAGGACGAGGAACGGCAGCCACGGCTCCCGGAAGTCGGCCGCCAGCAGCGGCACCGTGTGGCCATCCACGGTCACCTGGACCTGGGCGAGCACCACCAGCCCCCCGATGCACAGGATGCTCGTGAGCAGCTCCGTGACGAGGTCGCTGGCACTCATGCGCGCGGTCATCGGCGCGGGCAGCCGACCCACCGTCCAGCGGCCGCTCGGCAGGCCCAGGGCGGCCCGTGGGTCGCGGCTCGTGCCATATCGCTCGACGAGCGCGAACACGACGGTCACCCAGAACGCGATGTGGACGACGGCCTGGATCGCGCCCCCGATACCGGCCCCCAGCGCACCGAGGATGCCCTCCCCGCTGGTGAGGGCGATGATCGCGAGCAGACCACCGAACAGGGGCACCACGATGACCAGCAGCGCGCTGACCACCTGGCGCCAGGGTTGGAACAGCTCGGGACCGATGAGCGAGGTAGGGCGTCCCGTCAGCCGGGTCGCCAGGGAGGTCGGGTCACCCAGGCCCTCGAGGACCTCGGTCTCGGCGCGCTCGGGGGTCTCGCCCGCGGCGATCCGGTCGTCGAGGGCGTCGCCGATGGATGAGCGCAGCTCACGCTCGATGTCGGATCGCTGTGGACCGGGCACGGCGTCGAGCACGACGCCCAGATATCGGTCGGTCAGTGCGGTCATCGGTCGGGTCCTCCCGTCAGGATGTGCAAGCCTCCAGTGAGTCGGTCCATCTCCACGAGCAGGCGATCGGCGAGCGCGGCCCCCGCGGCGGAGGTGCGATAGAACTTCCGAGGCCGGCTCTCTCCCGTGTCCCACGCACTCGTCAGCAGCCCCCGCGATTCGAGTCGCCGCAGCAGCGGATAGATCGTGTTGGCGTCGCTCGGTACGCCGGCCTCCTCGAGCCGTCGCAGCAGCGCATAGCCGTAGTCCGGCGTGCGCAATGCGACCAGGCAGGCCACGACCACGGTGCCCCGGCGGAGCTCCTGGAGGTGGAGCGCGAGCAGCTCGGTCTCGTCCATGTGCCGCACGATACCGTGTGACACACATTATCGTCAAGTGCGGTCGCCGCTCCAGGTGCGACCGCCCGGGGCGAACGGCATCCGTCATGGGTGGCCCGGCGGTAGCCCTCAGGCGGGTGGATCAGGCACCCAGCGGAGGATGTCGCCCGGCTGGCAGTCGAGGACCCGGCAGATGGCATCGAGGGTGGAGAAGCGGATGGCTCGGGCGCGCCCGTTCTTGAGCACTGCCACGTTCGCGGGAGTGATACCGACCGCCTTGGCGAAATCGCCCACGGACATCCTGCGGCGGGCGAGCATCACGTCGAGGTCGACGACGACGGCCATCAGATGACACCCTCCAGCTCGGTGCGGTCGGCGGTGGCCAGGACGAGCAGGCCTCGCATGACGACCATGAGCAGCACGATGGTGACGCCGGCAGCGATGGCGGCGGCCAGGAAGAAGACCACGGGTCCCGGACCGCCCGGGATGAAGAAGAACAGCATCTGGACCAGGACGCCCGTCGTCAGCAGCGTGGCGACGACCGCGCTGGTGATGATCAGGTTCACCCAGCGCACGGCGCGGCGGGTGAAGATGACCCCACCGCTGACCATGGACAGCAGTCGCCAGACGGCGAGCAGGGCCACCTGACCGCACCCGATGAATAGGATCGCGGCCATCGCGTACGGGACGACCAGGTACGCCACCTCGGGACTGCCCTCGCCGAACCGCGACGCGAGCCGGGTGACGAGCGTGTTCATCGATCGAGTATCGATGATTGTCGATCGAATGTCGATCGGTCTGCGAGCGACCTCCACGTGGTGGACGGTTCTTGCGCCAGGTGGATGACGGTGGGCAACTGGGTCGTCCAAATCACCGGCCGGTCATGCTCCACCCCTTGGCTGGTGGGCCGGACGACCGAGCGACCGGGCAGATATGACGCCCACGCGTCATGGGACCGAGCGCAGGACGATCGGAGGGGTCGTCGGTGGTCCCCATGGCGACCCTCCCACCCGCCATCGCACGCCACGATCGTCAAGGTCATCCGTCTGGCGGAAGAGTCATCCACCGGAAGCATCCGATGCCGTTTGGACGGGCCAGGGGCCTGGGATCGGGCACCGGCCGGCCGTGGATCGGCGCGAGGGCAGACGGGAGGGCACCCACCCGACGCAGATCGGGGGGCATCACGGGTCGCGGGATGGCTGCCGGCGGGGCGACCCGTGGTGCACCGCAGGCACGTGGCGGGCTGCCGCTCCGCGGCGGACTGCCGCTCCGCAGCGGACCCTGGCGGCCCGACAGGTGGCAGCACCCGCCGGCCCCGAGGCCCGGCCGCCGCGGCGGATCCTGACGATCCGCCCCACCGGTCCACCGATAGCCGGCGGCGGGGCGGACGCATCCGATCCGCTGTGATGGCGGCCAGCAAGCC
>CAZYTQ010000105.1:0-11815 GCA_964650135.1 uncultured Anaerolineaceae bacterium | reverse complement strand
GTCAGCTCGGTGAGCACGAACCCGGGCGCGACCGCGTTGACGGTGATGCCCCTGCTGGCCAGCTCGCGTGCCGCCGCCTTGGTCAGGCCGATGAGGCCCGCCTTGGCCGATGAATAGTTGGCCTGGCCCATCTGGCCCGCCTGCCCGGACACGCTGGTGATGTTGATGATCCGCCCGGAACGCGCCTTGAGCATCGGGCGGGTGACCGCCTTCAGGGTGTAGAACGCACCGAACAGGTTGGTCTCGAGGACCTCGCGCCAGGCGTCGATGCCCATGCGCATGATGAGGTCGTCACGGGTGATCCCCGCGTTGTTGACCAGGATGTCCACCTTGCCCAGGGTCTCGATGGTCGTCTTGATGAGCGCGTCGGCCGCCTCCGGCTGGGTCACGTCGGCCTGGACCGCGAGCGCCCGGCGACCCTGCTTCTTGACGGCGGCCGCGGTGGCCTCCGCTGCCGCGGTGTTGCCCCGGAAGCTGAACGCGACGTCGGCACCCTGGGCCGCGAGTCGCAGCACCACCGCTCGCCCGATCCCTCGCGAGCCACCCGTCACCACGGCCACCTGGCCGGTGAGGTCGATCATGCCGAGCCCTCCTGCTGCCTGCGTGCCAGGATCGCCGCCAGGGGTCCGGGCACGGGGTTGCCGGCATCCCAGTCGGTGGGTGGCCGGATGGTCGTGTCATCGGGGACCGACGCGGCCCGTGCGCCGTCCGCGGGATCGGCGGTCCATGTGATCGCCGCGGCGCCGCTCGTGAAGCCGGCACCGAACGCCACGAAGACGACCTTGCTGCCCGGCTGCACCCGCCCCTCGCCGACCGCCTCCGCGAGCGCGATGGGCACGGATGCCGCCGATGTGTTGCCGTAGCGATCGAGATCGAGATAGATGCGCGACATGTCGATACCCAGGCTCCTCGCGACGGAGTCGATGATGCGCACGTTCGCCTGGTGGGGCACGAACAGGTCGACCTGGTCGGGCGTCCAGCCGGCCTTGTGGATGGCCGCCAGCGCGGTCGACGCGATCGTCCGGGTGGCGTATCGATAGGTCTCGCGGCCGTCCATGCGCAGGTACTGCTCGGCACCCCTGAGCGCCTCGGGCGTCGTCGGCCGGCGGCTGCCGCCGGCCGGGATCCAGAGCCGCCAGGCTCCCTCGGGATCGGCCGTGAGCTCCAGACCCGCGAGTCCGCCCCCCTCCACGTCCGACGCGGACAGCAGCACGGCCCCCGCGCCGTCACCGAACAGGACGCAGGTGTTGCGATCGGTCCAGTCGAGGAACCGCGTGAGGACCTCCGAGCCGATGACCAGCGCGTGCCGGGAGAGCCCACCGGCGACATAGGCGTGGGCGGTGGCGTAGGCATACACGAAGCCCGAGCACGCGGCACCGATATCGAAGGCGGCGGCCCGTGGCGTGCCCACGGCCTCCTTGACCAGCACGGCCGTGGCCGGCGTCAGGTGGTCCGGCGTGAGGGTCGCCACGATGATGAGGTCCACCTCGGCGGGGTCGACACCCGCGACCGCGATGGCTCGACGGCCAGCCGTGGCGGCCATCGTCGCGGTGGTCTCCTGCGGGCCGGCCACACGACGCTCCCGGATCCCGGTTCGACTCGCGATCCACTCGTCGGAGGTGTCGACGAGCTCTGTCAGGTCATCGTTGGTGAGCACGTTCGGCGGAGCGTAGGCACCCCACCCGGTGATACGCACGCTGCGTGGCGGGTTCACGTCGGCTCCACCTCGATCAGTGTCTGGCGTGTCTTGACCAGCGCGCCATGCTCCGCGGCGATCCGACGCACCACGCCCGTGACATCGCTCTTGATCTCGTTGAACAGCTTCATGGCCTCCAGCAGGCCGATGACCTGGCCAGCGATGACCTCGCTGCCGATCTTGACGTAGGGCGCTGCACCCGGCGACGGAGAGAGGTAGAACACGCCGGTCAGCGGCGCCATCACGGGTCGCAGGCCGCTCGGCGGTTCCTCGGCCACGGCATGGGTCCTCGTGTCCGCGGCGCTTGACGATGACACCCCAGGGTCCGGGATGACGGCCTCGGCAGGCGCGGGCGCGATGGCGCCGGGCGAGCGCAGGACGATGGTGGTGCTCCCGGCACCCACCTCCAGCTCGGCGAGGCCCGACCGCTCGAGGAGCGGCTCGAGACGGTCGATGAGCACGATGAGCGCCTCGACGGCGGCGGCGTTCGCGGTGGCCGATCCGGCCGCGGGTGCTCCACCGGTCGCCGATTCGCCACCACGGTCGCCCGCGCGGGCGTCGAGCGGCTCCTCGCCCGTCGGGTCCCTCACGCGTGGTCCCAGCGACGGATGACGACGGCCGAGTTCTGTCCACCGAACCCGAACGCGTTGACGAGGGCCACCCGCACGTCGCGCTGCCGCGCCACCAGCGGTGTCAGGTCCATGTCGCCCACGCCCGGGTCGGGATCGGTCAGGTTGAGCGTCGGGGGGATCACGCCGTCGCGCATCGCCATGAGCATCGTGACGATCGCGATGGCGCCCGCGGCGCCCAGCGTGTGACCGATGGCGCTCTTGGTGGCCGTGACGGATACCCGGGGGGCGCGCTCGCCCAGGAGCGAGCGGATGGCCGCCAGCTCCTCCATGTCACCCGCCGGTGTGCTCGTGGCGTGGGCCGACACGACATCGATCTCGTCGGCGGTCATGGCCGCCTTGTGGAGCGCTCGGCGTGCCGCGCGGAGCGCCCCCTCGCCGCCGGGTGCCGGCGCCGTGATGTGGCTCGCATCCGCCGACGCCGCGTAGCCGCACAGCTCCGCGAGGATGGTCGCGCCACGAGCCTGGGCATGACCCAGCTCCTCCAACACGAGCGTGGCGGCGCCTTCGGCCAGCACGAACCCATCCCTGCCGCTGTCGAATGGCCGACTGGCCCCCGCTGGGTCGTCGTTGCGCGTGGACAGCGCCCGCATGGCCGCGAAGCCACCCACGGTCGCCTCGTACACGGTCGCCTCCGCGCCGCCCGCCCAGGCCATCTCGGCGTCGCCGCGCAGGATCATCTCGGCGGCTTCCCCGATGGCGTGACCACCGCTCGCACACGCGCTCGTGGTCGCGAAGTTGGGCCCGCGAGCGTTGAAGCTGATGCTCACCTGGCCGGCAGCCATGTTGCCGATGGCCATGGGGATGAAGAACGGGCTCAGCCGGTCGGGTCCCCGGGTGGCGTTGGTGCTGATCTGCTCGATGAGCGAGCCTGTGCCACCCAGCCCGGAGCCGATGACGACCGCCGTCTCCAGCGAGGCGGCATCGTCGAGCCGCTCCGGCAGACCGGCCATGTCCATGGCGGCCCGGGTCGCCACCAGGGTGAGCTGGGTCGTCCGGTCGTTGCGTCGGATCTCCTTGCGGTCGAGCACCCCCGAGGCGTCGAAGTCGGGGACCTCGCCCGCGATGCGCACCGGCACCCGCGATGCGTCGAAGCCGATGATGGGCCGGATCCCCGACTCGCCCGCGACCAGATGCCGCCAGAAGGTCTCGGCGTGCGCGCCGAGGGGTGTGACCGCGCCGTAGCCGGTGATGACGACGCGTCGGCCTTCGCTCACCGGACGAACCTCCCGGTGCGCACGGTCGCCGCCCGATACACGTCGCCGACGAGGGCGCGCGCGGAGATCTCCTCCGCCACGGTCTGGGCGTCATAGCTCGTGCGGTACAGCTCGGCCGTGGGTGCCTCGCCGTCCGCGAGGATCACCATCGCCCAGCCGGCGGCCGGGTCGCCATCGAACGACCAGCCACACGACCCCGGGTTGACGATGAGCTTGCGTCCCAGCTCGCGGACGTCCGCGACGTGCGTATGGCCGCAGCAGATGACGCGCGCCTCGGTCCGGGTGACGCGTTCCACCGTGGTCGAGGGGTCGAGGTCCGCGGGCAGGCCGGCGGTCTGGCTGCCGGGCGAGGCGTGGCACAGCAGCACCAGCGCGTCGTCGGACCACAGGCGTCGCTCGGCGGGCAGTCGGCGCACCCAGTCGAGCTGCTCGTCGGACAGCTGGTCTCGCGCCCACTCCGCGGCATCGCGCTGGGAGGTGCTCACCTCGTCCAGCCATGGGAACGCCGCGGTGAAGTCACCATCGGTCACCGCGATGTCGGTGTTGCCGGAGATGACCCAGGCACCTGCGCGCTCGAGCTCCTGGAGCCGCGCCACGACCTCGGCAGGTCGGGGACCCTGGAACAGCAGGTCCCCGGCCACCCACAGCCGATCGGGTCGGCGTGTCGCGATGTCCGCGACCGCGGCGTCCAGCGCCGCGACATTGCCGTGGATATCGCTCAGCACGGCGATCGACAGACCCATCAGCGAAGTGCTCCTTCCGGCGGGATGATGAACGAGAGGACGCCCTCGCAGGCGACCTCGCCGTCGACGCTGGCCGCGGCCCTGCCGCGACCCATGCGGCGACCCAGCTTCTCCATGGTCACCTCGAGGGTGAGACGGTCACCGGGCTGCACGATGCGCTTGAAACGGACCTCGTCGATGGCCGCGAATAGGCCGATGCGATCCCCGAAGCCCTCGGTCCGGGCGACGTACACCGCCATCGTCTGGGCGAGCGCCTCCACCTGGAGCACGCCGGGCATCACGGGCAGCTGCGGGAAGTGGCCCTGGAAGAACCACTCGCTCGCCGTCACGCCCTTCTCGCCCCGGATATAGCCGCGCTCGCGGTCCTCCTCGACGATCCGGTCCACGAGCAGGAACGGCCAGCGATGCGGGATGAGCGCCTGGATCTGGGTCGTGGTCAGGAGCACCGTGGGGCGCTCCGGCACGTCGGTCATGGTGCCTCCGTGGATGGCGGTGCGGCAGGGCGGACGCGCGTCGCGGCCGCCACGCAGGTGGGCGACACGCTCATGACCCGGGCGATGCCAGGAACGCCGCGCTGCCCACCCGGTCGATGAGGTTCGTGGTGAACGCGCCGTCCAGGAAGGGACGGCTGTCCATGAGCGCCCGATGGAACTCGATGTTGGTGATGATGCCATCGACGACCAGCTCATCGAGCGCGCCCTTGGCACGCTCGATGGCCGCGGTCCGATCCTCGCCCCAGACCACGAGCTTGCCCAGCAGCGAATCGTAGAAGGGTGGCACGTCGTAGCCCGCGTACAGGTGGGAGTCCATGCGCACCCCCGGGCCACCCGGCACGCGATAGCGCTCCACGATACCGGCACCCGGCCGGAAGTCGTGGCGCACATCCTCGGCGTTGATGCGCAGCTCGATGGCATGACCGCGCAGCTCGACATCCGCCTGCGTGTAGCCCAGCGGCTCCCCTGCCGCGAGGCGGATCTGCTCCACCACGAGGTCGATGCCCGAGAGCATCTCGGTCACCGGATGCTCCACCTGGATGCGACAGTTGATCTCGATGAAGTACGCGTTGCCCTCCTGGTCGACCAGGAACTCGAGCGTGCCCAGGTTCTCGTAGCCGGCGGCGACCACGGCCCGGACCGCCTCCTCGGCGAGTGCCTGTCGCGAGGCGGGGTCGAGGGCAGGGCTGGGTGCCTCCTCCACGATCTTCTGGTGGCGTCGCTGGACCGAGCAGTCGCGCTCACCCACGTGCACCCCGTTGCCATACCGGTCGACGACCACCTGAACCTCGACATGGCGGGTGTCCTGGAGCCACTTCTCGAGATACAGCGAGTCATCACCGAACGCGGCGCGTGCCTCGGAGCGACACACCGTGATGGCCTGCTGCAGCTCGCGGGCCGTGCGCACCATGCGCATGCCTCGCCCGCCACCACCCGCGGAGGGCTTGATGAGCACGGGATAGCCGATACGGTCGGCCTCATCGAGGGCGTGGGCATCATCACGCAGCATGCCCGTCGAGCCCGGGATGGTGGGCAGCCCGTGGGCGGCCAGCAGCTCCCGCGTGCCCGCCTTGGAGGCGAACCGCTCGAGCACCTCGGGTGGCGGCCCGATGAAGGTCAGTCCGTGGGCGCGCGTCATCTCCGCGAACGCGTCGTCCTCTGACAGGAACCCGTATCCCGGATGGATGGCCTCACAGCCGGTCACGAGCGCGGCGGACAGGATCGAGGCAGCCGAGAGATAGCTCCGCCGCGATTCCGCCGGGCCGACGCAGATCGCCTCGTCCGCGAGCTGGACGGCGAGCGACTCACGGTCGGCCTCGCTATAGGCGACGACCGCCTGGATGCCCATGCGACGACAGGCGCGCAGGATGCGCAGAGCGATCTCGCCCCGATTGGCGATGAGGACGCGATCGAACATCAGTCGGCCACCCGTGTCGACGCGGGAGCGTCGGCTGCCAGCAACCGCACGAGCGCCTGGCCGTATTCCACCGGGTCACCCGGCGTCACCAGGAGCTCGCCGATGACACCATCGACGGGTGCCACGACCTCCTGGCGGACCCCGAGCACATCCACCCAGCCGAGGGCGTCACCACGCGCGACCCGGTGGCCGACGACGACATCCGCCCGGAAGGAGAGATAGCCCACCGCGGGGGAGCTGGCGGTCGGCTCGGTGGTCGAGGCCTGGACGACGCCCATGGCGATGGCGCTGGCCGGGCCGGACGCGGGACCGGCGGGCGCCGGGGCACCCGGACCCGACGCATGGGCACCCGGACCGGACGCATGGGCACCCGGACCGGACGCATGGGCACCCGGACCGGACGAGGCGCCGGCCGCACGTGCCGGACGGCCAGCAGGCGCGCTGCGGCGCAATCGCACACGCCAGTCATCGTGCCGGACCTCGATCTCGCCGAGGCCACTCACGCCGAGACGCGCCACGAGGGGCGGCAGCACCTCATCCGCGAGCCGTGCCAGGTCCTCGAACGAGGCACCCGTCGCCTCGACGGTCACAGGCTGTCCATCCGTGCCGGTCGTCTCCACCCGGATCACCTCACGCCCCACTCACACCTCCTCGTGGAGCGGCGCGTCGGCCGTGCTCCCGTCCTGGTCCGCGTCGTCCTGGGAGACGCCGGATGTCGACGCGCCCTCCGCGCCCTCCGCGCCCTCCGCGCCTGCCTCGCGGCGAGCCGGTGCGAGCAGCTCACGCAGTCGCTCGGCCACGCCCCTGCGCTCGCGTCGTGGTCGTCGGACCGGGGTGGCGGAAGCCACGCTGCCCATCCGCCGGTATCGGTCGTGTCGGGCCGCGAGCAGCGCATCCGGGGCCGTGCCGACCAGGCTCGAGAGATGTCGCAGGATCGCCTCCCGGAGCGCGCGGGCGGTCGCCGCCGGGTCCGTGTGGGCACCGTCGCTGGGCTCCTCGACGACCTCGTCCACGACGCCCAGCTCCAGCTGGTCGCGGGCCGTCAGGCGCATCGCGACCGCGGCGTCCTGGGCCGCCTCGGGGGTCCGCCACAGGATGCTCGCGCAGCCCTCGGGCGAGATGACCGAGTAGATGGCGTTCTCGAGCGCGAGCACGACGTCCCCGACCGCCACCGCGAGCGCACCGCCCGAGCCACCCTCACCGGTGATGACGGTCACGATGGGCACCCGCAGCCCGGTCATGGTCATGATCGAGCGAGCGATGGCCTCGGCCTGGCCGCGCTCCTCCGATGCCGCATCGGGTGAGGCGCCCGGGGTGTCCACGAAGGTCACCACGGGCAGGCCGAGCCGCTCCGCGAGCGCCATCAGGCGCATCGCCTTGCGATAGCCCTCGGGATGCGGCATCCCGAAGTTGCGCCGAATGTTCTCCTCCACCTCGGCACCCTTCTGGTGGCCGATGAACACGATGCGCTGGTCGCCCAGGGTGGCGAAGCCGCCCACGATCGCGGCGTCGTCTCCGAACGTGCGATCGCCATGGAGCTCGACGACGTCGTCGGCCATGAGCCCGACCAGCTCGAGCGTGTGCGGCCGACGCACGTTGCGGGCCAGCTGGACACGTGCCCAGACCCGGGCGCGCTGCGCCGCGGGATCGGCGGCGGCGTCCGCCGCCTCCACGAGGGTCGCCTGGTCGCTCATGCGTGCCCCCGGCCGTTCCGGCCGGACAGGAGCTGCACGGCCATGGTCGGGTCGCCGCTGACGGTCGCCTCCGCCACCCCGTACGTGGCGGGCCGCTCGGCCGCTCGCAGATAGCCCAGCAGCGTGACCAGCTCCCGGCGCAGCTCGGCGCGTGACACCACGCGGTCCACGAACCCGTGGCGATACAGGAACTCGGCGCGCTGGAACCCCTCCGGCAGCGTCTCCCCTGTCGTGCCCGCCGCGACACGCGACCCGGCGAAGCCGATGAGCGACCCGGGCTCGGCGAGGTTGACGTCACCGAGCGCCGCGAACGACGCGAACACGCCACCCGTCGTGGGATCCGTCATGAGGCTGATATAGGGCACCCCGTCGGCGGCCAGCCGGGCGAGCGCTGCGCACGTGCGTGCCAGCTGCATCAGGGCGAGGGTGCCCTCCTGCATCCGGGCCCCGCCCGAGGCGCTGATGACGAGCAGGGGGATGCGCTCGGCGAGGGCGTCCTCCGCGGCACGCGTGACCTTCTCGCCCACGACCGCGCCCATCGAGCCGCCCATGAACGCGAAGTCCATGACACAGACCGATAGCGCATGGCCATCGATGGATCCCACCCCCCGCACCGCCGCGTCCCGAGCACCGGTCGAGAGCTGGGCCGCGCTGAGCCGGTCGGGATACGCCTTGGTGTCCACGAACCCGAGCACGTCCACCGAGATGAGATCCGCGTCCCGCTCCTGCCACGTGCCGGGGTCCAGGAGGAGATCCAGGCGGGTGTCCGCGCGCAGCCGGAAGTGATGCTCGCACCGGGTGCAGACGCGCAGGTTCTTCTCGAGCTGCTTGTGATACAGCATCTCGCCACACGACGGGCACTGGGTCCAGAGGTCGGCCGGGAACGAGTCGCGGCGTGGCCGGAAGGGCAGGTTGACGGGCATCAGAGCACCCGCTCCCAGCCCGTATCGGAGCGACCACGGCGCCACGCCACGAGCGCTGCCGCTCCAGCCAGTGAGGCGATGGAGACGCCCGACGCGATGGCCCCGCCGAGGATGGCGCCACCGACCCGGCGACCACGCGAGCGGTCGGGGCCCAGCCTGCCGAGCAGGGCGCGCGTCGCGGAGACGGCCGGGGTGGCGGGCGCGATGCCCAGCGGGATGACCACGCCCATCGGGGCGCGCGCGTGGGTGGCGTGCCGGGCGGCATCCGCGGCCGCGTCCCTCGCGAGATCGACCACCTCGGTGTCGAGAGCGGCGTCGCGCAGTCGGCGGGCCAGCCGCTCCTCGAAGCGGAACGAGGGATGGAAGCGCACCAAGGCAGCGCCCAGCAGGTCGGCGGCCTCCCGCAGGTCGGTCTCGACCGGGATCGCCCGGTCGTCGGTGCGGGGGGGCGCGCCGGTCAGCAATCGGTCGAGGTACAGGTCGAGCTGGATGACGTCCTCATCGGGCTCGTGGTGACGCGCGCTCACGATCGGGGGTGCCGCAGATCCGTGGCCACCTGTCGGAGCGCCCGATGCAGCAGCACCCGCACGGAGCCCTCGGAGCGACCCATGACCTCGCCGATCTCCCGCGCGGTCATCTCCTCCACGAAGCGCAGCACGACCACCTGGCGGCGGTCGTCGGGCAGCCGGTCCACGGCGGCCCAGGCACGACCGACCTCGTCACGAGCGATCACCGCGGCGGCGGGGTCGTCCGACGCCTGCAGCGTCGCGGCCTGCTCGAGGGGCGCGGCCGGGTGGCGCCGGGCATGTCGACGCTCGTTCGCGATGGTCGTGCGGGCGATCCGGAACAGCCACGCCCGGAAGGTGCTCCCCTCGTCCTCGCCGCGCTCCTGGAAGCGGGGCAGGGCGCGCAGGGCGCGCAGGAACACCTGCTCGGTCACATCCTCTGCAGCGTGATGGTCGCGGGTCTCGTAGAGGGCGAAGCTGTACACCTGGGCCACGTACTTCCGATAGAGCGTCTCGAACCGGAGCGGATCCCGACGCGCGGCTTCCACCGCGAGACGATCCGCATCGAGCGGTACCGGACGTGGCTGCGCCTCGGGCCCTCTCCCTCTGCTGAACACCGCGGCAGTCTATCCGTTACACGCCCCGTGGCGCGTCCGCGCACCAACGGCCGATGGATGGACGACCGGTCGATGGGCCGTCCTCCGCACGACGGCCCGACGGCGTCAGGGTGCCGAGGGCACCCCATCCGGTGACCAGCACCCGGCGTCCGGTGTCGGCCCCATCGGCTGGACGCCCAGGTCGATGTCGCCGGATCCATCGAGGGACACCAGCAGTCGGCTCGGCGGGACGGAGCCGAGGTCCTCGCCGCGTGGCTGGTAGGCCATCGAGTCGGGCATCAGCGGCACGTATCCCGGCGATTCGATGCCGTGGATCCCGTCATTCCAGAGAAGCTGGATGGGTGGGTCGGACAGCCCGTGGTCGACGGCGTAGCGGACTTCGGCGAGAGCCGTCGGGCCAGCCGCCACCACCGAGAGCGTGTAGCGACCAGCCTCGTCCTCGCCCTCGAAGGCCAGCCGGGGACTGCCGTCAGCGGCCGCGACGATGGCACCGAAGCTGCCCTCCTGATCCACGATGAGCCGGTCGCTGCCATCCGGCGCGATGGCCCGGAGCGGGAACGAGAGCCATCCCATCGGATGCTCGTCCCAGACGATGACCTCGTCACCGAGCAGACCGACCAGGTCGGCCGCACGACCGGGGACACGCCGGATGATGTCGGTCGCGGTATCGAGGACGCGGAACGTCGTGCCGTCGGGTCGGTCATCCGAGCCTCGACGATCGGCGATCACGACGGCGCTGCGGTCGGGAGACGCCTTGAGGGCGAACCTGGTGACGACGGTGCCCCTGCCGACCCGTTCCGGTTCGACGGTCTGGGTGCCGTGATCCCCCTTCCAGAGGACCGCTCCCCGGTCATCGACGGTGTCGTAGTAGAACGTCGTGCCCGGCCCGAAGACGGCAGCCGTGATCCGGCGCCGTGTCCGCAGGAGCTCCCGGCTGGCACCGGTCGCGGTGTCGACGAGCGCCAGGGTCGACCTCGCACCATCCCGCCACCAGGCAAGGATCTGGCCATCGACCGGCCCCGCGGCGCGGAGACGTGATCCGGGCCCCGCGCGCTGTGCCTCGAACACCCGCCCGTCGTACCGCCCGACGCACAGTGACTCAGGCCGGTCGTCCCCACCGATGACCTCGAACCAGGCGAACCGCCCCAGGTCGACCGCAGGCTGGGCCGATGACTCGGCTCCGGGTGGGACGCTCGCCCCCGGCGACTGCGCCAGGGCGACCGCACCGAGCGACAGCGTGCCGACCAGCGCGATCACCAGGCTCCGCCACGATCGAGTCACGTCCATGCTGATCCTCCGGTCGCACGATGCCTCGGAGCGCTCAGGCCCTCCGCGCGAGGCCGGGCAGCGCCACGACCCTGCAGCGTGTGACGTCCCCGGCATCGATGTGTTGCGCCACGCCATCGGATCCGGCGACCAGCAGCGCTCCGGACTCCGGGTCGGCACCGAGCGCCTGCGCGACGGTGCGGCCCCCCGGCCCATCGACCTCCACCTGGTGGCCGGTGGTCCGCTGGCGAGAGGACCAGCCACCGGCGTCGAAATGGCCGCCGCGGAGCGCCTCGTATCGGGGCTCGAGCCGGTCGAGCCATGCGTCGAGTAGCGTGTCCCGGTCGATGGGTCGGCCACCGGACAGCTCGCGAAGGCTGGTCATGGACGGCGCCAGATCCGCCGGGAACAGCTCCAGGGGCCAGTCGCCGTTGACCCCGATACCGATGACCGCCGTCTCGACGCGGTCGTCATCGAGCGTCGCCTCACCCAGGACGCCCGCCACCTTGCGCAGCAGCCCGTCCGGGCCGTCCGCCACGATGTCGTTCGGCCACTTCAGACCGAGCGTGCCATCCCGGAGCCCTGCCACATCCTCCGCCGCGTCGAGCATGGC
>CAZYTQ010000104.1:0-11884 GCA_964650135.1 uncultured Anaerolineaceae bacterium | reverse complement strand
TCGGTGCGCTCGTGGTCGTCGCGTGTCTCATCGCGGATGCGCGCCGAGAAGGGGATGGTCCCGTGTTCCTGGGTCTGGACCTCGACCACCACCCGGCACCTCACCCAACGACACACCGTCACCCGGCACGGGGACGTCCCGGGGCGGACATGGATGATACACCGCGATGGATCGTTCCCTGCGCCGAGTCCTCAGGTCTGCATGAGAAGAGACAACAGGGTAGCCTGAGCAAGGGGGGTGCCCGTACTCGATGCAGCGAGCCGGACGACCGCCCGGGACGGACTCCGCCGGGAGCGTCCATGGGGGGCCGGACTACCCTTGGGCGGAGGAGCCGGTCGGACCGACATCGCTCCGCCCCCAGGGAGGTCCCATGTCGCGCTCGATGGTCGGACGCATGGTCGTCGCAACGACTCAGGCTCTGGCGTTCGCCAGCGTCATGGTGGTTCCCGTGGCCGCGAATGGCCCAACGATCGCCCTGGAGCCGTCGGGCCCGCTTCCTGCAGGCACCTCGACGGTGACGATCACCGGGGCCGGGTTCGATCCGACTGCCAACAACGGCAACGGCGTCTATGTCGTGTTCGGGCCGATCACCCCGGCGCCCGGCTACTACACGGATCCCGGCCTGTACAGCGCCTTCAGATGGGTCGGCCCGGGCAACCCGGACTCGGCGGCGACGGCTCCCATGGCGGCCGACGGGTCGTTCACGGTCACGTTGGATGTCTCGTCGGTATCCACGGGGTCGTCCGGTGATGTGGACTGCTCCGTGGACGCCTGCGCCGTCATCACGTTCGGAGCCCACGGCTCGACCGACCGCGCCTCCGATACCTGCACCGCCGTGTCGTTCGCGTCCGCCGGTGCCTCGTCGTCGGCGTCCCCCGACCCTGGCACATCGCCTCTTGCCGCAGGCAGCGTCGACCCATCCCCTCCTGACGTCGATGTCTCGGCGATGCCGACCGGCGCCCCGGTGGAGGATCCCTGCAGCCTCCTGTTGGCGACGCCATAGCCTGCCGCGCCACCAACAGGAAATGAGACGACCCCGCCGAAGCGGGGTCGTCTGCACTGTCCCGGCTAACCGGACCGAAGTCCGGTCGTCTGCCACGTCACAAGGGCATCTATCACGCCGGCTGCACCGGCTACCCTAACCCAACCTACCCATGACCTTGTGCCTGGGGCAGTCATGCTGACCAGCAGCACTGGCCGTGATAGTACCCGAGGGGTGCGCCGGACTCAACCCCCACATGCGCTGGAGCGATTAACTTTCCGTAACACTGTCAGCGGGACCATCCGGTTACCGTCGCCACGTGACGCGGGCGTTCAGCGCGCGAGTGACACGGCTCCCGTGAACACGGCCTCGCCCACGATGACCGCGTCGACGCCTGCGTGCTCGAGTGGCTCGAGCATCGCCGGTCCGTCGATGCCGCCGGCGACCACGATCTCGGAGCCCGTGGTGACCAGTCGAGCCAGCAGATCCACCTCCGGGCGGGCCCCACCGTGTGACAGCACGAAGCGCGCGACCCCCTGCGCTCGCAGCTCGGCGATGAGCTCCTCGAGGGTCGGCGGCAGGAACCGCTTCCACGGGTAGGCACGAAGCCGGTCGGCGCGCACGTCGAGGCCGACGGCCATCCAGTGACCCGCGATGGCGAGACATGCCGCCAGACGATCCGGATCCTCGACCACGGCCCAGCCAGGCACGACGACGCGTGTCGCGCCCGCCGCGAAGGCCAGCTCGACCTGCTCGGGTCCGTCGATGCCGCCGGCGACCTGGAGCGGGACGGCGACCACCCGCGAGACCTCGGCGATGGCGTCCGTGGCCACGGGCCGCCCGGCACGCGCTCCGTCAAGGTCCACGAGATGGATCATCGGCGCACCCGACTCCACCAGCGAGCGTGCGATCCGATCCGGTCGGTCGGTGGGTGTCCCGGAGCCGGACCCGGCGCCCGGCCACCACACGAGCCTGGAGCGGCCGCCGGTCAGGTCGATGCTCGGGACGACCTGCATCAGGCTCCGGTATCCGGTCGGAAGGGTCCGCCACCCTCGCCCGCGAGGAGGCGTCGATGGAAGCTGACCGGGATGCTGCCGGACCACAGCAGCGCATCGTGGAAGTCGCGCAGCGAGAAGGCATCTCCCAGGCGACGCTGCTCGTCCTCGCGCAGCTGGAGGATCTGGACCTTGCCCAGGAGATACGAGAGCTGGTAGGTCGGCGTCGAGGTATATCGGTGGACCTCCGCCTCCGCGTTCGGTCGTTCGAACCCGGTGTGCGCGATGAGGAAGTCGATCGCATCGTCCACGCCGATCTCGCCGCGGTGCAGACGGATGTCGAGGATGATCCGACACGCCCGCCAGATGGCGTCCGTCGCCAGCATCATCCGATGGGCCGGTGTCGCGTCGAAGCCCTGCTCACGCATCAGCTGCTCGCTGTACATGCCCCAGCCCTCGACGAACTCCGGGGCATCGACCAGCAGCCGGGTGATGGTCGGTCGTTCGAGCGCCGCGGAGAGCTGGAGATGATGGCCCGGGTAGGCCTCGTGGATGCTGGTGTTCGAGATGGATGCCCGGTTGTGCTCGCGCATCGCACCCGGATCATCATCCACGGAGGGCGTCACGATATAGATGCCCCTGCGCGGCCGATCGAACGCGGCGGGCGAGAAGTAGGCCGCGAAGGGCGTGACCTTGCGCAGGTACTCGGGCGTCTCGATCACGTCGAGCTGTGCGTCCGCGGGCACGGATGCGATATCCCGCTCGCGGATGAAGGCGAGCGCCCGGTCCATGACCTCTCGATACTCCCGGAGCGCGGCCTCGAACGTGGCCGGATGCTCCGCCTTGACACGCGCCAGCACCTCGGCCTCGGACGCCGCCGGGTCGATCTCGGTCGCGGCAGCCCGGCGGGCCGCGTGATGGAAGGCGAGCTGCTCCTCGCCGATCGCCAGGATCGCGTCGGTCGTCAGGCCATCGAACGCTCGCAGCGCGATGAGCTCATCGAGATGGTCTCGCCCGAGTGCGAACCGGTCGCCGGCGCGGGGCAGCTGCTGCTCGACCCATCTCTTGTGGTCGGTGATGGCGGCCTTCGTGGCGTCCACGGCAGTCTCGAGCCTGGCCTGTCGCGGATCCTCCCCGAGCTCCGTCCGTCCGGCGTCCCTGATGATGTCCAGGAAGCCCGGCAGGCTCTCGGCTGCCTCCAGCTCCAGACGCAGCCACAGCGCCACCGGATCATCGCCCAGGCGGTCTCGCACCTGGCGGAACGCGGTCGGGGCGGCCTCGAGACGGGCGGTGATGGTCACCAGGCGCTCGGCGAGCGGCGCGAAGTCGCGGGCGAACAGGAGGAAGACCGCGTCCCCGATGTCCTCGGCCGCGGTGACACGGCGCTCCCATGTTCGATGGACCTCACCGTCGAAGATGGCACGTCTCGTGGACAGGATGGCGAGCTCCTGCTCCAGCGCGTTCGCTGGCGAGAGCGCCTCCGGATCGATGGACTCGAGGTCCGCGAGATATCGCCGCTCGGCGTCGATGAGCGCCAGCCGGGCGGCCCGTGACATGTCACCCAGCCGGTCGTCCAGGTGGTGGATGCCGAGATAGGTCGCGAGGACGGGCTCGCGTTCGAGCAGGTCCTCGAGATGCGCACGCACCATCGTGGCCAGCCGTCGGTCCTCGTCGGTGATCACGACAGGCAGGGCGATCGCGTCGAGGGTATCTCGCATGCAGAGTCTCCGGGTCAGGCGCGGGCGTGGGCGGTGGCGAGGGCGCGCGCCGCGACCTCCACGGCACGATCGACATGCCGTGCCTCGATGCCGTGATGGGTGACCGCGCGGACCTCGTCACCGCGGCCCCAGGGAACCATCAGGACGCCCTCCCGTGCGAGCGCATCGAGGAACCGCACGCGGTCGGCGACCCGGAAGATGACGAAGTCGGTCACAGCCCGCTCCGGGTCCAGGTCGCTGATGCCGTCGATGGCGGCCAGGCCATCGGCCAATCGGCGGGCATTCCGGTGGTCCTCGGCGAGCCGGTCGATCATCCCGTCCGTGCCCGGTCGGAGGGCCACGAGACCAGGCGCCGCGAGCACGCCGACCTGGCGCAGGCCACCCCCGAGCAGCTTGCGAGCCCGGCGAGCACGAGCGATGAACGGGCGACCGCCCACGACCACCGAGCCCACGGGGCAACCGAGGCCCTTGGACAGGCAGAACGTCACCGAGTCGGCTGGCGCGACGAGCTCGCTCACGGGCGTGCCCAGTGCCACGGCGGCGTTGAACAGCCGCGCCCCGTCGATGTGGAGCGGGACACCCCGTTCGTGGGCGATCCCCGCGACCGTGTCGACATAGGCCGCCGGGAGTGGCTGGCCCATGGAGTGGGCGTGGGAGTTCTCGAGGATCACCAGCGAGGTGATGGGTTCGTGGATGTCGTCGCCGTCCCGGAACGCGGCACGGATGTCCGCGGGATCCATCCGACCATCGGCGTCGGA
This sequence comes from uncultured Anaerolineaceae bacterium, assembly GCA_964650135.1. Taxonomy (GTDB): domain Bacteria; phylum Chloroflexota; class Limnocylindria; order Limnocylindrales; family CSP1-4; genus JAFMJV01. The sequence continues at coordinate 7,431 of CAZYTQ010000104.1, read as the reverse complement.
ACGCAACGTCCGGATGGACGCGCCCACGACCACGGCGTGTCCCGCCGCCTCATCGATCACCGTGTGTGACCGCTCGTCAGCGATGATCTCGCCGCCGCGCGGCACGTGCGCCATCTGGCTCACGAGGTTGCCCATCGTGCCACTGGTCACGAACAGACCGGCCTCCTTGCCCAGGAGATCAGCCGCCCGCTCCTCGAGCGCCTGGACCGTCGTGTCGTCCTCGAACACATCGTCCCCGACCTCGGCCTCCGCCATCGCGCGGCGCATCTCGGGCGTGGGCCGGGTGACGGTGTCGGAGCGGAGGTCGATGAGGTCAGGCATGGGTCACGGAGGATAGCGCGACTTCCTGCTACACTCCGGCTTCGCCGCAGCGGACCCGTGGTGTAGCGGCCCAACATGCCAGCCTGTCACGCTGGAGATCGCCGGTTCGAATCCGGTCGGGTCCGCCATTCCTGATGACCGCCACCGGGCCGGTCCCGGCCGCACGGTCGGCCCGTCGGTCCGCATCGTGGGGGCCCCGAGCAGATGTCCGCCGACCACCTCGACACGTCCGCGGTGCGCCGGACCAACCCGCCGCCGGCGAGCCCGCACGGTGCGCCCGCCGGCGAGCCATCCGGTCGGGCGAGCCGACCCGATGCCGCCCGGATCCTCGTGCTCGTGTTCGTGGCGCTGTTCGCGATCGGTGCCGTCGGCTTCCTGAGCAAGACGCTCGAGGCGATCGAGGGGGGTCCCAGCCCCAGCCCATCGACCGCGCCGCCCGCGGCAGGCGCGATGATCGACGCGCCACCCAGGGATCCCGCGCTGCTCGAGCAGGAGGCTCCCAGCATCCCGCCCGCAGCGATCGAGACCGGCGCTCCGCCGAGCATCGCGCCGACCGCAGGACCCATGGCCACGCCATGTCCGTCGCCCAGCCCACTGCCCGAGGCCAGCCCTGCGTCGGCCTCGCTCGCACCGGGTGTCTCGCCGACCCCGACCTCGTCCCTGTCGGCCGCATCGGCGGCGCCATCGGAGCCGCCGCCCGGCGACCCCTGTGCGGGCCCCGCCGAGGCGCTCGTGCTGCAGGACATGCCCTTCGTGCCGGTCGTCCGGTTCTGGGAGACACGCGAGAGCATCGACCGCGATGACCTGGTGGCCGCGCTGCGGGGTCGATCGTCCGCATACCGGCGCGTCATGATCCCCACCGGCGACCGCGTGGCCATCGAGAGCGCGCTGGGCATCAGCGTCGCCGACTCCGTGCGAGAGGCGGACCCCGCGGCCATCATCGCGGCGGTCAAGAAGGGCCGGACGCTGGGCATCCTGCGAGCCTCGGACGTGGTGCCGGGCGTGCGAGCTCTGGGCATCGATGGGCGGCAGCTGTTCGGCAACGACCGTGTGCAGCGGCTTGGCCGTTGGCCGCTCGTCGCCGAGGTCCAGACGACGGCGGGTGCGGCGTGGCGACAGGACGACACCTGGACGTTGGTGGCCGGCGGTGACTCGTTCACCGACCGTGGCCTCTACGAGCGCGTCGTGCGGCGTGGCCGTGGCGTGGACTACCCGTTCGATGGTGGCACGGCCCGGGTCACCGGCCACCACATCTGCCCCAGCTGCCCGCGGGCCGAAGGGAACCTCGTGCCCATCTACAAGCTGTCGGGGCCAAGAGGGATCGTCCGGGCCTTGGTCAAGGACGCGGACCTGGCGATCGCCAACCATGAGCAGCCGACACCCACGAACTGGGAGTTCCACCTGTTCGGGACGCGGTTCAGCGGACGACCGTCGCTCACGGAGATCTTCTCGCGGGCCGGTATCGACTTCATGTCCCTCGCCAACAACCACATCCGGGACTACGGCGCGCCGGGCGTGATCAACACGCTCAAGACCCTGGACAAGTACGGCATCAAGCACGCGGGTGCCGGGAAGGACATCCAGCAGGCGTCCAAGCCGGCATATCTCAAGGTCAAGGGCCTGACCGTGGGCATCGTGTCCTGCAACATGATCGCGCGTGGGCACCTGAATGCCACCGAGACATCCGCCGGGGCGGCCGACTGCAAGTCGAAGGAGGTCCGCGAGTCCATCAAGGCGGCACGCGCACGCGCCGATGTGCTCATCGTGTTCCCCCACTGGGGCATCGAGTTCAGTCGGGGTCGGGCTGCCTACCAGGAAGCGCTGGCGACACGGTGGCGGCGCTTGGGTGTGGACCTGGTCCTCGGAGCTCACGCACACGTGCCCGGCGGCATCGGTGAGATCGACGGCATGCCGGTGTTCTACTCGCTCGGCAACTTCATCTTCGACCAGAGTTGGTCCACGGCGACCATGGAGGGCATCCTGGTGGAGGCCACGTTCCACGGGGACCGACTGGTCCAGACGCGTGTCCATCCCTTCCTCACCCATGACCAGGCGCAGCCCAACCTGCTCGATCCTGCGCGGGATGACGGGCGCGCTCTCATGAACGAGATCCGCAAGCAGTCGAAGCGGATCAGCGACTGGTAGCGGCGCCGGTCAGGACTCCTTGGGAAGACCGGCGAAGAGGTCGTCCTCGGGGATCCGCACCGGCACCCGTGACTCGCTGAGCGTGAAATCCTCGGTCGGCTGGTACGTCTGCCATTCCTCGACCGTCAGCGCCAGGAAGAAGCTGTCCGGGGCCAGCTGTGTGACGTGCTCGCGCAGCGCATCGAGCTTGCGGGCCATCTGACCACTGATATCGACCGAGGTCGTCCTCGGCCCCATCGCGGCGGCCATGCGTGCCAGCTGGGCCTCTCGTGCCTCTCGTGCCTCTCGTGTCTCGTCGGGGTCCGGGAGCAGCCAGCTCCGGATGCCGCGCTCCTGGAGCAGCTGCCCGATCTCCTGGCGACGAGTGAGGTCCATCACGGACTCGTACCGCTTGAGGGGTTGCCAAGGGGCGAGGCCGTCGGTGAGCTGCTCGGGATACCAGGCCGGGTCACCGGCACGTTCGAAGGCCAGGACCGCCACCTGTGCGGCGCGGAGGTGGTCCGGGTGGCCATAGCCGCCGTACGCGTTGTAGCCGACGATGACCTGTGGGCGAAGCTCGCGCACGATGCGGACCAGGCGCCCGGCCGCCGCATCGACGTCAGCCCGCCAGAAGCTGTCGGGGCCTTCGTTCTCTGGTGTTCCCATCATCCCGGAGTCGACATAGCCGAGGGTGCGCGACTCGATCGGCCCGAGGCGCTCGAGGGCCCGCCGCAGCTCCTCGGCGCGGATGGTGGCCAAGCGGGCGTGGTTCTCCGGCGTGTCCATCTCGGGGACCACGATCTCGCCGTGCTCACCGCCCGTGCATGTCACGCACGTCACACGATGGCCGGCAAGCGCGTACCGAGACATCACGCCACCGGTGGCGATCGTCTCATCGTCGGGGTGTGCGTGGACCGTGAGCAGGGAGTGTCGAGGAGGCATCGATGGATGGTATCCCCGGCGTTCATCTCGGGTCGTCCGGCGTGTCGGTCGGGTCGTCCGGCGTGTCGGATCGATCGGCGACTCGTCCTCGGGGTGTGCTGGTCTCAGCGACTCTCGCCGGTGGCAGGCACCTGGGGGCCCACCGGTCGGATGCCCGGCCGTTGACCCGGAGCCAGGAGCTGGTCCGTCGCCGGACCCACGTTGCGCGTGGGGTCCAGCGAGATCTCGCCCAGCCCTCGACCCGTCGGCGTCCGCGCGAACGCCTCCACGACGCGCGGGTCGAACTGGGTCCCCGCGCAGCGACGCAGCTCGTCCATCGCCTGCGACAGACTCTTGGGGCGGGTCTGGTATGGGCGCACCGCGGTCATCGCCTCGAACGCGTCCGCCACCGCGAGGATGCGCGCGAGCAGCGGGATCTCCTCGCCGATGAGCCGGTCCGGGTAGCCGCTGCCGTTGTACCACTCGTGGTGATAGCGGACGAGCGGCACGACCTGTCGCAGCCGATCCGCATTGGCCAGGATCTCGGCGCCCTTGGCCGGATGCTTGTTCATGGCCATCCGCTCGTCCTTGTCCAGGCGGCCAGGCTTGAGCAGCACCGAGTCAGGGATGCCGATCTTGCCGATGTCATGGAACAGCCCGCCCCACTCCAGCCGCTCCAGATCTGCTTCGCTGACCCCCATCTCGTGGCCGATCTCGACCGCGATTCCCGCCACATGCTCCGAATGGCGCTTCGTCGACGGGTCGCGGGCGTCGATGGCGGACGCGAGGGCGCGCACCGTCTGGGTGAACATGTGCCGCATCTCGACGACCGACTGGTACGCGGCGCGGGTCGTGTACAGCGGCAGTGCGAACAGCACGATGACCAGGGGGCCGACGTCCACGTACGCGAAGGCCATCAGCCACGCCAGCGGAACCAGCCCCAGGAACGCCAGCCCATAGGATGCGAGGTCGGCGCGGACCACGGAACTCAGTCGCCGGCCATCCCGAACGGCGACCGCGATACCACTGAGCCCTTCGCTGATCGCAAAGTAGACAAGGCCTGCGATCAGCGACGCCACCAGGCCGTCTCTGGGGCTGTGCTCGGGTGAGACGCCTCCAACCACCACGAATGTGGTTGCTGCTGCAATGGCCGCAATGACTATCGCGGCATGGTTGTACAGGGTGCCGTACCACGGCACCGTGCCTCGAAGCTCCCGCCTCTCGAAAGTCCCCAGCAGTGCCACGACAGCAGCCACCGCTGGACCGCCGAGAAACCCCACGGCAAGTATCGGCGTCGAGGAAACGCTCACAACGGGGCCCCGAGGAGCCTTGACGGGCGACGCCGATGCCACCAGCGTTAGCACGACCCAGAAGGCCATCGCGATGAGGCCTTCGGCTTGCACAAACGGCGCGCCCGGGGGCGCCAGGACGACCGCAGCTGCGAACATCGCGAAGGCGACGATAGTCACCAACGCAATCAACAATCCGACGGGCTTGGTCACGCGAACTAACTGCACCCCACCGATACGTAGGCGCGGCAATCATGCCTATCAGATGGGGAAATGAACGTAGCCGGATGGTCCTAGGACCATCCGGCTATAAGCGACTTGGACGGGTGGGCGGCTGTCGGCCTTCGGGCCGTGCCATCACGGCCCCAATCGGGCGACTAGCCGTCCATCACCAAGGCTTGATTGTTGAATCCGGCTTCATCGGAATCCCCTTTTCCGTGAAGGCGGCCACACGGCCGCCGGCCAACGTTTCGTCGACCGGGTCGGTTGCACGAGTCGCTCCGGCCAACCCAACGTGCCCAGTTCGGGTCTGCCATCACCGCGGTTCCGAGTCCTAGCGCACCAAGTACGTAAGTACTGGTGTGCAGCAGGACCATAGGGTGGAGCGTCGGCCGAAGGTATAGGTAGAACTACGTATCATGCGCCTCGCCTGCTTTGCGCCGTCTCTCACCAAGTGGCGGCGGGGCCTCGCCGTACTCCGCCTCGTACGCTCGGGCGTAGTGGGCATACTGGTGGTCGGCGGCTGCGGATGCGCCGGCATCGAGTAGAGCGCGCGCCAGCGTCGCTTCCAACTCGAAGGCCTCAGGGTCGAGAGAGAGCGCCCGCCCTATCAGTTCAATGCCCGCATGGGGCCGCCCCGTCCGGATCAAGGCTTCGCTGGTGCTCTGTGCCAACGCCAGGTAGAGCGAGTGAAGCCGATCGCGCCACGCCGGGGCCCAGTCCTCGTACTCGAAATCCAGGGCGAACTTGGCGGGATAGTCGCGCAGGATGGCCGGACCCGCCTCCGCGATGCCCTCGCGCCCGAGGGCCGACGAGGCCTGCCTGGCGAATGCCGCACTATCCACGAGGACCATGTCGGGGTCCAAGTAGACGGTGTCTGCGTCTATCACCACGTAGTCGACTGCCCTGCCTTCCTCGTACCACGGATCGAGCTCTCGGCGGAGGAAGAACAATGTCTGGTGGAGACTATTGGACGCGCCGTCCGGGCTCTGGTTTGGCCAGAGCGTTTCTAGGACGTGCTCACGAGTGGCCGCGTGCTCCGGGCGTGTCGCTAGAAAAGCAAGCAGGGCAGACGCACGCCGTCTGGTCTGGGACGCCTGCAGCATTCGGCTTCCGAGTTCAATGCGGACGCGCCCGAGGTCGTGAAGAATCAGCGTTGGATTGGTTCGCTTGGCGAGGGTTCGGGCGAGTTGTCGCCGGCCAGCTTGCTTGGTGTGGCGGCGCTCATACTGGGCAAGCTGTGGGACGTCGTCGATTGTCCCGTATGTCGCGAGTAGGACTGCCGCGGTGCGTGCCGTGGCTTCCAATCCGCTGCCAAGGGCGCGCCGCAGGGCTGGTAGCCAACGTGCCGGCCGCTGCCTTATGTGCTCCAGCAAGGACGTGGGTACTGGCGCGACCATCCCCAGGCCCAACGCGATCGCATCCGCCAAGGCATCCGTCGACAGTTGACTGTATGCCAAGACGCTCGTCAGGGCGTGGCGATAGGCCGCGGCATCCTGACTCGCGACAGCGAGTATGAGCACGGACCAGCGACGCCAGTGAGCAGCGCCTTGTGCATGGGCGGCTGCTGCACCAGCCGAAGCAATCCTTGCCGCCTCTGCAAGGTCGCCCTTCACCAGTGCTATCAAGCTCGCCATGCTGTGATCCCGGCAGATGGCGTCCATCTCCATGGACGCCGGCTCTGCGTCGAGAAGCGCGGCAGCGGCCGCTTCGAGGTCACCGCCGACTAGGTGCGCCAAAGCCTTGGCATACTGCACATCGGGAATCGCGCCTGGCTCCGTTGGTTCATCCAGGGCAGTTCGGGCAGCCCGTTCAAGATATATCCAAGCTTGCTCGGTATCGCCGTGTGCAGCAGCTGCCCACGCGTAGTGAGCCTGCGCATCGACCGGCATTCCTTCGTCGGTGGTAACCAGCTCTAGGTATGCCGCCGCCTTGGAGTCGTGGCCGAGCTCCAACGCGGCAATCGCCGCGAGCGCATGTGTCGAGTCGACACCGTGTGCTAGTGGCGTCCGGATGAAATGCTCAATACTCCTGACGCACAGAGCCATGCATGAGTCGTAGTGACCGCGCGCGAAAGAGGCGAGGGCTGCATTGTGGAAGCTGACCGCAGCGTAGTATGGAAGCTCCAGGCGGGCGTGCTTCTGACCCAGACGTAAGAGCACCTCTGAGGCGATGGCCAGCGACCCGCCATCGCGAGCGTCGATGATGGTTCTGTAGCCCTCGGCGACGGATTGAGGGACTTCCGGGCCGTCCGGCTCGTCAAAGTACGTATCGAGGTTGGCGCGTGCGTCTTCGACTCGGCCAGCGACCATATACGCGTGAGTCAGCGCCACGCGCTTGAGCGCGGTCGCCAGTCTGTCATCGTCCGTGTTCGGGAGGCTTTCCAGAAGGGTGACTGCCTGTCTGGGCCGTCCAATGGCGACTAGGGCTCGGGCCCTAACCACCGACACCACGGTGGGAACAGGCTCGTGCGGCATGCCGTCCACGAGCCTGCTCACCGAGCCCCAGCTCGCGGTGCCGAGGGCAAGGATCGCGGAGTCTCGAAGGACGCGCATGG
>CAZYTQ010000103.1:7075-12217 GCA_964650135.1 uncultured Anaerolineaceae bacterium | reverse complement strand
GCCGCCGGCAGGTAGCTGCCCCCGGGTCGGCGGACCGTGCCCGCGAGACCCACCAGCCGGCCCACGCTCGCGGACCCCTCGCCGGCCGTGACCCGGACCGCATCCTGGGTCCAGCGTCCGCCCACCGGGCTGGTGCCGGGTGGCAGGACGAGCGTGCGTGCCTCCGGGATCACGGCGACCGGCTCACCGGTCGTGGCGGCCACCAACATGTCCCACGCACGCACCGGGATGGGTCGTCGGCCGAAGCCATCGAGCGCGAGGATGGCGAACGGCGTGGTGGCATGGAGCGCCGCCTGCTGACGCGCATCGGATTCGTCGAGCTGGCGCAGCTCACGGGCCACCACGCCACCACACACGATGCCCGCCACGCCGATGGCCCGCGCGCGGGTCAGCGCCTCGATGTCCAGCCGGGCTCCGGCGACCAGGATGGCACCCGCCGCCCCGATGTCGATGGCGCTCGCACGCAGCTCCTCGTCGGGCCCGGCGACACCGATGATGAGACGTCCCTGGACCGGTCGTCCCCAGCCGACCGGCCCTCGCAGACCGAGACCGGTCGCCCGCACGACGATCCGTCCGGCGCCGAGCGCCACGATGGTGCCGTTGACCGGTGAGAGCACGGTGGTCGGGTCACGCGCGACCACGGCATGCGCCACCCGGTCCGCGCCCACGTAGAGCAGGGTCACCCGGTCACCGGGTCGGACCTGTGGGCGGCCACGGGCCACCTGGAGCTGGTCGATGTCCAGCTCCGCGCCCGGCACCAGGTCCGTCGGCTCGCCCCGCAGCGGGATGTCCAGCCGGAGACGCTCGCGCGGGCGTTCCAGCAGCGGCTGGCCGATGCCCACGGACTCACCCTGTGACACGAGGGCACGATCACCCGGCCACAGCCGCAGCTGGATATCCGGGTCCAGCAGCGGGCCCGGCGCGAGGGGCACCAGCCGCCATGCCTCGGAGCTGGTGGTCAGCATCGCCGGCAACGTCATGGCTCGTTCCCCCACACCGGCCGCTCCCAGGCCTCCAGCAACGCTCGTCGTCGTTCCGGCCGGTCCGGCAGCCGCAGGGGGACCTCACGGGTGTCCACGAGCAGGCCACCGAGCCCGCCAGCCACCTCGAGCGCCACGCGCCGGGATCGGAGGCCCAGCACCCCTCCCTCGCGACCCTCGAGCTCCACGTGGGCGGGCATGCCCGGCGGCAGGTCCACGAGATGCAGGCCACCCGGCGCGAGCTCCACCTCCTGGCGCTGGAGACGGCTGCTCACCCGGAGCAGCGCCGGTGTGCGTCCTGCGCTCCGGCCATCGCCCACGATGATGACGCTGCCCAGTGGCAGCAGCACATCGTCGAGCAGGTCGACCAACAGGCGCCGTCGATCGCCCTGGTCGGGCAGGGCGCCGATGGGCCCGAGCAGGCGCGCGTGATCCAGGAACAAGGTCCGCACACCCGGCCGACGCATGCTGTCCGCGACCGCCAGCGCCGCTGCCGGGGCCGGCACCGCCGCGAACGCACCGCCGCCGCAGATGAGCATGTCACCCGACACCGGGCGGGCACCGCCGGCGTCGCGCCACGCCTCGTCGAGACGACCAAGGGCCGCCCGGAGCGCCGCCGACCGAAGACGCGCACCATCCCCTGCGACGTCCCGCCACGGCGCCAGCCGCAGGTTCCGGAAGCGGTCCGCGAGCGATGCCGGGTCGGCGCGCAGCGTGGACCAGCCCACGATGTCGTCGAGCTGCTCGTCGTGATCGAGCGCATCCACAGGCACCAGCGCCGCGTCGGCGAGCGACACCCGGCGCTCGACGCCATCGGGCCCGGCCAGCACCCGGACCCCGCCCGAGTGGCCGATGTCCACCGCCTCGATGCGTCGGTCGAGCAGACCCGCGAGGGTCGCCACGGATGCGCCCATGACCCGTCGGCCGTCCGGCAGGTCGACATCCGGGTCGGCCAGCCCCGGCAGTGCGGCTCCCGACAGCAGCTCATCGAGCGCCGGGTCATCTCCGTCCAGCGGCGTGTCCGCGGGTGGCAGCGCATGGACACCCGGCCCCTCGAGCATCGGCCAGTCACCTGGTCCGCAGACCAGCAGTGGCAGGTCGGGGCGTCGCTCGCGGACCGTCGCGAGCAGCGGCAGCAGCCGGGCACGCAGACGCTGCTCCTCGTCCGACCGACCCGCCGCGGCCACCGCGAGGGCATCGAGGTCCGGATCGAGACAGGCCGCGAGCGCATCCAGCGGATCCAGCTGGCCGCCCAGCACCCGACCCGTGATGAGCCAGCCACGACCACCCAGGAGCCGCCGCAGGTCGACCGCCGCGCGCTCGCTCGTGGCCATGCACAGCAGGCGCCGGGGCCCCCGGGTGACGCTCTCGAGGCGTGCCCAGCGACGCCACGCGGATGCCGGCTCGAGGAGCCCGGGTTCGATGGCTTCGACGCGCAGCACGAGATCCTCGAGCATCGCGTCGACATCGGCGCCATGCGGGGCGGTCCCCGTGGCAAGCAGTCGGAAGCGACCCTCGAGTGGTGCGATGAGCGAGGCCGCGGTGGACGCGGTCCCATGGTCGATGGTGAAGAACGCGAGCGTGCCCGTGCTCACCAGGTCATGGTACCCGGGGCTCTCCGAGGTCCCGCCGACGCCCCTCAGGCGTCGAGGACCTGGTCCTCGTCGACCTCCTCCAGGCGCTCGATGAGCCGCTCGATGCCGGCATCATCGGCCAGCACACGCTGTGCCTCCCGGAGGTCGCCGCCGAACAGGCTGCGCAGGACGGGATCGAAGAACAACATGGCCTGGCTGCCGAGCGGCCCATAGGCGCGGCTGGACTCGAGGAACATGATCGACGGCCCCGTCAGGCCACGCAGCTGGATCTCCCGGGCCACGAACTCGACGAGGTCCTCGCGGCTGATCGGCTCGGGCAGGCGTCCGGTATCCATGTCAGCCTCCCCTCGAGCCACGCGCGCGTGACAGCGACCGGACCCGGTCAGGCATCGGTTCTCCTCGCAGCTCGAACCCAGGTCGCGGCACCCGGATCGGACCGGCCCTCGGACCCGTGGCCACCCCCAGAGTGGCCGGCCCATCCGACGATCATCACGACCACGATCGCAGGACCAGGGACTCGCCGGTCTGCGTCCGCACGCCCAGAGGACCGACCGATGCATCGTACACCCGGGTCAGGCGCCGCGCCATGCCCGTGACCACCTCCCACGGGATCGTGGTGCGCCATCGCGCCAGTTCCAGGGCATCGATGCGGGCGCCCTGCTGGCCGCCCAGCAGGACCACCTCATCCCCGGGCACCACACCCGCCACATCGGTGACGTCGACCGCGAGGCCATCCATCGCCACCACGCCCACGATGGGCACGCGGCGGCCATGGACCAGCACCGGCGCTCCCGACTGGGCGCGTGGCACGCCATCGCCATAGCCCACCGGCAGCGTCGCGATGCGCGATGGCCGGGTCGCGGTCCAGGTCCCACCGTAGCCCACGCGTGTGCCCACGGGCACGTCGAGCACCCGCAGGATGCGCGCCACGAGACGCATCGCGGGCCGCAGGTCCGGCCATGCCGGCGGCGTGATGTCGCCCAGATCGGGCACGATGCCGTAGGCGAGCAGACCGGGTCGGATCCGGTCACCGGTCACACCCATCCCGGCCAGCACACCGCCGGACGCGGCGAGATGCCAGCCGACCTCCGGACGGGATCGTCTCGCCAGGGCGTGTGCTGCCTCGAGCACGCGGACCTGCCGCCCGGTCGTGAGCGGGTCCTCGGGGGTCGCGAGATGCGACCACACGCAGCGCACGTCGATCCCCGGCCGGTCCAGGCAGGCCAGCGCGTCAGCCAGCTCCTCCAGCGGGATGCCCATGCGCATCAGCCCGGTCTCGACCTCGACATGGACGATGAGCGACGGTCCCGCCCATCCCACCTCAGGGCCCGCGGCACCGGCCACGGCACGTGCATCCTCGAGGGTGGACACGACGATCTCGAACCGCTCGCGTGCCGCCTCGCGCAGGTCCGGGACCATGACCCGATAGAGCACCAGCACGGGCAGCTCGATGCCGATGGCCCGGATGGCCCGGGCCTCCTCGAGGGTCGCCACGCACAGCCCATCCGCGCCGCCATTCACGAACGAGCGGCTGGCGACCTCGATGCCATGGCCGTAGGCATCCGCCTTGACCACCGGCCAGACACCCGTGGTCGCCGGCACCCGGGCGCGGATGACGCGTAGGTTCCCCGCCAGGGCGTCCGTGTCGACACCCAGGAACACCGGACGGGTCAGGGCCGGCAGGCCCGCGGCCCGCAGCTGCTCCTCGATGGGCGGTCTCACCGGGGCGTGAAGCCGATGCGGCGATCGCTGACGCGCCGGGCGAGGTCCCGTCGCGCGAGTGGCAGGTCGGCCACGAGGTCCGAGGCCAGCAGCCCGGCGTCACCGATGCGGTCACGCATCCGCTCGCCCACCGCGGCATGCAGGTAGACGCCCAGGCAGGCCGCCTCCCACGTGGGCACGCCCTGCGCCAGCAGCGACGCGATGACGCCCGACAGGACATCGCCGGTGCCGCCGGTGCCCAGCACGGGGTTGCTGACCGGCGAGACCGCCACCCGGCCATCCGGCGCTGCCACGACGGTGCGGGCGCCCTTGAGCACCACGACCACGCTCCAGCGACCCGCGGCGGCGACGGCACGTTCCTCGCGCTGGTCATCATCGGCGCCGACCGCTGAACCGTCGAGCCGCGCGAACTCCCCCGGATGGGGTGTCACGACGCACAGTCGGACGCGCCGCTCCCACCACTCCTCGATGGTCGCCAGCGAGCGCAACGCCGTCGCGTCGATGACCGCGGGCGCAGGCACACCTTCCGCGTCGGGACCGCCCTGCTCCGCGGGGGTGCCGGCACCCTCCAGGAGCCGCAGCACGAGCCGGTCCGTGGCCGGTCCCGGCCGAAGGCCGGGACCCAGGATCATCGCGCGATGGGCGTGCCGGGCGATGACCAGGGCCGCCGCATCGCCGTCGACCGAGCCGGTCTCGGTCTCGGGCAGGGCGAGCGTCATGAGCTCCGGGACCCTGCCCACGAGCATCGGCTGGAGGGACGCGGGCAGGGCGAGCGTGGCGAGTCCCGCACCCATCCGCAGCGCGGCCGTCCCCGTGAGGAGGGCCGCACCCGCCCATTCGAGCGA